>JAOTVC010000098.1 GCA_029863585.1 Alphaproteobacteria bacterium | reverse complement strand
CAACGCGCCGGCGGCCGCCAAGGACCGGCTCAGGGAGCTCCTGACCCCCAAGGACGTGAAGAAGATCAAGACGCTCAGCCTGTCCGGCACGATTTCCGCCCTGGGTAAGAAAAAGATCACCCTCACCGATGCCGCCGGCAAGAGCGTGACGCTCAAGACCCACCGCAAGCGCACCAAGGTCAAGCTTGCCGGCAAGAAGGCCAAGGTGGGCAGCCTCAAGAAGGGCATGAACTGCGCCATCAAGTATATCGGGGGCGTCACCAGTCTGGTGACCGCCGCGGACTGCAAGTAGCCGGCCGGGGTCTCGATAGGGGGCGGCGCCAGACCAACCGTGCCGCCCCGGATATCTCTCCGGGGCCCGGCGCGGCCGGCGGTTCTTGCGCGGGCGGGCCGGGGCGCGCGGCGGACTTCAGTCGCACGGGTTTTTCTGCTATCCGAGTAACCTAACAGGGCATGCGCCAGGTGACCGCTCCGGGTCCGGAGCGGCGATTTTCTAGGGAGGACGAAATGGGGAAATACGCGATCGGACAGCCGGTTTGGCGGGCGGAAGACCAGCGCTTGCTGAAGGGCGGGGGACGCTATGTCGATGACGTGCAGCTGCCCCGCACGGCCTATGGCGTCGTCCTGCGCTCGCCCCATGCCCATGCCAAGATCGGCGGCATCAATACCGACGCGGCAAAGGCCGCGCCGGGGGTGCTGCTCGTCCTCACCGACGCCGATTGGCAGGCCTCGGGCTTCGGCGACCTGCCCAACGCCAAGGGCCGCAAGCGGCGCGACGGCTCGGATTCCTATGTCACGCCGATCTATCCGCTGGTTTCCGACCGGGCGCGCCGGGTGGGCGACGGGGTGGCCTTCGTGGTGGCCGAAACCCGGGCCCAGGCCCAGGACGCGGCCGAGCTGATCGAGGTCGATTACGAGGAATTGCCGTCGGTCACCGATACCGCCAAGGCATCCGAGCCGGGCGCGCCGCTGGTGTGGGACGATTGCCCCGACAATATCTGTTTCGTCCATCAGGGCGGCGACAAGGAGGCGGCGGACAGAGCCTTCGCCGAGGCGGCCCATGTGGTTTCCCACACCTTCGTCATCAATCGGGTGATCGCAGCCGCCATGGAGCCGCGCGCCTGCGTCGGCGATTACAACAAGGCGGAGGACGCCTATACCCTTTACACCACCCTGCAGGGCGTCCATCCCTACCGCTCCCAGCTCGCCAACCGGGTGCTCAAGGTGCCGGAGAACCGGGTCCGGGTGATCGCCCAGGACGTGGGCGGCAGCTTCGGCATGAAATCCAACATCTATGCGGAAGGACCGCTGTGCCTGCTGGCGTCCAAGCTGCTGCACAGACCGGTCAAATGGACCAGCACGCGGGAAGAAGCCTTCCTCAGCGACAACCACGGGCGCGACAACGTGGTCGATGTCAGCCTGGCGCTCGACGCCGATCAAAATTTCACGGGAGTCCGGGTCAAGAGCATCGCCAATCTTGGGGCGTACTGCACCAATTCGACGCCCAATCCCGCCTTCAACAACATCGGCGGCGTCGCCGGGGTCTACCGGACGCCCGTGATCCATGTCGATATCACCGGGGTGTTCACCCATTCGAATTCGACCTCGCCCTATCGCGGCGCCGGCCGGCCCGAGGCGTCGTACATGATCGAGCGCATCATCGACGTCGCCGCCGACGAGCTTGGCTTGGATCCGGTCGAGCTCCGGCGCCGGAACACCATCCCGCCCGATGCCATGCCGTTCAAGACCGGGTTGAACCAGACCTACGATTGCGGCGATTTCCAGAAGAACCTGGACCTGGCGCTGAAGGCGGCCGACTTTGAGGGCTTCGCGGCCCGGCGCGCGGAATCGCGCAAGCGCGGCAAGCTGCGCGGCTTCGGCATTTCCAACACCATCGAGCGCGCCGCCGGTCCCGGCATCGAAGGCGCGGAGGTGCGCTTCGACCGCTCCGGCACGGCCACCATCCTGGCCGGTTCCGTCACCGGCGGCCAGGGGCACGAGACCATCTACAAGCAGATCGTCTGCGACCAGCTGGGCCTTGATTTCGACGACGTCAATTATGTCTGGGGCGACACCGACAAGGTCCCCTTCGGCCACGGCACCGGCGGTTCGCGCTCGGCCACCCATGGCGGGACGGCGGTCTCCATCGCCACCGGCAAGGTGCTCGAAAAGGCGACGGCGCTGGCCGCCCACATGCTGGAGGTCGATGAAAAGGACGTCAATTTCGAAGACGGCGTGTTTTCCAGCCCCAATTCCAACCGGTCGCTCACCATGAAGGAGGTGGCACGCGCGGCGGTCAATCCCGCCAACCTGCCCGATGGCATGGAACCCGGCCTGGTGGCGACTGGCGTGCAGCGCGCCAAGGCCGCGAACTTCCCCAATGGCTGCCACGTGGTGGAACTGGAGATCGACGAGGAGACCGGCGAGGTCGAGGTGCTCAACTACCGCGTGGTCGACGATGTCGGGGTGGTCTTGAACCCGCTGCTGCTGTTCGGTCAGATCCAGGGCGGCGCCGGCCAGGGGCTGGGGCAGATCCTGCTGGAGAACATCAATTACGACAACGAGACCGGCCAGCTGATGTCCGGCACCTTCATGGACTACGCCATGCCCAAGGCGAGCCATTTTTCTTCCATCACGGTGGAAGCCAACCCGGTGCCGACCAAGACCAATCCGCTCGGCGTCAAGGGCGCCGGCGAAGCGGGATCGGTGGGCGCCATGCCGGCGGTCACCAATGCCGTGGTCGACGCGCTGTCACCGCTCGGCATCCGCCATGTGCCCATGCCGGCGACGGCGCAAGCGATCTGGCGCCTGATCCGCGACGCCAAGGCCGGGGCCGCCGCCTGAACCGCGTCCCGGGTTGCGCGGGAGAGGATCCTATTCGGCGGCGCTTTTCGGGGTGCCCGCGGCCTTGGGCGCCGCCAGGCCGGTGGCCTCGCACCAATAGCTCATGTCGTAGAAATGCTCCGCCGGCTGGTGGGGCGGCGGATAGAGGCCGAGTTCGATTCGAAGTTCCAGGTTGCGGCGGATCGCATCGGGGTTGATCCGGCCCTTGGGAACCACCCGGTCATAGGCGTGAACCGCACGTTCCTTGTTGAGCCCGGATTCCGACATCAGGAGATCGATGGTCTCCTCCTTATTGGCGGGGTCCAGCAGCCAGTCGGCGCTGTTGGCCCAGCCGCGGATGAAGCGGACGACCAGTTCGCGGTGGCTTTCAACCCAGCTGCGCAGCCCCCAGCCGCAGGCGAGCGGCCAGCCGGGCACGTGGTCTTCGCCGTTGGCCAGCAGGACGCAGCCGGCTTCCAGCACCTTGTCCGACGACGGCGGGGTCAGCATCGCGGCGGAGACCTTGCCGTCCAACAGCGCCTGGGCGCGGGCCGGGGTGGTGCCGATCACCTCGTAGTCGTATTCGCTTTCCATGATGCCGTGGTTGCGCATGATCTTCATGCGGATGACGTCGAGATTGGAATCGACCGGGTCGGCCGCCAGCAAGGTGCCGCGCAGCTGTTCGACCGACCGGGTCCCGGGCCGGCCGATCAGGTAGGCGCCGAGGCCTTCTTCGGCCTGCATGAACATGACGTAGTCAACCCCTTCCTTGGTCGAGCGCGCGATCATGGTATCGGCGCTCGACAGCGTCATGTTCCACATGCCGGCGGCCATTTCCTCGTTGTGCTGGGGCGCCAGCTTGACCAGGTGAAAGACGACGTCGAGGTCCTGGTCCTTGAAGAATCCCTTGGCATCGGCCACCACATGGGGCGGCCGGCGGGAGTATCCGCTGACGGTGATTTGGTCCATGGTGCTCTCCTCCCACTGGTGCCGCGCCTTCCATCGGCGCTGCCGGGTCCCTTGGAATGCACGGAAAAGTCGTTGCCCCAAAACGACCGATGCCGAGGTTATTCCTTATAAATCAGAAACTTAACAGAGAACGGCCCCGCTTCAGGGTTAACGAATTCGATCAAAAAATCATTGTATCTTCCTCTTGATCATCGGAAGATAAAAAAGTGACGCCTGAGCAGTTGTCTTGGCAGATGCTGATGGTTGCCTGCAACCGCCAATAATCTCCTTTGATCAGTGTGAAGGAAGTCCACGCTTCGGGCATATCGCGCGAAGGCGAAACATTGAATGGGAAACACTACATGGCTACTGGTACCGTGAAGTTCTTCAATACCACCCGGGGATTTGGCTTCATCTCTCCCGACGACGGATCGAAGGACGTATTCGTTCATATCACCGCTGTAGAACAGTCCGGTATGACGACCCTGAACGAGGGTCAGAAGGTGACGTTCGACGTGGAACCCGATGCGCGGGGACCGAAGGCCGTCAACCTTCAGGAGGCCTGAGGCTTCCACCCTGAAGGAGGGGACCGCCCCCGGGCGTAACCTCTCCGCCTAGGATCGTTTGATTGGGGCGGACGGTTCTTAAGTACGGTTAGCTTCGGCGCCGCCTGTATCCAGCCCTTTATGTCTGTTTGGCTTGGACCTTGGCCCAACTATCCCGCAACCCGAGGGTGCGGTTGAAGATGGGCCGGGAAGTCGCGGACTCTTTGTCGGCCGCAAAATAACCTTGCCGCTCGAACTGGACGACTGCGCCCGGCGCGATGCCGCCGAGCGCGGGTTCCAGCTTGCATCCTTCGATGGCCGCGAGGGAGCCGGGATTGAGGTCGGCAAGCCAGTCGCCTTCGGCGCCCGGGTCCGGGTGCGTGAACAGGTGATCGTAGAGCCGCACCTCGGCATCGACCGCGTCGGCCGCGGAAACCCAATGCAGCGTCGCCTTGACCTTGCGCCCGTCCGGCGCGTTGCCGCCTCGGGTTGCGGGGTCGTAGCGGCATTTGAGCTCAACCACCCGGCCGTCGCCGTCCTTGACCATGTCCTCGCAGGTCACGAAGTAGGCATAACGCAGCCGCACCTCGCGTCCCGGCGCCAGGCGGAAGAATTTCTTGGGCGGGTCCTCCATGAAATCGTCGCGTTCGATATAGAGCTCGCGCCCGAACGGGACCTGGCGGGTGCCGGCGGCTTCATCCTGGGGGTTGTTCACCGCCGTTAGCATCTCGCTCTCGCCCTCGGGGTAGTTTTCGATCACCACCTTGATCGGGTCGAGCACCGCCATGCGCCTTTCGGCGGTGCGGTTGAGATGCTCGCGCACGCAGTGCTCCAGATAGGCCATCTCCACCGTGCTGTCGGCCTTGGCGATGCCGATGCGCTGGGCGAAATCGCGGATTGCCTCGGGCGGGAAGCCGCGCCGGCGCATGCCCGAAAGGGTCGGCAGGCGCGGATCGTCCCAGCCGCCGACGTGGCCCTCGGTCACCAGCTGGATCAGGCGCCGCTTGGACAGCACCGTGTGGGTCAGGTTGAGGCGCGCGAACTCGATCTGGCGCGGCCGGGAGGGCACCGGAAGATGGTCGAGCAGCCACTCGTAAAGCGGCCGGTGATCCTCGAATTCCAGGGTGCAGAGCGAATGGGTGATGCCTTCGATGGCGTCGGATTGGCCGTGGGCGAAATCGTAAGTCGGGTAGATGCACCAGCCATCGCCGGTCCGCGGATGGGGGGCGCGCAAGACCCGGTAGAGCACCGGATCGCGCAGGTTGATGTTGCCCGCGCTCATGTCGATCTTGGCGCGCAGGACGCGGCTGCCGTCGGGGAAGGCGCCGGCGCGCATCTGGCGGAACAGGTCCAGGTTCTCTTGCTCGCCGCGGCCGCGAAAGGGGCTTTCCCGGCCGGGTTCTGTCAGGGTGCCGCGGTTGGCGCGGATCTCATCGGCGCTCTGGTCGTCGACATAGGCGAAGCCGGTCTCGATCAGATGCTCGGCCCAGGCGTAGAGCTGCTCGAAATAATCCGAGGCGAAATAGAGGTGCTCGCCCCAATCGAAGCCGAGCCAACGCACGTCCTCCTTGATGGCGGTAATGTATTCCTCTTCTTCCTTGGCCGGGTTGGTGTCGTCGAAGCGCAGGTGGCAGCGCCCGCCGGTCTCCGCGGCGACCCCGAAATTCAGGCAGATCGACTTGGCGTGGCCGATATGGAGGTAGCCGTTGGGCTCCGGCGGGAAGCGCGTGACCACGGACCGCGTCCGCCCGGCGGCGAGATCGTCGCGCACGATGTCGCGGATGAAATCGTGGGGGGCGTCTTTGGTCTCTGATTCTGCGGTGTTCATGGCCTGGTCATCACGCTTGCGGTGCGCCGACGGCGCGGGGCGGCCCATGTTTGCCACAAAGGACGCGCCAGGCCAAGGCCGGTGCGGCCCCGGCCGGACGGCTTCGGTTTCTCTCGCGCCCGGGGCCGTGCTAGAAGTGCAGCCGGACCGCGGCACCTGCCGTGCGGTGAAGGGGAGAAGAACATGGCGATCCGGCAAAAGGAACGGGCGGGGGCCAGCACCCGCAGTGTTGAGGCGATCTGCACCGCCGGCGTGCGGTGCGAGGTTTCGACCCAGGACGGCCACGTCATCGTCACCGACGAGCCCGAGGCCCGCGGCGGCACCAATACCGGCGCCTCGCCGCTGGCCCATCTGACCGCGTCGCTCGCCTCCTGCCAGGCGGTGCAGATCGTCAAGGTGGCCGAGGCCATGCGCTTCGATCACGGCGCGCTTCTGATCACCGCAACCACCACGACCGACCGGATCGAAAGCCGCAAGGGCGGCGACAAAGTGATGCGGTTCTGTGCGGCGGGCCTGGAGATCACACTGGAAACCGATGAGCCGGAGGCGCGGGTCGAACGCCTCAAGGGGCTGTCCGAAGACCGCTGTCCGGTCGGCAACCTGTTCGCCGATGCCGGCTTCGAGCCCGTCATCGCCTGGACCATCAAGCCGAAGTCCGCTTGAGAGCTTGAGCGCAAGCGCGCTCGCCGGGGCTGGGAAAGCGGCCCCTCAGGCCGCGTGATGGATGGTGACCGGCCGGCGGCGTTCGCCCCAGTTGCCGGGCTTTTCCTCGAAGACGCCGGGAACGCCTGCTCCGCAAGACGTGCAGAACCCGCCTTGGCCGAGGCCCCATGAGGTGATGGTGTAGCCGTCGCGCCCGATGGCGGGCTTGGCGCATTGGGGACAGTAGGTGGTCTGCCGCTCGGGGTCGAAAACGTTGCCGGTGTATACGAAATTGAGCCCTTGCTCCTGGGCGATGGACCGGGCTCGGGTCAGCGTCGCCGAGGGCGTCGCCGGGATGTCGCGCATGCGCCAGTCGGGATGAAAACCGGTGAAGTGCAGCGGCACGTCGGGCCCGAGCTCGTCCGAGACCCACTTGCTCAGCGCCTTGATCTCGGCATCGGAATCGTTCTGGCCGGGGATAAGGAGTGTCGTGATCTCCAGCCAGGTATCGGTTTCATGGCGGATATAGCTGAGGGTCTCGAGGACCGGGGCGAGGGCGCCGGCGCAGAGCTTGCGGTAGAAGCCTTCCGTGAAGCCCTTGAGGTCGACATTGGCGGCGTCCATCGCCGCGAAAAACTCGGGACGCGCTTGGGCGGTGATATAGCCCGCGGTGACGGCCACCGTCTTGAGGCCCCGGGCGCGGCAGGCGGCGGCGGCATCGACCGCGTATTCCAGGAAGATCACCGGGTCGTTGTAGGTGAAGGCGACGGCCCGGGCGCCCGCGGCTTGGGCCGCGGCGGCGATCTCATCGGGGCTTGCCTCATCCTGCAGGCGGTCGAAGGCGCGGGCCTTTGAAATATCCCAGTTCTGGCAGAACTTGCAGGTCAGGTTGCACCCGGCGGTGCCGAAGCTGAGGATTGCGGTTCCGGGCAGGAAGTGGTTGAGCGGCTTTTTTTCAATGGGATCGACGCAGAACCCCGAAGACCGCCCATAGGTCATGAGCCGCATCTCCTCGCCCACCCGTTGGCGGACGAAGCAAAGCCCCCTCTGTCCCGCTTTGAGGCGGCACAGGCGCGGGCAGAGGTCGCATTGGATCCGCCCGTCGTCGAGCGTATGCCAATAGCGGCCGGGAACGCCTTGGATCTTGGGTTTGTCCATATCCGTACCTATATGGTGATCGAGAGGCCCACGTTCAATCAGGAGGCTGCCATGGACTCATCCCCCGGACAGACCATCCGACCCGAGGCCGTCGCCGGGACGTTCTATCCCGGCGAAGGCGAATCCCTGATGCAGACCGTCCGTGATCTTATCGACGCGGCGGAAACCGGCGCGGCGCCGCAGGCGCCCAAGGCGCTGATCGTTCCCCATGCGGGCTTTGTCTATTCCGGGCCGGTGGCCGCATCGGCCTATGCTTCGCTTGCGGCGCTCAAGGGCAGGGTGCGCCGCGTCGTGCTGATCGGCCCCAGTCACTTCAAGGCCTTCTTCGGCATCGCGGCGCCCACCGTTCAGGCCTTCGCCACGCCGGCCGGAGCGGTGAATTTGGACCGCGCGGCGATCGATGCCCTGGTGGCGGACGGCCTTGCGCGTCCGGATGACGCCGCCCACCGGGAAGAGCACGCTTTGGAGGTCCAGCTGCCGTTCCTGATGGCCGTACTGGGGGACTTTGCTCTCGTGCCGCTGGTGGTGGGGGATGCGTCCTCCGAAACCGTGGCCGCGGTGCTGGAAGCGCTGTGGGATGGGCCCGAAACCCTGATCGTGGCGAGTACCGATCTCTCCCATTATCACGCCTCCGAGGTGGCGGAGGAGCTCGATGGCGCCACCGCCCGCGCCATCGAGGCTTTGGACGGCGGCGGGCTGACCGGCAATGATGCCTGCGGCTATCAGGCTGTGGCGGGGCTGCTCCTGGCGGCGCGCCGCCATGGCCTGTCGGTCACCCGCCTGGACCTCCGCAATTCGGGCGACACCGCCGGCGGGGGCGGCCCGGTGGTCGGTTACGGCGCCTGGGCCCTGGCCGCAGGTTAGGCCCGATGGGGCGGAGCGCGCCGCCGGGGAGGCGCGATCTTGCGCGCGCGAAGCCGCCTGAGGGATGCGACCGGTTTTGCTGCGATGAAATGCTGATCCGGCTCGGCCGCTGGCTGCGCGCGGCGGGGTACGATACCGCCATCGCGCGGCGACGGGGCTCCGACCGCGCTTTGCTGGAGGCTGCCCGGGCCGACCGCCGGGTCCTGATCACCCGCGACCGGAAGGTCCTGGAAATCCGCGATGCCGACGCCTCGACGCTGTTGCTGACGGGACGCGGTCTTAAGGAATGGGTGGCGGAAACCACCCGGGACCTTGCCATCGACTGGCTGAAAGCCCCGTTTCCCCGCTGCCTTCTCTGTAACCGTCCGTTGGCTGCGGCGCCCGACGAGGCGCGCGCCCTCCTGCCGGCGCGGGTGATCGATATGGCCGCCCAGGCGACCTGGTGCCCGGACTGTGAAAAGCTCTATTGGCCGGGCAGCCACGTGGCGCGGATGCGCCGCCGCCTCGAGGCCTGGCAGCGCCAAGAATTTGCCTGACGCGGGCGCCCGCGTTGCCGCCACCGGCCTGCTGTGCCATAAAGCAGCTCTCTATTGAGCCTCAGCCGCTCGGGCGGACAGGTCGTGACCGATTTTGAGTATTCCTTAGACGTGCTGATTCTCGGCGGCGGCGCGGGCGGCTTGGGCGTCGCCCTGGAGCTGCCGCAAGGCGTGTCCATCGGGGTGCTGTCGAAAGGCGCCCTGGACCAGGGGGCGACCAACTGGGCGCAAGGCGGCATCGCCGCCGCGATCGGCGACGACGATTCCTTCGCCTCCCACATCGCGGACACCGTCAACGCCGGGGCCGGGCTCAATGACCCGCACGTGGTCCGCTTCGCCGTGGAGCAAGGCCCCGCCATCATCGCCTGGCTCGAATCGCTCGACATGGAGATCACCCGGGAGACCGAAGGCCCGCGCCGGGGCCTGCCGCACCTGACCCGGGAAGGCGGGCACAGCCACCGCCGGGTGGTTCATGCGGCGGATGCCACCGGCCGGGCCGTGCAGGCCTGCCTCGAGCGCGCCGTCCGCGCCCGGCACGATGTCCGTTTGTTCGAGAACCACGTGGCCATCGACTGCATCAATCGGCCCGATCCCGGCACCGGAAGGCTCCGGTGCGTCGGCGTCTACGCGCTGGATTGCGCCGACGGCCACGTCAAGCTGTTCCGTGCCAAGGTGGTGGTGCTTGCCACCGGCGGCGCCAGCCGGGTCTACCTGCACACCACCAATCCCCCCGGCGCCACCGGCGACGGAATCGCCATGGCCTGGCGCGCGGGCTGCCGGGTCGCCAACATGGAATTCACCCAGTTCCATCCCTCCTGCCTGATCTCCGATTCCCGCTCCGTGTTCCTGATCAGCGAGGCGGTCAGGGGCGAGGGCGGCCATCTTCTGTTGCCCGACGGCACCCGGTTCATGGAGCGGTTCGATGCCCGCGCCGAGCTCGCCCCGCGCGACGTGGTGGCCCGCGCCATCGATCATGAGATGAAGCGCTTCGGAATCGAAAGCGTCGGGCTCGACATTTCCCACCGCGGCGCGGATTTCATCAAGTCCCATTTCCCGACCCTTCATGCCCGCTGTCTGGAGTTCGGCTACGACATGACCGCGGGCCCGGTTCCGGTGGTGCCCGCGGCTCATTACACCTGCGGCGGGGTGATGACTGATCTTGCCGGCCGCACAGACCGCGATGGCCTCTACGCGGTGGGGGAATGCACCTTTACCGGCCTGCACGGCGCCAACCGGCTGGCGTCCAACTCGTTGCTCGAATGCCTGGTCTTCGCCCGGGCCGCCGGCCGGGACATCGCGGCCCATCTTGGCGACATCGGCACGCCGGGTGACATCGCCCCCTGGGACGAGAGCTGGGTGCGGGATTCCGACGAGGAGGTCGTTCTCAGCCACAACTGGGCGGAGCTCCGCCGCTTCATGTGGGATTACGTCGGCATCGTGCGCACCACCAAGCGCCTTGAAAGGGCGCGCCACCGGGCCGATCTCCTGAAGGCGGAGATTGGCGACTACTATGCCAATTTCCGGGTCAGCCAGACCCTGCTGGAGCTGCGCAACATGGCCGACTGCGCGGACCTGATCGTGCGCTCGGCCCTGGCTCGGCACGAAAGCCGGGGGCTGCATTACATCCTGGACTATCCAGATCCCCTTCCGACCGGGGCGCGGGATACGGTGCTCGATCCCGCCGCCGGAGTCTCCGGCGAAGCCTGACGGCGGCTGCCGCGGCCGGCCGGGGCGCGGCGGCCAATTCGCCTCTTACGTCATTAGAGTCAGGACGTAGCCCAACGCTCCCGCCGCCAGTGCCAGGCCCAGGGAAGCGGATACCCGCAGACCGGCGGGCCAGCCGGCGATGGCCACAACCAGCCCCGCCTTGAAGACCGTGTTGACGGCGAGCGCGGTGACGATGGCGCCGGCGGCAAGGGTTTCGGCGATCGCCTCCTTGGCGGCGGCATCGGCGAGGGACAGGGTGATCGCGTCGGTGTCGGCGAGGCCGGAAACGGCGGCCAGCGCGATGAGACCCGCACCCCCCATCAGGTCCCGCGCGGCATGGGACAGGACCATGATGAGGGCAAGCAGCGCACCGAATTGGATCGCCGTGCGTAGGTCGAGCGGGTTGCGCGCCGCGAAGCCTTCCTCTGTCAGAGCGTCGTCGGTTAAGCGTTGGGTCCTGCGGATCAGCCACCACGCCGCCGCCAGGCCGGCCCCGGTGGCGGGGATCACCATGGCGGCCAGCGGTTGGGCCAATGCCGGGGCCAGGGCGACACCGATCAGAAAGATGCGCGGGAACATCACCGCCGAGGCCGTTACCGTGCCGGCGGCAATCAGGTCGGGGGAAAGGGCTTTTTGCCGTCCCAGGCGCGCCAGGTTGAGGGCGACGGCGGTGGACGAGGCAAGTCCCCCGGCCAGCGCCAACAACAGGACGCCGCGCCGGGCGCCGGCCGCCCGGACGGCGACATATCCGACATAGGATAGCGCCGCCACCAGCACCACCATCCACCAGATGCGGTAGGGGTTGAGCACGGCGCCCGGTCCGAAGCCCTTGTCCGGCAGGATCGGCAGAACCACAACGGAAACCAGTAACAGGCGGATCGTTGCCAGCAGTTCGTCGCGCCGAATACGCCGCACGAAGCCGTGGATCTCCGGCTTGATGCCGAGAAGAAGTGCCATGACCACAGCCGCCGCGCCTGCCGCCTCGGCGTTGCCGAGGCCGGCCAGCGCGGCCAATGCGAAGGTGCAGAGCAGCGCCGTCAGCGTGGTGATGGAGACGTCGCTTTCCGCCTTGAGGCTACGAAAATGCGCCGCCGCGGCGATCGCGCCGAGCGCGGCCAGGGCGCCCGCCAGGACCCAGCCGCCGTGGCTTTCCGCGATCAGGCCGGCGGCGCCGCCGAACAAGCCGATGATGCCGAAGGTGCGAATACCGGCGATGCGCGAGCCTTCCGCCATATCACGCCCCTGCCAACCCCGCTCGAGACCGATGAGCAAGCCGATGGCGAGGGCGGCGCCCAGGCGAAACAGGATTTCGTTCATGACGGCTTATCCGTATCCGGAACGCCCGGCCCGGGGATGAAGCCCCCAGCCGGGGGATTAAGGCTTCTTTGTGACATTTCCGGCATATAGGGTGGTGGCCTCTTTACCTCAACCCGGCAATCGGGTAGGGACAGGCATTGCGTTTTGGAACGCAGGGATTTCACGATGCACCGAAGATCGCGTTGGATCATGACCACCATGGGGGCGCTGGCCCTCATGGCGGGATCGGTCGTGCCGTCCCAGGCCCAGGATATCAAGTTTTTCCGCATCGGCACCGGTTCGATCTCCGGCGTCTACTTTCCCGTCGGCGGCCTGATCGCCAGCGCCATCTCTCATCCCCCGGGGGCCAGCCTGTGCGGCGAGGGCGGCTCCTGCGGCGTGCCCGGCATGGTGGCGGTGGCCCAGGCCTCGCGGGGGTCGTTGTCCAACATCAGGGACATCCGCGCCGGCCGGCTTGAATCCGCCTTGGTGCAATCGGACATCGCCTATCTCGCGGTGAACGGGAAGGCTCCCTTTGCCGGCAAGAAAGCGGTGCCGGGTCTCCGCGCCGTCGCCAGCCTCTATCCCGAAGCGGTTCATGTGGTGGTGCGCCGGGATTCGCCTATCAAGACCATCGGCGATCTGCGGGGACGGCGCATCTCTCTCGATCTCAAGGGGTCCGGCACCCGCTCCATCGCCAGGCTGGTGCTGAAGCGTTACGGCGTCGGCCCCAAGGCCGTGGCGCACCTCAATTCCCAGATCGGCCCGGCGGTCGACCGGCTGAGGAGCGGCAAGATCGACGCTTTTTTCTTTGTCGGCGGATACCCCGCGCCGGTCATCTCCCAGCTTGCCCGGGACGTTCCCATCAGGCTGTTGCCCATCGACGGGCGCCAGGCGGCGGCGATCCGCAAGACCGAACCGTTTCTGGGATCGGTCAGCCTTCCGGCATCGGTCTATGGCAGGTCGGCGGCGACGCAGACGCTGGCGGTGGGGGCGCTGCTGGTGGTGGCGGAGACGGTGCGCGAGGATGTCGTCTACGGCGTCACCCGGGCCCTTTGGCATCCATCGACGCGCCAGATCCTGGACCAGGCCCCGCGTGCGGCGCGGCGCATGCGGCTCGAAAATGCCCTGGCCGGGCTCGCTATCCCGCTTCACAAGGGCGCTGCGCGCTATTACCGGGAGCGAAAACTGCTCGATGGTGGAGCCCCCAAGCCTCAAGCCGACGGCGATGGTGCGGCAGGCGGCGCACCGTCGAAGATCCCGGGTCCCCCCGCCAAAGGCGCCCCCGACGGTGCCGGGGGAAAACCTTGATCCCGTGACGCCGGCGAGCCGGCGTTTCAGTTTTCCTCGGCCTTTTCGTCGGGCTCGAATTCCGGGATGATCCAGGGTTCCTTGTTGGCAGCGGCGCGCCATTCCTGCATGTCCGGGTCATCGAGCACCGCATCGACATACGCCTGGGCCTGGCGTTCCAGTTCCACGGCGTAGGTGGCGAAGCGGCTGGCGACCGGCGCATACATCGCATCGAGTGCGGAAAAGCCGCCCATCAGGAACGGCCCGTCGCCCGCGGCGTCTGGGAACCGCTTCCGGATATCGCGCCAGATCGCCTGGACACGGTTGATCTCGGCGCCGACCGCATCGTCGTAATCGAGGCCCGGGAAACCGTGGCGCATGTTCATCGGCAGGGCGCGGCGCAGGGCGAGGAAACCGCCATGCATCTCCTGCGCGGCCGCGCGCGCGTGCGCCCGGGCGGCGGCATCTTGGGGCCACAGACCGGCGTCGGGAAACAGTTCCGCGAGGTATTCGATGATCGCGAGCGATTCCCAGACCCTGACGTCACCGTGGATCAAGGCCGGCAGCTTCGCCGAAGGCGAATATTTGAGGATCTCCGTCCGCGTGTCGCTCTGGCGGAGCGGGATCACCACCTCCTCGAAGGGAGCGCCGGTCCGCTTCATGGCAAGCCAGGCCCGGAGCGACCAGGACGAATAGGCCTTGTTGGCGAGGGCGAGGGTGAATTCGGCCATGGGCGGGTCTCCCGGGACGGCGTTAGAACCGCCAACACATACGCATGCGGCGCGGTGCTGGCAAGGGCGCGATTAGCCCTTCCCTCGGGCCCGGCCCTGGGCGATCATCGGGCGCTTTGCGATCAGGGAGGGGAGGAGCCGATATGGCGGTTGGAGGATTGACGGCACGGGCGGGCAGGAACCCGGTGCCCATCACGGCGGTGGCCGAGGACGGGTTCGATGCCTGGTGCGGCCGCCAGCCGGCCCGGATCAAGGCCTGGGCACAGAGCGGTGGGTTCCGCGGCCGGCCCGGGCAGATC
>JAOTVC010000287.1 GCA_029863585.1 Alphaproteobacteria bacterium | reverse complement strand
TGTTCATAGGTCGGGTTCTTGGTGGTGCCGCCGGTATATCCCGAGATCGTCTTCACCACGCCGGGCACGTGGTCGAAATCCGATTCGACGCACCAGAAACAGCCGCCGGCGAAGATGGCGATGCCGGGGCCTTGGGCGGCATCCGCGCGCCCCTTGTCCAGGGCCAACGGTCCGCCGCCGGCGGCACCGACGCAGAGCATCGCGGTCAGCAGGAACACCTTGAATCGGGTGCGCGTCATGGGAACCTCCCTGGCTCGCCGCGGGCAGCACCGCGTGCCACGGCCCGCACAGGCGGTGGCGCGGGCCGGCCCGCGATCTCACGGATCAGCTTGGTCAGGATGGCGGAATAGAAATCCTTGAACCCCTTGGCCGGGATCGAAAAGGCGCCGGGGCCGCCGATCACGTTGTCCATGAAAAACACATCCAGCGCCGGCCGCCGGAGCGACAGGATCGGCAAACCGTTGACCGTTATTCCCTGGGCCACCGCCTGATCGCGGCCAAAAGCCGCCGCCACCCCGTCCTTGTCCGGCCCGTCGCCGGACAGATCGATGACCCGCCGGGTCCCCTCGTAGAGGTTATTGTTCAGCGACTGCACGCCGTAGAGGATGGCGCTGCCCACCGCGGTGCCGCCGCCTTCCAGCGCGCGGGGCTGCTTCTCCAGCTGCTGGGCGAAGGCTTCGACATCGGCGGCACTGCGGATCAGGGTCCAGGGAACGATGGGGACCTGCAGGGAATGACCGCTCCACTCCACATAGGTGAGCGCGATGCGGCCCAAGGCGCCGCTCCTGATGGCGTTCACCACCCGCGGCTGGCGCAGCGCCCGGGCGTAGCCGCGGCGCTGGAGCAGGAATTCCTCGTGATCGACGCTGCCCGAGCCGTCGGCCATGAGAATCAGTTCGAGATCGACGCGTTCCTGGGCGCCGGCCGACTGCGAGAGCCCCAGGGCCAAAGCCAAGGCGAGGGAAAGGATGCGGAACATGACCGGCATTAAACACCGCGCCGGGGCGCCGCACCAGCGGCCATTGGGCCGCCCACGGCAATGTGAACGCCGGCGGAGGCACATAAAAAGCGGGCCCCGAAGGGGGCCCGCTAGAACACGCTGATCGGTCCGGTGCTACTATTTGGTGCACTCCACCCGGCCGGCGGTGGACTTGGGCCCTTCGTACCAGACCTTGCAGGTCATGCCGACCTTCACGGCCTTGGTCTTGGCCTTCTTGCCGTCGACCTTGACCTTGGTATAGCGGTTGCGCATGCGGGTCTTGATCGCCTTCTTCTTGTCGGCGACCTTGAGCTCGATTCGGCCCTTCTTGGCGACCTTGGAAATCGTGCCGCTCACGATCAGCCACTTGACCTTGCGCCGCTCGGCCTTGGGATTCTCGATCAGCTTCTTGTATCGGGCGATCAGCGGCTGGGGCATCGCCATCAGCTTGGCGACGATGCCATCGACCTCGGCTCCGGTCTTGGGGCTGATGTCGATGCGCAGCTTCTTGGCATCGGCGAGATAGGCCGGGTCCTTCTGGGCCGCCGTGAAGGCGGCGCGCAGGAGCTTGGTGCGCTCCGCCGGCAGACCCGGAGGCGCGGCATAGGGCCTGGCCATGAAGAAGGCGGTCTCGATCATGGTGATGAGGTCGCGGTCTTCCTGGCGGGTCGCCAATTCAAGCGCCGTCGGGACGTTCTGCAAATCGGGGTGCCGGACCATGCCGCGAGCGAACTGCACCAGTGGGACCCGTTCCTTGCGCCAGTCGCCCATGGTGCGGAGCGACGACAGGCCCTGGGTGCGCCCGTCCATCTCGCGCCGGGTGATCGCCAGATTGATGGCGCTACCGCCGGGATAGCCGTGAACCAGCTTGATGTTGAGCCCCAGAGTGGACTTGAGAACAAGCGGCACGTCGAAGCCGGTGGAGCCGAAATTGGTCGACCCGAAGGTCACGCTTTTCGCGTTCTTCCCCATCAGCTCGCGCACCGACGTCACGCCTGCGTCCTTGTGCACGCTCATGATATAAGCATCGTCGGCGTAGCTGGCGGTGGAGCCGATCCAGGTGAACTTGACCGGATCGTAACGCACGTTCTTGCCGGCGCCGGTCAGGGCGAGAATCGGCAGGGTGCGGGAAAAGGTCCCGAACTGGGTGCCGTCCTTGGGCGCCCGGTTGTAGAGATAATTGGCGGCCCGCAGGCTGCCCGCCCCGGTCATGTTCTGCGAGATCATGTTGGGCGTACCGGGGATGTACTTGCCCATATGGCGGGCGAGGTTGCGGGCGTAAATGTCGTAGCCGCCGCCCGGACTGTAGCCGATGATAATCTTGATCGTCTTGCCTTGATAGAAATCGGCGGCGCCGGCGGGCAAGGCCAGGGCCGCGGCCGTCGCAAGGGCGCCGGCGGCAAACAGGATCGGCGTTTTCTTGGTCATCGATATCTCCAAACGATGGTGAAGGGAACGGGGCATGACACCCCGCATCGGATCGCTCGCGGGCCGACTTACGCCGGCGCGTTTTCGTCTTCTTCTGCCGGCACGCGATCGGGACGCACCCGTTCGTAGCCGTTGACGGAAAGGTCGAAATTGTTGCCGTCGGGATCGAAGGCCCGGGTCTCGGCAAAGTGCCGGTCGGCGGGCCGCTGGGCCGGGGCGGGAACACCGGCGGCCTGGAGGCGTTCGGTGATGTCGTCCATGTCGTCGATCTCGAACCCGAAATGGTTGAGGCCGCTGGGCTTGCCTTCCGCCTTGTTGCGCAGCAGCGCGATGTTCATGTAGCCGTCGGTCATGAACACGTTGCCGTTATCGGCCCGGTGCTGCACTTCCATTTCGAACACTCGTTCATAGAATTCAGCGAGCTTCGCCGGGTCGGTGGTGACGATTGCCAGATGCCTGATCTTGGCCATTTTGATCTCCCGTTTCGTGTTGTTTTCGCCGGCGCGAACGACGCGGCATCTTGATATTTGAGGGAATGCTAGACGGCACCCGGCTCCCGATCAAGCGTCGCCGCATCGTGGGCGTTGACCTCGGCCAATACCCAGCACAGAATTAGTGCAATCATAGAGTTGCTCGTGACATTTCGAGGCGTCCGCGAAGTTATCACAGAGGGAGCAATCTTGCAGCTTCTATCCCGAGTGCAGACGACGGTGGTGAGTTGCCTCCTGGAGGCGATCCAAGAAGCGGGTTATGACGGCCGCGCGATCTTGGCGACCGCCAACATCGAGGCGGAGGACCTCACCGGGCGCGATCGGACCATCACAGTCCAACAATTCTGCGATTTCTGGCGGGCGGCGATGGAGATCACCGGCGAACGCAACCTGGGACTCAAACTCGGCACCCGATTCGATGTCCGCGAAGTTGGCTTGGCCGGCTATATCTTCGTCAACTCGGAAACGCTGGGCAGCGCGCTGGAG
>JAOTVC010000097.1 GCA_029863585.1 Alphaproteobacteria bacterium | reverse complement strand
AGCGCATCGGCCCCGAGGGGGCCCTTCCACGGACGCGTGAGCTCATAATGATCCGACACCGGCCCACCCGGATACCACGCCAGGAGGATCACCGGCTGGGGCGAAACGTAATAGAGCGCCGATGCGATCATCATCCGGTCGCTCGAGAGCAAAGGCAGGCCGGGATGCTTCTCCTGCACGGCGGTGATCTTTTCGCCGAGCGCCCGCCAGCCGACATAGTACTTGAACGGCTCCAATCGCGCGGGCACCGGCTTGCCCCAAAAAACGCCGGGCGCCGCCTGGCCCACCGCCCCGCCCAACACCGCCGCCGCCGCCGCGAGATGCAGAAGGATGGACCCCTTCAGCAGCACGCCGCCGAGCCGGCCCGCGCCTTTGTCGCAGAGCGCGCCCGCCACCCAGACCGACGCCGCGACATAGGCTGTGGCCGCCCAGTTGGCGTGGGCCCGGGACAGGAGACTGACGGCAAGGATCGGCAGCAGGCTCGCGAGAGTGAAGGCGGCAAGCATGCGCGCGCGGTGATCGCGGATCCACGACCATGGCCAGATCAGGAAGCCCAGCAGCACCGCTAAGGTCAGCGGCCCGAAGACGCCCAATTGGCTCGCCAGGAATTCAACCGCCTTGCGCGGCTTAAGATCCATCTCCGCCAGGGTATGGGGGACGGCGAAGTTCGCATTGGCGGCGGTATGAGAGAAGGTGACGAAGCCGTTCTCCAGGTTCCAGACCAGGTTGGGAAGGATCAGGAGACCCGCCGCCGCGAGTGCGATCAGGAGGCCGAACCAACCCCGGCCATGGCCCAGAAGCTCGCGCCGGGCGCTGCCTGTGACGATCAGCCACAGCACCAGGCCCAAGAGGAAGAACGCCATCGCGTATTTCGAAAGCAGGCCGAGACCGAGCGTCACCCCCAACGCCGCCCACCAGCCCAGGCTGTAGGCCTCGCCCTCCCGGAGGCGCACCGCCACGTAGAACGCCGCCGCCCAACAGGCAAGAAGCGGCGGATCGGTGGAAACCAGAAGCGATGAGAATGAAACCCCGGGCAGGGTCAGGTAGAGGAGCGCCGCCCAAAAGCCCGCACGCCGGTCATAGAGGCAGGACCCGGCGCCGTAGATGAACCCGGCGGCCACGGCATGGGCCAGGGGCGAGGCCAGCCTCACGCAGGCTTCCGCCGTCCCGCAGAATGCGGTCGATGCGGCGATCAGCCAGGCGACCATCGGCGGCTTGGAGAAATAGCCCCAATCCAGGGCCAGCGACCAGCTCCAATACTGGGCCTCGTCCGGATGCAGATCGAGGGGCGAGACCCAGAGATAAACCAGCCGCAAAAACGTGATCGCGCCGACCGCGAGCGCCATGCCTGCGGGGCCGTGGATCGGCGCGGGCGCGGGTGCGTCAGGGGTGTCGGCGGTATCGGCTTGTTGGGTCATGGCCTGCCAATATGCGGGTCGATCAATGCGACCTTAAATCGCCCGGCGGCGTAAAGGAACCGTTTGCCCGGCGCCGGGCGCGCCCCTCCCGCGGGCCCGAGAGGCCGCTCAGATGTTGCGGTCCACGCGCTGGACATTGACCAGTTCCGGAAACAGCTTCCAGCAAACGGCGGCGATCACCACCGAACCGATGCCGCCGATCACCACCGCCGGGACCGCGCCGATCCAGGCCGCGAGGAAGCCCGCGCGCATGTCGCCGATCTCATTGGAGGTGCTGACGAAGACCGAGTTGACGGCGCTGACCCGGCCCCGCATCTCGTCCGGGGTCGCCACCTGGATCAGGGTCTGGCGGATGAAGACGCTGATCGAATCCGCCGCGCCCAAAACCGCCATCGCCACCAGCGACAGCGCGAAAGAGGTCGACAGCCCGAACACCGTGCTGGCGATGCCGAACACGAAAACGCAGCCGAACATGATCTTGCCGACGTTGCGGGTGATCGAGATCTGGGTCAGCGCCAACAGCACCGCCATGCCGCCCACCGCGATGGCACTGCGCAAAAGCCCTGCCCCCAAGGGACCGACCTGCAGGATGTCCTTGGCGAAGACCGGCAGCAGCGCCACCGCGCCCGCCAGCAGGACGACGAACAGGTCCAGGCTGATGGCGCCCAGCACGACCTTCTTGTCCCACACATAGCCGACCCCGGCCGCCAGGGTGGAAAGGCTGATCGGCTCCTTGCCGCCGGGCTGTGAGCGGGTGCGGATCATCAGCACCAGCACCAAACCGATGGCGAAAACGACCGCGGCCGTGGCGTAGACCACCTCGGGCCCGGCGAGATAGAGGAAACCGCCCAGCGCCGGCCCGGCGATCTGGGACATCCGCGTCGCCGACGTGTTCCAGGCAACGGCGTTGGGAAATTCCTCCACCGGCACCAGGTTTGGCAGCAGCGCATTGGCGCACGGCATGTAGAAGGCCCGGCCCGCGCCGTAGAGCACCAGGATCAGGAAGGCGGGCCAGACCTCGGTCGTGCCGGAAAGCGCGAACAGGGTGAACAGGACGGCGGTCGCCACCATCGCCAGGTAACACACCGCCAACACGATGCGCCTGTCGTAGCGGTCGGAGACATAGCCGGTGATCGGCGCGAAGCCGAGGCTGGGCGCGAACACCGCCAGCCCGATATAGGCGAGGTCCAACGGGTCGCCGGTCATGTCGTAGACCTGATAGCCGATCGCCACCACGACCATGAACAGCGCGAGGAAAGCAATCAGCTTGCCAAAGAACAGCAGCCGGAAATCGCGATGGCGGAAACAGGCGAAGCCCTTGAGCCCGGACTCCTCCGATCCCTGATGCGGACCGCCGCCGCTGCCGGAGGAGGAATCGCTCAAACCACGCTGCCTGTCATGGGCACCGGGCCGGGCGAGCTGCTAGGGATGGAGCGGGTGATGGGAATCGAACCCACGTATTCAGCTTGGGAAGCTGATGTTCTACCATTGAACTACACCCGCGCTCCGGTTCTTCCAGACACCTTCTAGCGGCTCAACCCCCCTGTCATCAAGGGAAACGATGGTAAACCCCGAGGTCTTGCCCCGGCCGATGCCAGCGACGCCGTTAGTTAATAGGTAACCATAATGCATTTGGTTGTGGACGTGGGCCCCAAAGCGCGCTTTAGTACCAAGCGATGGGCCCGGGTCAGCGGAGGCGGCGCGGGTTCGACTTGGGGCCTCGGTCCGGGGAGTAGACGGACATGCATTTGACGAAACACGCCGATTACGCGATCCGCGTCCTGACTCAGCTTGCGATACAGCCGGGCCGGAAAGTGGCGATCGCCTCGATCGCCAAGGACGAGAACATCTCGCGCAACCACCTGATGAAGGTATCGCAGAACCTGGCGCGGCTCGGCTATATCGTCGGCTATCGCGGCAAGGGCGGCGGCATCGCCCTGGCCAAGCCGGCGCGTACGGTGAATCTGGGACAGCTCCTTGAGCATGTCGAGCGCGCCCTGCAGCCGGCCCCCAACCGGGTGCCGGGGCAAGAGGCGGAAAGCGGAAAGCTGCTGGAGCAGGCGCTGGAGGACGGTCGCGCCGCCTTCATCGAATCGCTGGCGCAGTTCACCCTGGCCGACCTGGTCGACGACGCGCTCGGCCGGCGCGCCAAGGTGGTCGAACTGCTCGGCCACCCCACCCTGCAGGAAGGCGCCCGGCGTCCCGGCGCCTGAACCCCCGCCCCGGCCTTCCTTGACGGCATCAGCCGGTCGGGGTATGAAGCTCCGGTTCGTGGAGATTTGTGCCGGCCGGCTTGCGTCCACGTTAAAAACAATCGCTAAAAGGCCGGGTGCTCTCGCAAAGCCCTGGCCGATGGCCGGGGTTTTTTAGTGCCCGACAAGGGAGACGCACATCATGACCGAAGACGCCAAAGGTCCCAGCGGATACCGCCTCCAGACCAACCTGGTTCGCGGCGGCACCGAACGATCGGAGTTCCAGGAAACCAGCGAGGCGATTTTCGCCACCTCCGGCTACATCTACAAGACGGCCGAGGAGGCGGAGAGCGCGTTCAAAGGCGAAAACGCCAAATACATCTATTCCCGGTTTTCCAATCCCACCGTCACCATGTTCGAAAAACGCATGGCGTTGCTGGAAGGCAATGACGCCTGCCGGGCGACGGCGACGGGCATGGCCGCGGTCTTTGCCTCCCTGATGTGCATGCTCAAGGCGGGCGACCATGTGGTGGCGTCCCGGGCCCTGTTCGGTTCCTGCCTGTATGTCGTCGGCGACATTCTGCCGCGCTACGGCATCGAGGTGGACATCGTCGACGGCACCGACCTAGGCCAGTGGGAAAAGGCCCTCGGCCGCCCGACCCAGGCGGTGTTCCTGGAAACGCCTTCCAATCCGGGGCTGGAGGTGATCGACCTCGAGGCGGTCGCGGACCTCACCCACAAGGCCGGCGGCCGCCTGCTGGTGGACAACGTCTTTGCCTCCCCGGTGCTGCAAAAACCGCTGACGCTCGGCGCCGACGTGGTGGTCTATTCCGCCACCAAGCATATCGACGGCCAAGGCCGGGTGCTGGGCGGCGCGATCCTCGGCGATCCGGAATACATGGACGAGCACTTGCGCATGTTCCTGCGCCACACCGGCCCGGCGCTGAGCCCGTTCAACGCCTGGACCCTCCTGAAGGGTCTGGAGACCCTCGACGTCCGGGTACGCGCCATGTGCACCACGGCGACCGGCATCGCCGAATGGATGGCCGGGCGCAGCGATCTCGCCCGGGTGATCTATCCGGGCCTCGAAAGCCATCCCCAGCGGGCGCTGGTGGAGAAGCAGATGAGCGGCCCGGGCACCCTGATAGGGTTCGAAGTGCCGGGCGGCAAAGACGCCGCGTTCAGGTTCCTCAACGCGCTCAACGTGTTCGACATTTCCAACAACCTGGGCGATGCCAAATCGCTGGTCACCCATCCCGCCACCACCACCCATCAGCGCCTCAGCGAGGAGGAACGGACGGCCTTGGGGATCACACCCGGCTATGTCCGCATCTCGGTCGGGCTCGAGGACCCCGCCGATTTGATGGAAGATATCGACCAGGCGTTGGCCAAAGCGGGATGAAGAAATCGCGGGCTTGGGGCTGGACAGCACGGCCCCATTCCCTACAATCCGGCCCCGAGCAACGGGGAAATGCCCCACGCAGAGGCGAGGAACACCCATGTACACGGCGACGACCCATTCGATCATGGTCACCGTCCAGCCGACCTATCTGGACGAGGAATCCCGGCCGCGCCGCAACCGCTACGTCTGGGCCTACCATGTCACCATCGAAAACCGCGGCGCGGAACCGGTCCAGCTGCTGAGCCGCTACTGGAAAATCACCGATGCGCTCGGCCGCTCCCAGGAGGTGCGCGGCGAAGGCGTCATCGGCGAGCAGCCGGTGATCCATCCCGGCGAAAGCTATGAATATTCGTCGGGTACGCCGCTGTCGACGCCGTCGGGGATCATGATGGGGTGCTATTACATGGAGACCGGGGACGGGCGCCCTCTGGAAGTGGAAATCCCCGCTTTTTCCCTCGATTCACCTGAGGAACAGTCCGCGGTCCATTGATTGCCGCCCGGCTACAAAGGGCGGTTTTGCTTTCCATTCGCCCCCCTGACGTGCCAAGCTTCCAGTCAGTTCACGGGGCTCACACCCCATCACCCGGCGATTCATGCAGAGGCCGGCAGACCGGCAAGGAGCAGTCATGACAGCGCGTGACACCATGGAACTTGACCGCGCGGCCGCGAAATCCGGCAAGCCCAGCCGCACCGAGGCGGAAGCCGCGGTCCGCACCCTGATCAGGTGGGCCGGCGACGATCCCGACCGCGAGGGCCTGGTCGGGACCCCCGATCGGGTGGTGCGCGCCTGGGAAGAATTCTTCCGCGGCTATGACGAGGATCCGCGGGAGATCCTGGCCCGCACCTTCGAGGAGATCGAAGGCTATGACGAGATGGTGGTGCTCAAGGACATCCGCTTCGAATCCCATTGCGAGCACCACATCCTGCCGATCATCGGCCTTGCCCATGTCGCCTACCTGCCCAAGCGCCGGGTGGTGGGCATCTCCAAACTGGCACGGCTGGTGGAGGCCTATGCCAAGCGCCTGCAGATCCAGGAGAAGATGACCGCCCAGATCGCCGCCGCCATCGACGAGGTGCTGCAGCCCGGTGGCGTCGCCGTGGTGATCGAGGCGGCCCATCAATGCATGACCACCCGCGGTATCCACAAACCGGGCTCCACCATGGTCACCAGCCGCATGCTGGGCGGCTTCCGGACAGACCAGAAGACGCGGCGCGAATTCCTCGCCATGATCGGCTCCCCCGGGGACGGCGGCGTCTTGGCGCGCTGACGGCGGCCCGCCGGCCAGCGTTAAGCTTCGGTTAAAAATCGTTAAGAGCGCAAAAATGACTTACGAGAGCCGGGGAAAAGCCAGAAATGGCCTTAGAATGCATATGTTTTGGAAATAACTTCGAAAAAACATCTAAAATCCGGCCTAGAGTTCGCAATCTGTTGCTTTAACGTCGAAACGCCCTCCCATACAAGGAAATCTACGGTCTTTAAGGTGGCCTCATGATCGATTTCCGCCCGATCTTCTTCACCATCGGCATCCTGCTTTCGACCCTCGCCCTCGGCATGGTCGTACCGGCCATCGCCGATCTCATCGCCGGCCACAGCGATTGGCGGGTATTCGCCGGCGCCGCCGGGCTCAATGCCTTCCTCGGCATCACCATGCTGCTGACCATGCGGGCGGGGCAGACCACCATCACCACCCGCCAGGCGTTCCTGCTGACGACGCTGAGCTGGCTCGTGATCGGTGTCTTTGGGGCGTTACCTTTCGCCTTTGCCGACCTCAATCTGTCGTTCACGGACGCGGTGTTCGAATCAATGTCGGGGATCACCACCACCGGCGCGACAGTATTGACCAGGCTGGACGAGGCACCGCCCGGCATCCTCCTCTGGCGCAGCCTCCTGCAGTGGTTCGGCGGCATCGGCATCATCGTCATGGCCGTCGCCATCCTGCCGCAGCTGAGCGTTGGCGGCATGCAGCTGTTCCGTACCGAGTCGTCCGACCAATCGGAAAAGGCCCTGCCCCGGATCGCCCAGGTGGCGGCCGCCATCGGCATCCTTTACGTGCTGCTGACCGCGGTCTGTGCCGCGCTTTACTGGGTCTCCGGCATGAGCGGCTTCGAAGCGGTGGCCCATTCCATGACGACCATCGCCACCGGCGGATTCTCGACCCGGGATGCCTCGGTCGGCGCCTTCAACAATGCCGCCGTGGATTGGATCGCCGTGGTCTTCATGATCCTCGGTTCGCTCCCCTTCGTGCTTTACCTCCGCGCCATGCGCGGCAATCTGGCGCCGCTGATCAACGACAGCCAGGTGCGCTGGTTCCTGATCATTGCAGCGGCCGCGGTCGCCCTATTGGTGGCATGGCAGGTCCTGATCAATGGGGTCCGCTTTGGCGAGGCCTTGCGCTTCGTCTCCTTCAACGCGGTGTCCATCATGACCGGGACCGGCTACAGCTCGGCCGATTTCGGGCTGTGGGGCGCGTTCCCGGTGTCGTTGTTCTTCTTCCTGATGTTCGTGGGCGGTTGCGCGGGATCGACCACCTGCGGGCTCAAGATCTTCCGACTGCAGGTGCTCTACGCTCATACCATGTCCCAGATCAGCAAGCTGATGCAGCCGCACGGCGTGTTCGTCCCCCACTTCAACCGGCGGCCGATCCCGGCCGGGGCTTCCGAATCCGTGCTCAGCTTCTTCTTCCTCTACATCATGGCCTTCGGCGCGCTCGCGATCGGGCTCGGCTGGATGGGGCTCGACTTCATCACCGCCGTGTCCGGCGCCGCCAGCGCCATCGCCAATGTGGGACCCGGCCTGGGGCCGGTGATCGGTCCCGCCGGCACCTATGCCTTGCTGCCCGACGCGGCGAAATGGATGCTGTGCTTCGGCATGCTGTTGGGGCGGTTGGAGCTGTTGACCGTGCTGGTGCTGTTCACTCCGGCCTTCTGGCGCAGCTAGCGCTGCGGGTTGATCAAATGGGCGCCGAGATGGCGCCGCGCCTCGGCTTCGAACCGCGCGTTGATGTCGGATACCAGGTCTTCGGTCAGGGCGAACAGGACCCGTTCGCGGTCGGCGATCGAGGAATCCTCGGCCACGTGCAACGAACGCGTCGCCCGGGCCGTTGCGAACGCGATCTGGCGCCCACCGGGATCGCGGATCTCGAGCCGCACCGCCGCCCGGCCGTCGTAGCGCGCCGACTGGTCGGTGGTGAAGAACCCAGCCACGCCGCCCGTGACCTTGAGCGGCACCTCGCGGATCGAGGCATCCAGGATCACGAGGTGGGCGATGGGGCGCCCGCCCGCCGCCCGAAGCCGGTCGCCGGCCCAGCGCCGCAGAGCGGCGTGAAGGGTCACCGGGGAGCGATGATCCACGTTGGGTTCCTTCATGGGCGGGATATAGCGGGTGGTGATTTCGATGCGCCCTGCCGCGAGCTCTAGCGGCGCGAGATGCCGATAGGTCAGCTCCGGAAATTCCGGCTCGGGCGCCGTCAGGCTGCACCCCGCCGCCACCACGGCGGTCAACAGGAGGGCCAGGATCGAACCAAGCGAGAAACGGCGAAAGCTCATGGGGACGACTGATTTGATTGCCGATGGTGTGCAATACTGGCGGTCCGGCTGCATTTTATCAAGCCTCGCCATGGCGCGGTGATGGGGTTCGCTGTTCAGGAGAACAGAGCCTCCAGGGCGGGTTCGTCGAAGATGTAATCCTCGCCGCAGAACTCGCATTTCACCGACACCACGCCATCGTCCATCATGTCGAGGAGCTCCGATTTGGGGAAGGTGAGCAGGGTTCCCGCCACCCTTTCCCGGGAACAGCGGCAGCCGTCCACCAGGCCACGGGGCTGGAACATCCGCACGCCCGGTTCATGGAACAGCCGATAGAGCAGCCGGTCGGGCGGAAGCCGCGGGTTGCCGAGTTCCTCATCGGTGACGGAAGCCATCAGAGTGACCGCCTCGCGCCAGTTCTCCTCGTCTTCCTCGGCATTGATTTCGGCGGCGATATCCGGCCGAGGCCCTTCGCCGGGCAACCGTTGGACCATAATGGCGCCGGCCCGCCAGCCGGTCGCGGTGCCGCCGCCTCCAGACGCCGCCTCCGGGCGCGTCACGCCGACCCTGATGGCGGCCTGGATCTGCTCGGACTGGCGGAAATAATGATGGACGCATTCGGTCAGGGTAGTGCCTTCGAGCCCGACGATACCCTGATAGCGTTCCTTCTCCGGCCCCTGGTCGGCGGTGAAGGCAAGATGTCCCTGGCCCAGGAGCACCGGCAGGCACGCTGCCGCGGCGTCGATCTCGGCTACTGCCTTGCGGCTGAACTGGGCATAGGCCCTGAGCTCGCCGTCGCTGGTCATGTCGGCGACGATCAGCCATACCGGCCCCTTGCCGTGGGCCTGCAAGGTGAAAGCGCCCTCGAATTTGAGGGTGGACCCCAACAAGGCGGTCAACACCACGGTTTCCGCCACCAAGAGGGCCACCGGCAAGGGGTACCCGTGCCGTTCGAGGATACGGTTGAGCAGCGGACCGACGCGCAGGAACCGGCCCCTGAGACCCGCGCGCTCCACCTGATAGGGGATGACGAGGTCTGTCGCAATCGTCGGGCCGGGCGTGTTCATCGCGCGATGAGACACGCCGCAATCAAGCACTCAGGCACCAATGGAGTATGCCCTTCTGGGCGTGCAGCCTGTTCTCAGCCTCATCCCACACCGCCGAGCGGGGGCCGTCGATAACGCCGCCGCTCACCTCGTTGGCGCGGTTGGCGGGCAAGCAGTGGAGGAAGATGGCGTCCTTCGCGGCCCTGGCCATCAGCGCCTCGTCCACCCGATAGGGGGTCAACGCCGCGACCCGGTCTTCCGCCGAGGGGCCGCCATCGGTGCCCATGGACAGCCAGGTATCGGTTACCACGCAGTCGGCGCCGGCGGCGCCGGCGGCCGGGTCCGCGGTCAAGATGATGTCGGCCCCGGCGGCACGCGCCGCGTCGATCGCGGCGCCATCGGGCTCGTAGCCCGCGGGACAGGCAATCCGGAGCGCGTAGCCGAACGGGGCCGCGGCATGGATCCAGGAGCCGAGCACGTTGTTGCCGTCGCCCACCCAGGCGATGGTGCGTCCATTGATGGGGCCCTTGATCTCCTCGAAGGTCATGATATCGGCCATGATCTGGCAGGGGTGGCTCTTGTCGGTCAGGCCGTTAATCACCGGCACGGTGGCGTATTGCACCATCTCCAGAAGGCTGGCCTCGGAGAGCGTGCGGAACATGATGGCATCGACATAGCGGTTCAGGACCCGCGTGGTGTCGGCGATAGTCTCGCCGCGCCCCAGCTGCGAGCCTTGGGAAGCGAGGATGGTGACGTGCCCGCCCATCTGGACCATTCCCACCTCGAACGATACCCGGGTCCGGGTCGAGGGCTTTTCGAACACCAGCGCAAGGGTCTTGCCGGCCGCCGGGCGCAGGCCGCCGGGCGCTGCCTCGCCACGCTTATAGGCGTGGGCCAGCTCCAGCATGTCGCGCAGGTCCGCGGACTCGAACCGGTCGATGTCCAAGAAGTGCTTCGGTGCCCCCGCCGCGATCCCGCGCTTGGCCGCGGATGAGGCGCCGGACGTCACGGTCATGTCCCTTCCCCCAGTTTCCCAAGCTGCGTGCAGCTATCATCGATGATCTCAAGCGCCGCGTCGATCTCGGTTTCGCCGCTGATCAAGGGCGGCAGCAGCCGCACCACGTTGCCGCCGCCCGCCACCGTCAACAGGCGGTTCTCTCGTAGCTTGGCGATCAGGGGCTTGGGATCGTCGGTGCACGCCAAACCCACCATCAGGCCGCGTCCCCGAGCCTCCGCCAAGACCGCGGGATGAGCCGCGACGATGGCCTCCAATCCCGACATCAGTCGCGCCCCCATGGCCACCACATGTTCCAGAAATCCGTTCTCCAGGATCACATCGAGGACCGCATTGCCGACCGCCATGGCCAACGGGTTGCCGCCGTAAGTGGACCCGTGGGTTCCCGCCACCATGCCCTTGGCGGCATGTTCCGTCGCCAGGCAACAACCAACCGGAAACCCGCTGCCGATGCCCTTGGCCACGGCCATCACGTCGGGCGCGACGCCCGCCCATTCGTGGGCGAACAGCTTGCCGGTGCGGCCCATGCCGCACTGCACTTCGTCGAAGAACAGCAGCAGGCCGTATTCATCGGCGATTTCGCGCAAGCCGTGCAGGTAATCTTCCGCCGCCGGCCGGATGCCGCCCTCGCCCTGGATCGGCTCGATCAGGATCGCCGCGGTTTGATCAGTGATGGCGGCCCTCGTTTCGTTGAGGTTGCCGAAGCCGACATGATCGAAGCCGTCCACCGCCGGCTCGAACCCCTTCAGCAGCTTGTCCTGCCCGCCCGCGGAAATCGTCGCCAAGGTGCGGCCATGAAAGGCCTGATTGGCGCAGATGATGCGGTAGCGGCCGGGATCGCCGACCGCGTCGAAATGGGCGCGCACGGTCTTGATGCCGCATTCCACGGCCTCGGCCCCGGAATTGGTGAAGAACACGGTGTCGGCGAAGGTGTTGGCCACCAGCCGCTCGGCCAGGCGTTCCTGGCCCGGGATATGGAACATGTTCGACGTATGCCAGAGCTTTGCGGCCTGTGCCGCGACAACCGCCGCCAGCTTGGGGTGGGCATGGCCCAAAGAGACCACGCCGATGCCGGAGGTGAAGTCCAGATAGCGCGTGCCATCGGCGGTGAAGAGGTAAGCCCCCTCCCCTCGATCAAAGGCGATGTCGATGCGCCCATAGGTGGGCATGACTGCGGAAATCACGATGCCTCTCCTACACTGCCGGACCCGGGAGATTCCCCCGGCCCGGCCCCCAGGTCTGCTAGGGCCCGTGCGGAAAAAGCCGTGAGTATCCATACACCGGGGACTCCTGTCAACGCCCGGAATCCGTAGCCCCTGACACAGCCCAGTCACGGACGCAAGCGGTAGCCCGTCTTGAACATGAACCAGCACAAAGTGGCGAGGATCAGGTTGCCCGCGACGATCACCAGGTAACCGACATAGAGCGGTCCTTCGGCATGGCCGGTGAAGCCGTAGCGGAAACCGTCGATCATATAGAAGAAGGGGTCCAACCGGGCGATGGTGTTCCAAACGCCGGGCAGCCGCTCGATCGAATAGAAGGTGCCCGACAGGAAGGCCAGCGGCGCGATGACGAAATTGGTCAGCACCGCCGCCTGTTCGTGCTTCTCCGCCCAGATGCCGCCGACAATCCCCAGCAGCGACAGCATCAGCGAGGCGCCGAGGGCATGGAACAGCACGTGGCCCGGGCTATGGATCGAAAAAGCGACGAAGGGCAGCATCGAAACGCCGACGATGGCGCCGACCAGAAGCCCCCGAATCATGCCGCCGATGCCGTAGCCGGCGGTCAGCTCACCCGGTGACAGTGGCGCCATCAGCGTGTCGACGATATTGCCCTGCATCTTGGCCGAGATCAGGGACGAAGACGAATTGGCGAAGGCATTCTGGATCATCGCCATCATGATCAGGCCGGGGCCGAGGAATTCCAGGAACGGCACGCCGCCCACCACCCGCAGGGCGCGCCCCAGCGCCAGGGAAAAGACCGCGAGGAACAGGAGCGTCGTCACCACCGGGGCCGCTACGGTCTGCACGTAGACCGCGAGAAACCGCCGGACCTCCTTCCACGCAAGCCCCCAAAGCCCGACCCAATTGACCGCTCCCATGGGCCTGACGCGGGGCGGACTGGTGGCGGGCTGGCGCATCCTCCAAAATCTCCAAAGGCAAGAAAAGGACGGGGGCGTTGGCACCCGGCGTGAGGCCAGAATATCGCAGAACCAGAGGCCGGCGGCGCAAAAACGTCTCCCCCCGCCACCGCCTGCGGCACACCCGGCGGCCGCGAACGAACCAGCTCTAACAACTTGATAAGACGGGAAACTTTTCCTTCCCGCCGCTCGAATTGCGGGTGGTGACATTTGGGAGTATTGTGACTACCAGTAACGGTAACCTGTATGGGGCGCGGTCCCATGAAAAGACTTCTGATTTCTCTTGGGCTTCTCTTCCCCATGGCGCTGTCGGCGGCACCGGGGTGGGCGGCCGTGCGCGCGGGATCGCCCGATGCGCTGCTGTCCCATGCCGATCAGCGGCATCAGGAACAGGCGGTGCAGAACGCGCTCGAATTCAACAAGACCGGCCAGGCAACGATATGGGAGAACCCCCAGACCGGCCACCGGGGACGCGTCACGCCGACCCTGACCTATCGCAATTCGGCGGGCCAGGATTGCCGCAAGTTCGACCGCGCGCTGACCATCGACGGCAAGCAGGCGCTCGGCTGGGGCACGCGCTGCCGCACCCCCGCTGGCGTGTGGTCGCAGCCCTTCGCGCCGCGCCGGGTTTACGCCTACCGGCCTTACCCGTATTACCAACCCTATCCCTACTACTATCGTCCCTATCCGTATTACTGGCCGGTGTCGTTCCACCTGTTCTACGGGTTCGGCGGCCATCATCACCATGGTCATCGCCGCCACTGGCACCGCCGCCGCCATTGAAGGCCTCCCGAAAATCCAAAACCCGGCACAAACCCCGCAAGGTCAGCAAACAGCACCTTGAGAACGTGGCGCTTTGGTACCTCGCCCGTTACCAGGCCTCGGCACGGTCGCTGGAACGTGTGCTGATGCGCCGGGTGGCGCGCTCGGCCGAACACCATGGCACCGACCCGGAAGACGGCCGGACGCTGGTCGCCGATCTCATCGCGCGGTACCAAAACGCGGGATTGCTGGACGACGCCGCCTATGCCCGGGCCCGGGCGGCGAGCCTGCATGGGCGCGGGGTCTCGCTCCGGGTCATTGCCGGCCGGCTGCGGGAGAAGGGCGTCAAGCAAGCCGCCATCGAGGACGCCTTGGCGACCCTGTCGGAAGTGGCGGATGACGGCAGCCCGGACCTTGCCGCCGCCCGGCGCACCGCCCGGCGCCGCCGGCTCGGCCCCTGGCGCCGGCGCGAGGATCGCGAGGGGCGGCGGGAAAAGGACCTGGCCGCGCTGGCCCGCGCCGGATTCACCTATGACGTGGCCAGACAGGTGATCGACGCCGAGGATCCCGCCTGAGCCCGGCCGCCGGGCAACCCTCAGCCGTCACCTTCTCCGTCTTCCACATTTGCGGATGACCGTCTCGGGCGGGCCGTCGGCTTGGCCCCGGGGGCGGCATCGGGCGCCATGTCCGCGACCGCGTCCGGTTTGTCGGAATTTCCCGTTTCGGGCTTGTCCGTGCTCGCCTTGTCGACCATCGCGATATGGGCGGGCGGTGCGTTTCCCTTTTGATCGACGCCGAAGTAGATCGTCTGGTGGGGGAACGGGATCTCGATCCCCTCGGCGTCGAACCGCGCCTTCATGCGGCGGTTGAATTCGCGTCCCACGGCCCATTGGCGGATCGGCGGCACGACCTTGATGCGCGCCTTGATGACGATTGCGGAATCGCCGAACTTGTCGAGGCCGAGCACCTCCAGCGGTTCGGCGATGACGGAACTCCAATCGGGATCGGCCCCGAGCTCCTTGCCAATTTCCTTGAGCACCGCCATGACGTGATCGATGTCTTCGCGGTAGGCGACCCCCACCTCGAACACGTAATAGGAAAAGCCCTTAGTCATGTTGAGGATGGTCTTGACCTCGGAGAATGGCAGGGTGTGGACATTGCCCGACAGGTCGCGCAGGACCACCGACCGGATCGAGATGCCCTCCACCACGCCGGAATGATCGGCATCGAGGCGCACCACATCTCCGACAGCCAAGGTGTC
>JAOTVC010000286.1 GCA_029863585.1 Alphaproteobacteria bacterium | reverse complement strand
CAAGCAAAATCCGAACCGATCCCGCCGGAATTCGTCAATACCGGCCCGGTGATGGACAACGTCGTCGAAAGGGCAGACGTCAACGTCCTCAAATATCCCGCCGCCAAGTGGCATGGCGCGGACGGCGGCCACTACATCGGCACCGAATGCATGGTGATCATGAAGGATCCGGAAAGCGACTGGGTCAATGTCGGCACCTACCGGGTGATGGTGCAGGACGAGACCACGCTCTCGATCTTCATCGAGCCGGGCAAGCATGGCGACGTCATCCGGCGCAAGTACTGGGCAAAGGGCGAGCATTGCCCGATCTGCGTCTCCGTCGGCCAGGCGCCGATCCTCGGCGTCGTCGCGGCCCAGGCGGCGCGGCCCGGCCAGTCCGAATACGACATCGCCGGCGGACGCATCGGCCGCCCGGTCCGGGTCGTGGCGGGCAAGGAGACCGGCCTGCCGATTCCGGCCGAGGCCGAGTTGGTGTTCGAAGGCACCATGGCGCCGCCTGAAGAAGACGCCCGCAGCGAAGGGCCGTTCGGCGAATGGCCCGGTTATTACGCCTCCGCCGACCGGCCGGAACCGGTCCTGAAGGTCAAGACCGTCTATCATCGCAACGACGCGATCCTGCTGGGCCAGCCGCCGGTCAAGCCGAACTATCCGGGGCGCCAGATCAAGATCCCCCGGGTGGCGGCGCTGTGGGATGCCATCGAGGCGGCGGGCGTGCCCGGAATCACCGGCGTGTGGAAGCTCGCCGGCGGCGGTTCGCGCTTCATCGACGTGATCGCGATCAAGCAGCTGCACGCCGGGCACGCCAAGATGGCCGGCCTGGTCTCGGCCGGCTGCAGCCCGGGGGCCTACATGACCCGCATGGTGGTCGTGGTCGATGACGACATCGACATCACCAACCCGGCGGAGGTGATGTGGGCCATGGCGACGCGCTGGGACCCCAAGACCCAGACCGACATCATCGACGGCTGTTACACCGGCCATATCGACCCGACCCTGAGCCCCGAGAAACGGGCTTCGGGCGATATCACCACCAGCCGCATGATCGTCTATGCCGTGCGTCCCTATCACTGGAAGGACGAATTTCCGGCGGTCAACATGGTCAGCCGGGACTATGCCGATGAGGTGCGGAACAAGTGGAAGGGCAAGCTGAAGTTCCTCGACGAGTGAGGCGGGGGCACGCCGGGGCCTTATGCTTCGACAGGCTCAGCATGGGGGAGATCTAGGGAACACCCTCGTTCTGAGCCAATCGAAGGATGAGGAGCGAGACTAGAATTAATAGATAAAAGAAAGAGTTGGATGAGGTTTCTAAGCTAATGAACAAAGAACTTGCCCAGCCGAGCCTTGAGATGATGCGGGAAAAGCGGGTCCTGATGGACCCCTACCTGCTGTGGGCGGATGCCGAGGGCGTGCCGATCGTCGAGGATTTCGGTGTCGATCTGCGCAAGGTGGAAACCGGGCACTGGGACCGGCTCGATGCCGACGGCGCTTTCGTCCATCTGAAGGGGCGGGGCGATTTCATGTCGATGTTCGTGATCGACATCCCGCCGGGTGCCAGCACGTCGGAACAGAAGCACCTCTATGAGGAAGTGATCTACGTGCTGGACGGCCATGGTTCGACCACCATCGAACTTCTGGACGGCACCGTTCACAGCTTCGAATGGGGTCCCAATTCCATCTTCGCCCTGCCGCTGAATGCGCGCTACCGCCATTTCAACGGGTCGGGCACCGAGGTGGCGCGGCTGGTCTCGGGCAACAATATGTGCCTCATGATCAACCTGTTCCACGATCCCAAGTTCATCTTCGACAACCCCGGCAACTTCCCAGGGCGGTTCGGCGAGGCCGACTGGTTCGACGGCAATGGCGAGATGGTCGAAACCCAGCCCACCCGCTTCATGTGGGTCACCAATTTCGTCGCCGATGTCGCCAACTTCAAGCTGAAGGGCTGGGCCAAGCGCGGCGGGCGGTCTTCCAACATCCGCTTCTGCCTGGCCGACGGCGTGATGCACACGCACACCTCGGAGATGGCGGTGGGTACCTACAAGAAGGGCCATCGCCACGGCCCCGATTTCCACGTCCTGGTGGTGAAGGGTTCGGGGCATTCGCTGCTCTGGTACGAAGGCGACGAGGATTTCGTGCGCCTCGACTGGCATCCGGGATACGTCTTCGCGCCGCCGGACCAGATGTTCCATCAGCATTTCAACACCTCGGCCTATCCCGCCCGTTACGTGCCGATCGCCTGCGGATCGACCCGCTATCCCATGACCAAGGCGAAACGCGACGTGACCCTCGGCGTCGATGTTTCGGTGCAGCAGGGCGGCTGCCAGATCGAATACGAGGACCAGGACCCGCGCATCCACCGTATCTTCCTCGAGGAGTTGCGGAAGAACGGCGTCGAATCCCTGATGGGCGAATTCCTCGATGAAAGCCCCTATGCCGAGCTTCTCGCGGCCGAGGGAAGCCGATGACCGACCAGGTCGAATACACCGGCATGCTGTATGAGCCCTATCTCGACTGGTGCGCGGGCGAGGGCGTCCCGGTCGTCGAGGATTTCTGCGTCGATCTGCATAAGGTCGAGACCAAGCCCTGGGCGCGCACCGAGGCCAAGGCCGCCTTCGTGCACCTGAAGGGGCGGGGCGATTTCATCGCCATCAACCTGCACGAGCTGCCGCCCGGCGCCAAGACCTCGCCCCAGCGCCACCTGTTCGAGGAGGTGTTCCTGGTCATCGCAGGCCATGGCAGCGCCGTGGTGGAGCTCGCCGATGGTGAGCGCCGCAGTTTCGAATGGGGCCCCGACAGCCTGTTCTCGGTGCCCCTCAATGCGCGCTACCAGCTGTTCAACGGGTCAGGGTCCGAGCCCGCCCGGCTTGCCGCCACCAACGACCTGCCGCTCAAGATGAACCTGCTGCACGACGAGGATTTCATCTTCGCGACCGACTGGCGCTTCGCCGACCGCGAAGGCCCCGATGCGTCTTATTTCGAGGGCGGCGGCACCATGGTGTCGGCTCAGCGCACGCGCCAGATGTGGGAGACCAATTTCGTCGCCGACGTCAACGATTTCAAGCTGCAGGACTGGGCGGAGCGGGGTGCCGGCAGCGCCAATATCGTGTTCTGCCTGGCCGACGGCAACATCCACGCCCATTGTTCGGAGATGACCGTGGGCACCTATAAGAAGGCGCATCGGCACGGGCCGGATTTCCACGTCTTCATCGTCAAGGGCTCGGGCCATTCGCTGTTCTGGTATGAAGGGGATGCGGATTTCATCCGTCTCGATTGGGGCCACGGGTCGGTCTTTGCGCCGACCGAGATGATCTACCACCAGCACTTCAACACTTCGGCCGATCCGGTGCGCTACGTGGCGACGGCCATGGGCTCGACCCGCTATCCGCT
>JAOTVC010000285.1 GCA_029863585.1 Alphaproteobacteria bacterium | reverse complement strand
CGCCGCGGCGTGCCCTCGCCAGCAGGCCCCCTGTCCGGCCGAACCCCGCGCCCGTGGCACGCCGGAGCCCGCCGTCGCAATCCGCCCCGGTGGCACGACGCAGGCCGCCGTCCAATTCGCCGCCACCGCCACCCCAGATCGCCATGCCGGCACCAGCACCGAAACGGGCGGCCCCGCCACCGCCACCCCAGATCGCCATGCCGGCACCAGCACCGAAACGGGCGGCCCCGCCGCCGCCCCAGGCGGCCATCCCGGCACCGCCATCGGATGCGGCGCTGGCCGCGATCAAACCCGCCGCCGGCCCGCGCAGCGCGTCGCAACCCGCGAAGCCCCCCCTGGCAGCGCCCGAGATCAGGGAACGCACATCCGCCGCCGCGCCAAGCCCGGCGGTGATCCCGCCGGTGCCGCCGCCGGCCGGGCGCGCGCCGTCCCTAGCCGATATTCCGCCGCCGCCGAATGTGCCGCCGGTCAGTGCCGCCCCCAGGGTGCCGGTCACAGCCACGCCGGCGCCGGCGGCCAAGGCGGCGCCCGCGCCCAAGACCCAGGTGGCCGGCATCCCGCGCACCGGTTCGATCGGCAATGGCGACCAGCGACAGATCGTGTTCGCGCCGGGCTCCGCCCAGCTCGAGGGTGCGGGCAAGAGCACGCTCCAGGCGGTCGCCGAGGCCCTGGCCAAGGATCCTGCCTTGCGGGTCGAACTCAGGGCCTATGCGCGGGGCACCGACAACAACGTCTCCCAGGCGCGGAGGCTTTCGCTCAGCCGGGCGCTCGCGATCCGCTCGGCGCTGATCTCCCAGGGCGTGAAGCCCACGCGCATCGACGTCCGCGCGCTGGGCAACCGGGTCCCCAGCGGCATCCCCAACCGGGTCGACCTCTCGGTGTTCACCAGGTGAGCAACCGGGCCTTGGCCAACGCCCTTTGCCGGCGGCGGGCGCAAATTCCCGCCGCTCCGGCCCGACCACCCCGACCCCTCCCCTAACCTCCGAGGGCCATGATGTTCAGGTTCGAGCCCTACCTCACAAGGATGGCGATCTTTCTTGCCCTGGTCGCCGCCGTCGTCGGCGTGCTTTATGAGCCGCTGAGCCGCGCCTTCTTGGCCAACGCCCCGCTCAACGGCTTGATCCTGGGGGTGCTTCTGTTGGGGATCCTCTTCGCCTTCCGCCAGGTGGCGGTGCTGCGCCACGAGGCGGCGTGGATCGCGGCCTACCGCCAGGAACAGGGCGGACCGGAGCGGCCGCCGCTGGCCGCCCGCCAGGCGGAGGGCCCGAAGCCCAGACTCCTCGCCCCGATGGCGACCATGCTGAGCGAGCGCCAAGCTCCGATCCGCCTGACATCCGGCGCCATGCGGTCGTTGCTGGATTCGATCGCCTCCCGGCTCGATGAATCCCGGGCATTGGCCCGCTACCTGATCGGCCTGCTGATCTTCCTCGGCCTGCTCGGCACGTTTTGGGGCCTGTTGCTGACCATCAATTCGGTATCGGATGTCATCGGCGGCCTCAGGCTGGGCGCCGGCGGGGACCTCAGCGACACCTTCTCCCGCCTCAAGGACGGGCTGGCGGCGCCGCTGACCGGCATGGGAACGGCGTTTTCTTCCTCCCTGTTCGGCCTGTCGGGTTCGCTGGTGTTGGGCTTCCTCGATCTGCAATCGGGCCAGGCCCAGAACCGCTTCTACAATGACCTGGAGGAATGGCTGTCCGGCATCACCCGGTTGGCCTCGGCCGGCCCCAATCTCGGCCGCGGCGACGGGTCGGTGCCCGATTACGTCCAGGCGCTCTTGGAACAGACCGCCGAGAGCCTGGATTCCCTGCAGCGCACCCTGGCCCGTGGCGAAGAGGGCCGCATCTCGAGCTCCGCCGCCCTCACCCAGCTGTCCGAGCGGCTCAGCACCCTCAGCGATCAGATGAAGGCGGAACAAGGGATCCTCAACCGGGTGGCGCAGAGCCAGATGGCGCTGGCGCCCATCCTCGACCGCCTGGCCAGCAACATGGAATCAGGGCCGGGCGGCTTCGACGATTCGACCCGGGAGCATATTCGCACCATCGAGGTCTATCTCGCGCGGCTGTTGGAGGAAACGTCGTCCGGACGCGACCAGGCGGTGCAGGAACTGCGCTCGGAGATCAAGCTGCTGGCCCGCACCATCGCCGCCGGCAGCGACAAGGCGGCGGGCCGGGACCGCTACTAGGGCGCCATGGCCAGCCTCGCCCGCAGACCATCCTCCGCCGCCGGCGACATCTGGCCGGGATTCGTCGACGCCCTGGCCACCCTCCTGATGGTCATCATCTTCCTGCTGACCGTGTTCGTGCTGGCCCAGTTCTTCCTTTCGGAACTGCTGGCGGGGCGCGATCAGGCGCTCAAGCGTCTCGAGAGCAACATCGCCGAACTGACCGAAGTGCTGGGCCTGGAACGCCGGGCCAATATCGAGTTGCGCGCCACGGTCGCCGGCCTGTCGAGCCAACTGCAACAGTCGACCGCCGACCGCGACCGCCTGACGCTCAGGCTGTCGGAGCTGCAATCGACCGCCGCCGATGCCCAGGCCGAGGCGCGCCGCCTCAAGGGCGAACTGGAGGCGGCCCTCAAGGAGGTGACGGCGGGCAAGGAGACGGTGCGCCTCAGGCTGCTCGAGATCGCCAGCCTGAAAGCCGATATCGATTCCCTGCGCAAGGTCCGCGCGGAACTCGAAAAGAAGGTCGGCACCCTCGCCGCCAGCCTCAAGCAGGCCGAAACCGAGGCCGGCGCCTTGCGCGACCGGTCGAAGAAGCTTGCGGCGGAGCTGGCCGATGAACGCGAACGCACCCAGCTGTCCCAGAAGGAGTTGAAGGCGCGCGAGACGCGGATCGAGGAACTGACCCAGGCGGAGCTCGATGCGCGCAAGCGGGCGGCCCTGCTCAACAACCAGATCGCCAACCTGCGCCAGGAACTCGCGAAACTCGCCGCCGCCCTCGACGCCTCGGAGAAGAAGGCCAAGGAACAAAATATCCAAATCGCCAATCTGGGCTCCCGGCTCAACGCCGCGCTGGCCGGCAAGGTGCAGGAACTGGCCCGCTATCGCTCCGAATTCTTCGGCCGCCTGCGCGAGATTCTCGGCAGCCGCAGCGACGTTCGGGTGGTCGGCGACCGCTTCGTCTTCCAATCCGAAGTGCTGTTCGCCAGCGGCGATTCGGCCCTCAACGCCGCCGGCCAGGCGCAGCTGTCGCGCCTCGCGGCGGCATTGAAGGAGATCTCGGCCAAGATCCCGGCCGATCTGAACTGGATCCTGCGGGTCGACGGCCATACCGACATCCGGCCCATCGCCACCGAGCATTTCCCTTCCAACTGGGAGCTGTCCACCGCCCGGGCGCTGTCGGTGGTCCGTTACCTGATCGGCCAGGGGATCGAGCCGCGCCGCCTTGCGGCCACCGGCTTC
>JAOTVC010000284.1 GCA_029863585.1 Alphaproteobacteria bacterium | reverse complement strand
AGGACATAGAGCAACAGGAACACTGCGCCCCCGTTCTCGCCGGCGACGTAGGAAAAACGCCAGATATTGCCGAGCCCCACCGCCGAACCGATGGCCGCCAGGGTGAACCCGTGGTGCGATCCCCACTCCTCGCGGACGCTCATGACGAACCGCCCCGGACCGCCGGGTGCCTTGCGGGCAACGACATCCTGCGCCTCATACGCTGCCGCCGCCCGAAACGCTGATCACCTCGCCGGTGACGAAGCGCGCCCGGTCGGAGATCAGGAATCGGGCGACATCGGCGGCATCCTCGGGCTGGCCGATGCGTCCCAGCATGGTGCGGGCCGCGGCGTTGGCGCGGGCTTCTTCGGTGTATTCGGCGATCATCGGCGTCTCCGTGGCTCCGGGGCTGACGGTGTTGACGCGGATGCCGAAAGGCCCGAGCGAGCGCGCCAGCGCCCGGTTGAGCCCGTAGATACCCGCCTTGGAGCTGACATAGGCGGGACCGCCCCGGCCCGAGCCGCCGCCGACGCCGCTCATCTGCACCGAACCCGAGGAAGTCAGCACGATGGCGCCGCCGCCGTGGTCCTTCATATGGGCCGCCGCCGCGCGGGCGATGAGGAAGGATCCGGTGACGCTGACCGCTAGCACCCGGTTGAATTCCTCCGCCGAGAGGCCCAACCAGTCCTTGGTCGAATGGATGGCGGCGAAATGGCAGAGTGCATCGAGCGCGCCGAACCGCCCCACGGTCTCGGCGACGGCGGCGAGGCACTGGGACTCGTCGGACACATCGACGGCAAGGGCGAGACAGGTTCCCGCCGCGGCGAGACGCGGGGGGATATCCTGGATATCAAGTGCGGTGACGTTGTGGCCGTCCCGGATCAGGCCTTCGGCGCAGGCTAGGCCGATGCCGCCCGCGGCGCCGGTCACGATCACCGTCTTTTGCGCCATTCGCTCCTCCCCGGTACGCGGCGGCCCGTTACAGGACCCCCGGGATCCAACGTTTGACCCGGGACTTGTAATCGAGGTAGGCCGCCCCGAAGATCTGCTCCAGGTGTTTTTCGTCCTCCAGCACGCGCCGGTGAAACCAGACCATGTGAAAGGCCAACAACGCCAGGGCGGCCAGTGACCGGAAGGTAATGGCCAGTCCCGTCATGAAGATCATGTGGCCGAGATACATGGGATTGCGCAGGTACCGGTAGGGACCGATCTCGACGATGCGGTCGGGTGGGGTGGCCAGTCCCGGTCCGCCACCGCCCATCTGCGAGCGATAGCGGCCGACCAGGAGGTACTGACCGTAGCCCCAGAGAAGAAGCGGCACCCCCCAGGGCACGACAGGCAAGTTGCCGCCGTTGAGGCCCAGCTCCAGGGCGATGATCAGCACCGGGAAGACGAAAAAGGTCCGCTTCGACGTGCTCTTCAGCCAGTTCATGAGTGTCTTCAGCCCCAAATCTCGTTCGCGGTTTCGACCACCAGGCGGAGCTTCGCCTGCTCGTCCTCCATGGTCAGCTTGTTGCCGAGCAGGGTGGAGGCGAAGCCGCATTGCGGGCTCAGCGCCAATTGCTCGATGGGAACGTATTTGGCCGCTTCCTCGATGCGCCGCTTGAGCTCGTCCTTGGATTCGAGCTCGGGGAACTTGGAGGTGACGAGTCCCAGGACCACCATCTTGCCCTTGGGCACGAAGCGCAGCGGTTCGAAATTGCCCGCCCGGGGGCTGTCGAACTCCATGAAATAGGCGTCGACATCGATCTCGTTGAACAATGTCTCGGCCACCGGCTCATAGCCGCCTTCAGCCACCCAGTTGCTGCGGTGATTGCCGCGGCAGAGATGCAGGCAGGCAACCATGTCGTCGGGCCGCTGGCCGACGGTGTCGTTGATCAGCCGGGCATAGGTCTGGGGCAGGGTATCGGGATCTTCCCCCAGCCGCGTGACCGCATCGCGCAGCTTGGGGTCGCACAGGAAGGCGAGGTTGACCTCGTCAAGCTGGATGTAGCGCCCGCCCAGGGCCGCGATATCGGCGATCTCCTCCCGCCAGATTCGGGCCAGGTCATGGAAAAATTCCGCCATGTCCGGATAGGCAACCTTATCGATGCCTTCGCGGCCCGAGCGGAAGTGCACGATGGAGGGGGACGGCATGCAGAGCTTTGGCGTTTCCCTGGTGTGTTCCAGGAGATACTTGAAGGCGTCAATGCAGATGCCCCCGGGCCGGTTGAGGCGGCCGGTGACCACCGCGCGGTGGGGCGCATGGGCGATTTCCTCGCCGGGCTTCTGGCGAAAATGCACTTCCATGCCGCCCTGGATCTCGATCCCGTCGATGGCGAGGACGAAGTCGTTCCACCAGTGACCGCGTCGGAAATCGCCATCGGTGATGCTTTTGAGCCCGGCGCCTTCCTGCAGGGCGATGGCGTCGTCCACCGCCCGGCTCTCGATCTCCCACAGTTCCTCGCGGCCGATCTCCCCCTTCTCATGCCGGGCCCGGGCGTCGATCAAGGCCTGCGGCCGCAGCAGGCTGCCGACGTGATCGGCGTGAAACGGTGGATTGGTTCTTTGCATGGGGGCGATCTCCTTGATCCCGTTCCGGTTGGGCCGATCACAAAATCTCATTATATCACGCCGCTCGACGCGCCTTGAAACCTCTTGGGCCGCCGGCATGGGGGCGCCGCCCCGCAATGCCGCCACACCCCTGCCATAGTATGATAGAAAAATCATCGGCGATTGTTACGAAGCTTTCCCGGGACGGTGATGAAGCACTTGCGGAACCTGGTGATCCTGATTCTTCTTCTGCTGGCGGGTCCGTTCTCCTTGGTGGCCTGTGGTGAGGTCAGTGTGGAGGGCGATTGGTCCGAGGCCAGCCGCGATGCGGCGGGCATTGCGCCGGACCCGGCGAGCCATCCGGAGGCAATCATCCAAGTCTATGCCGCGCGCGCTTTCAAGTGGCGCGGCGCCTTCGCCGTTCACACCTGGATCGCGGTCAAGCCGGCCCGTGCTTCCGTCTACACCACCTATGAGGTGATGGGCTGGAACCTCTATCACGGCGACAGCGCCATCAACGTCAACGACGGCGCGCCGGACCGCTACTGGTATGGGGCGCGGCCCCGCATCCTGGCGGAACTCCGAGGAGAAGCGGCGGAGGCGGCGATCGTCAGGATCCGGCGCGCGGTGGCCGAATACCCCCATGCGGGGGAATACCAGACCTGGCCCGGGCCCAACAGCAACACCTTCACCGCCTTTATCCTGCGCCGGGTGCCGGAGCTCAAAGCCGACCTGCCGCCCACCGCGATCGGCAAGGACTACATCCCCGGGCCGTCCTTCGTCGCCCGGACGCCGAGCGGCGGAGGCTTGCAGCTCTCCGCCTTCGGACTCTTGGGTATATTGGTTTCGGTCGAGGAAGGGGTGGAGTTCAACCTGTTCGGACTGTCCGCCGGGTTCG
>JAOTVC010000283.1 GCA_029863585.1 Alphaproteobacteria bacterium | reverse complement strand
GTCATGAAACTACCTGGCCCCATGAAATACCATGCCATGCCGGACGCCATTACATCGAACACAATTTTGTACAAGTAACCTTGTCGGATTGCCGGGGCTGGCGGATGAACCCTCTGTGGACAAGCCGGGCCATGATCCGCCGATTTTGCGGGTTGGTCCTTCTGGGGCTGATCCTAGCGCCAAGGCCACTGCAGGCGGCCGAGCTTCCCTTGCCGGGAGATACCGAACTGCAGGCGCTTCGCGCGCTCGATCTCGACGGTGCCTTCGCCGCCGTCGCCACCGGCATCCGGTTCGAGGCCTATCCCGGCATCCTTCGCGGCCCACGCGGCGCGGTTCTGGCGCATGGCGGCAACGCGGCCGACCAGGCGCTGCTGCTGGCCGATATCCTGCGTGGCCGGGGCTATCGGGTGCGCTTCGTGCGCGGCCAACTCGACGGCGGCAATCTCGATACGCTGATCCGGGGCATGTACCCGCCGGATTTCCCCAATCTCAAGCTGGCCAAGGACTATCTGCCCTATGATCCCGGGGCTGACACGGCGCTCCGCGCGCTGGTCGCCGATCATGTCTGGCTGGAGGTCGACCAGGGCGATGGCACATGGCTGCCGCTGGACCCGTCCTTTCCCCGCGCGAAGCCGGGCGAGGCCTATGCGACGCCAATGGCGCGGCCGGACGACCTGCCCGAAGACATGCATCAGCGCATCCGGCTGACCCTGCATGAGGAAACCGCCGGCGGCGAGACCCGCGAGCTCGGCCGGCTGGAAGGCAGGGCGGCGGTGCTGGGCCTCACCCCGCTGTCGCTGGCGATCCTCGGGGTGCCGCAGCTCAAGGCGCCCGAGCCTGAAAAGAAAAAGGGCGGCGGTGCGGGAAGCCTGTTCGGCGGCGCCATGTCCGGCGGCGGCCAGCAGCTGGAGCCGGCGGCGGGACCGCAGGAGCCGGCCAAGACGGTCGGCATCATGTACCGGCGCATGCTGCAACGCGAGGACGAGACGGTCGACCTTACCCCAAGCCTGGTGCTGGATGAGGAGGCGGGCAGCGCGATCCGCCGGGAATGGCTGGAGATCGCCATTGAGGCGCCCGGACGCGACCCGCATATCGTGGTGCGCGACCTTTATGTCGACGATGCGCCGGCGGTCGATGGTGCGGCGCCCGCCCCCTATCGCCGCTATTCCCTGGCGGTCATGACGGGCCCCGTCGACGATGATGCTGTGCGCGACTATGCAAGACGGCTGGGCACGCAAATCGATCTGGATGCGTCGAAGGCGCGCATCGACGCGATTGGAGACAGCACGGATAGCAAGGCAGCTTCCGAGGTGGTCGCGGTGGACGGCGAGATCGGTCCGCTGGCCGGTCATCTGGCCGGTTTGGCGTTCGCGGCGGAATCGGACGCGCTGGCCCGCCGGATCGGCCACAACAACGGCGTTGCTTTCGCGCAGGCGACACCACGGATCGTGATCGTTTCGGTCGAGGGCGGCAGTGCCACGAGCTATCGGGTGGCGCTCGATCTGCGGCTGGACGAGGTCGAGGCCTGGTCGTATCCGGGGTACGCGACCCGCGCCGCGGAACATTTCCAGTCGGCGCGCGGCATTCAGAACACGATGCTCGAGGGGCATTTCCTGGAACGGATCCTCGGTGTCCGGCAGACCGCGAACACCGCGGATCTGATTGCCGGTGTCGAGGGCGGACAGGGCGCCATGCTGGTCTTCGGCTTGGGCCAGGAGGGGCGGCTGGACCGGATCGAAGGCCTGTCGCCCTATGCCCGCCGGCTGATCGAGCAAAGCCTCGGTAAAGGCCGCGAGGTAATCATTCCACCCAGACCGGTGCAACTTGCCGGGCGGGCGCGCCTGGGCTGGTGGGAGCGCGAACCAGGCACCGGTCGCGTCGTTGGCGTCATGGACGACGGGCTGCACCAGGCGATGACCTCCTATTCGGTCGACACCAAGGAAATCGGCCTCAATGACGAAACGGGTTTCGTGATCGGGGCGATCGTCGGCGCCACGAGCACCCAGTTCATGATCGCGGGGTTAATGTTGGAGTATGGAGAGCTGACCGACCAGTTGATTGCCAAAGTGGAGGCCAGTCTCGAAGGGCTGAAATGCCTGTCCTGCCCGAAGGCGGAGGCCAGCGCCTCGGCCGGCGTCAGTTACGGCGACAGCTGCTTCTCGGTGGGGGTGAAAATAGAGGCCGGGGTGTCGGTATCGGCGGGCTCGTTTTGCGAGCAATACGTCGCCGGGATGACCTGCGCGTCCAGCATGATACTACAGGGCCTGAAGGGAGAATCCGGCGGCCCGAGCGTAAGCGTGAGCGCGGGAGTGGAAGCCAAGGCCGGCTGCTAGCGGTGTAAATCGGACGGGGGACAAACGAATGCGGACTTCCGGTATTCGGGCCGGCGCTTTCATGTTGGGGATGTTGGTTTGTTCCGCCGCGGCGTTGGGCCAGCAGGACGGCGAAGGCTGGCAGGATCCCTATCTGACCGGCGATCCCGCGCTTTACCCGGAACCGCAGGCGGCGGAGGCTGTGCCCCGGGCGGTGGACCTCGCCCCTGATCCGTCGCTGGCCGCCGTTCCCGCCGATGCGAAACCGCTGGCGGCCGGTGAGAACGACTCTGTCCGCGTCGAGCTTATGCGGGTGATCCGTGGCGATGAGATCGCCGGTACGCCGGCACCCGAAGGCATGGAAGCGGTCATCCTTGTGACCCGCTGGACCAACATCCATCCGCGCGAGCTGGTCGAGAAATCGAAGCTGGAGGGCAAAACCGACCGCACGTTTGGCGCGGGCGGGCTGTTCGCCGGCGGTGGCGGTGGCGCCGCGGCCCGTGAAATGGTCGAGATCGACGTCGCCTACAAGGTGCCCAAGCCAGTGCAGCACGCGTTCCTTGTCGCCCACGGCGTGGCGACGGACATGCGGGTTGAGGGCGCGGCCCTTCCGAACGGCATCGCGGCGAAGCAGGCCTTTTCGATCTCTCGATTCAATGAGAGCCGCGAGGCGCGTCTCGCCTATTTCGTGCCAAGGGGCACCGCAAATCTGGTCTTCCGGTTCTTCGACTACAGCAATGGCCACATAACACTTGCCGTCGCAGGCGACCAGGCGCTGGCGCTGGCGCCGCCCGACCTGTCGGGAAGTCCCGCCGGCACGTTGCCGGAGCTGAAGTTGGCGGTGCACGGCCTTCGATTCGACGGCGATTATCTCGGCAACGCTGCGCCCGCAGGCTGGCGCTTCGCGCTGGTCGATGTGGTCGGGCGCGGTGAGGCGCAGCCGGGCAAGATGGGCGCGATCGCCACCGTCGATCCGACTCGTTCGGCATGGCTTGCGGGCGATGCCGGGTTCGTTGCCTGGGGACTGCCACCGGCCGACGGCGAGCGGGCGGTGTCCTTTACACCGGAAATCTTTCAGCGGCGGGTGTTCGGGTTCCTGGTGC
>JAOTVC010000282.1 GCA_029863585.1 Alphaproteobacteria bacterium | reverse complement strand
GAACGCCTTGGTGACCGCGTCCATGGCCTGGGAAATCATCGTCATCAGCGCCAGTAATAACCCGCCCGCCACCGCCACCAGGGTCTGCTTGTCGGCGGTGATTCCGGTCACCGCCATCGGCGCGATGATGGAAATCGCCAGCATATGCATCAGGCCCAGGAAGACGCACGCGCCGATCACGAACCCGGTCATCCGCCGCGACCGCCCGGCGGTCAGCAGGGACACCCATTCGCGCCAGAACAGCCGCAGCTCGTGGCGCGCGAACCAGGCGGTGGTGGCGGGCGGGCTCACGCCGCATCGCTCTCTTGCGCGACCAGCCTGAGGAAGATGTCCTCCAGGCTGGTGCCGGGCTGTCCGGCATCGCCGCGGAGCTCCTCCAGGGTGCCCTCGGCGATCAGCCGTCCCTTGTGGATGACGCCGATGCGCTCGGCCATGCGCTCGGCCACCTCCAGGATATGGGTGGTCATCACCACGGCGACGCCTTCGGCGCGCCGCGCGGCCAGCACTTCCTTGACCTGGCGCGCCGAGCCCGCGTCGAGCCCAGTCAGCGGTTCGTCCAGCACCAGGAGTTGCGGGTCGTGCACCAGGGCGCCGGCGAGCGCCACCTTCTGGCGCATGCCGCGGGAAAATCCCTGGCAGCGCTCATAGGCATGGGGTTCGAGCCCCAGCCAGGCGATCAACTCCCGCGCCCGGGCCTCGCCCAGGGCCGGTTCGACGCCCCACAGGCCGGCGACGAACTCGAGATACTCATAGGGCGTCAGCTTGTCGTAGATCATCGGCTCGTCCGGGACCCAGGCCACCAGGCGCTTGGCCGCGACGGGATCGGCCAGCGCGTCGATGCCGTAGACCGACACCGATCCGCCGTCGGGCCGCAGCAGGCCGGTCACGATCCTGAGCGAGGTGGTCTTGCCGGCGCCGTTGGGCCCCAGCAGCGCGTAAAATTCGCCGCGCCTAACGGTGAGGTCGAGCCCGTCGACGGCCGGCGTCTTGAAGCGCTTGACGAGACCCCTGATCTCCAGGGCGGGGGTGTTGAGAGTCATGAGGCTCGACCCAATCCGGGATGAAAAAACGGCAACCTTCTGCGTTCCGCCTAGCCACCTTGGTATAGCCAAATGGTTGCCGAATGCTGAAGCCCGGTCAATGGCCGCAATGCCGCGGGTACCGCAAAAAGGCCCCGTCTATGCGGCGCGGCGGCGGCCCCCCGCCGCGCGATAACCTATTGAATCCATTGGTGGGCGGTGACGGGTTCGAACCGCCGACCCCCTCGGTGTAAACGAGGTGCTCTTCCAGCTGAGCTAACCGCCCGGAGCCGCCCGGCCGAGTCGCGCAATCGAATGGGCGGAAATGAAAAAAGGCCGGCTGTGGAAACCAGCCGGCCTCTCCAAATCGAAATAAGAGCTAACCGTTGACGGACTGCTTCAATCCTTTACCGGCCTTGAACTTGGGCTGCTTCGAGGCCGGGATCTGAATGGTCGCACCGGTCCGCGGATTACGACCCACGGAAGCCTTACGGTTGACCACGCTGAATGTGCCAAATCCGACCAGGCGCACGTCGTCCCCGCTTCGAAGCGCACCGGCCACGGTATTGAACACACCGTCCACGGCCTTAGCGGCATCGGCCTTGGACAGGCCCGTATCTGAAGAAACCGCTGCCACGAGATCGTTCTTGTTCACTTGCAATCCCCTCTATTGGAATCTGTTCGCCAGCACATAAGAATCGCACCTATGTGACCCAGAGTCTACGCAGAGCCTTGAGCAGCCGTCAACGCAAGATGCCCGGTTATCAACAGGATTCTGGCCATCTTGGGATAAAATTGATGACCGGTGCCGAGGCGCAACAACCGTCCAAAGGAAACGGGCCGCGCATCGAACGCGGCCCCTCCCTGACCGGCGACGGTACGCCGGTTCAATGGGTGACGACGTCGCCGCGCGTCCCGCCCTCTTCGGCGCCGGCAACGGGATCGACCTCGGCCGGCTCGATCCATTCGATCGGCGTCAACGGATTGACCAGGGCCTGTTGCAGAACCTCGTCGACCGTGTTCACGGCGATGATGTTCATGCCGCGCTTGACGTTGTCGGGAATCTCGGCCAGGTCCTTTTCATTGTCCCTCGGGATCAGCACCGTCTTGATGCCGCCCCGAAGCGCCGCCAGCAGCTTCTCCTTGAGACCGCCGATCGGCAGGACGTTGCCGCGCAGGGTGATCTCGCCGGTCATGGCGACGTCCTTGTGGACCGGGTTGCCGGTCAGCACAGAGACGATCGAGGTCACCATCGCGACACCCGCCGACGGCCCGTCCTTCGGCGTCGCCCCTTCGGGCACGTGGACGTGGATCGATTTCTTTTCGAGCAGGGTCGGCTTGATGCCGAAATCGATCAGCCGGGACCGAACGAACGAATCCGCCGCCTGCACCGATTCCTGCATGACGTCGCCTAGCTTGCCGGTGTGCTTGATGGGGCCCTTGCCCGGCACCATCACCGCCTCGATGGACAGCAATTCGCCGCCCACCTCGGTCCAGGCCAGGCCGGTGGTCAGGCCGATCAGGCTTTCGGACTCCGCCTCGCCGTAGCGATATCGGCGCACGCCGGCGTAATTCTTCAGATTGCGCCGCGTCACCTTCACCTTTTCCGCATCGCCGGCGACGATGTCCTTGACCGCCTTGCGCTGCAGGGAGGCCAGTTCGCGCTCCAGGTTCCGCACCCCCGCCTCGCGGGTATAGAAGCGGACCAGGTCCAAGAGCGCGTCGTCGGAGATGTCCCATTCGCCCTTCTTCAGGCCGTGGGCCTTCAACTGCTTCGGAATCAGGTGGCGCTTGGCGATCTCCTTCTTCTCGTCCTCGGTGTAGCCGGGGATGCGAATGATCTCCATGCGGTCCATCAGGGGCTGCGGCATGCGCAGCGTGTTGGCGGTGGTGATGAACATCACGTCCGACAGGTCGTAATCGACCTCCAGATAATGATCGTTGAAGGTCGAATTCTGCTCGGGATCGAGCACCTCCAGGAGCGCCGATGACGGGTCGCCCCGGAAGTCGGCGCCCAGCTTGTCGATCTCGTCCAGCAGGAACAGCGGGTTGGAGGTCTTGGCCTTCTTCATGCCCTGGATCACCTTGCCCGGCATCGACCCGATATAGGTGCGCCGGTGGCCGCGGATTTCCGCTTCGTCGCGGATGCCGCCCAAGGACATGCGCACGAAGTTGCGGCCCGTCGCCCGGGCGATCGATTTGCCCAGCGAGGTCTTGCCGACGCCCGGCGGTCCGACAAGGCAGAGGATCGGGCCGGCCAGCTTCTTGACGCGCTGCTGCACGGCGAGATACTCGAGAATCCGCTCCTTGACCTTCTCAAGACCGTAATGATCGGTGTTGAGGATTTTTTCGGCATTCTTGATGTCGCGCTTGACGCGGGTCCGCTTCTTCCAGGGGAT
>JAOTVC010000281.1 GCA_029863585.1 Alphaproteobacteria bacterium | reverse complement strand
CCGGAATACCGAAGCGTTGGGGAGGCGACGAGCACGAGGCCGCGGCGCAGCTGTTCGCGATTCTCGCGCGCCAAGGCGGGGAGAAGCTGGTCGGCCGGGCGGCGACGCTGCAGGACGGCACATTCTGGCCGCATGTAGATTATTGACGCGGTCCATGTCCCTGAAGTCGAACGTCCTCCTGCAGGGGGTCTCTCTCCTTGCCCTTCTCGTGCTATGGCAACTGGCCGCGTCGATCATGGAGAGCCGGGCGCTGCCGCCGCCGGTGGATGTCCTGGCCGCAATTCTCAGGGGATTCGAGGACGGCGAACTGCCGTACAACATTGGAATTACCCTGGCGAGGGTGGCTGCAAGCTTCGTCCTGGCGATGGCGGTGGGCATCGCGGTCGGCATCGTCATGGGGCGCAACAGGACAATTGACCGATTCTTCGACGGCTGGCTGGTGCTGTTCCTCAACATCCCGGCGCTGGTCACGATCATCCTTTGTTATGTCTGGTTCGGACTGATCGAGGCGGCAGCCATCGCCGCCGTTGCCATAAACAAGATTCCGACGGTAATCGTCACTGTCCGGGAAGGCGCCCGGGCGCTCAGTCCCGAATACCTGGAAATGGCCCAGAGCTTTCGCCTCGGACGTGTCAAGACGCTGCGCCATGTCATTCTGCCGCAGCTCTTTCCCTTCATTGTCGCGGCCACCCGCTCGGGGCTGTCGCTGATTTGGAAGATCGTGCTTGTGGTCGAACTGCTCGGCCGGAGCAACGGGGTCGGGTTTCAACTCTATACATTCTTTCAGCTCTTCGATGTGGCCAGCATACTGGCCTATACACTGACCTTCGTCGCCGTGATCCAGGTCATCGAGTTGGCAGGGCTTCAACCGCTGGAGAGGCATGTGAATCGGTGGCGCCGGTGAGCCGTCTCGAGATCGATATTCGGCAAAAGCGCTTCTTGCCGGTCGGTCAAGCCCGGGCCCACACCGCACTTGAGAACCTCAGCGTCACCGTCCCCGAGCAGCAATTCCTCTGTGTTTCGGGGCCCTCCGGCTGTGGCAAGACAACCTTGCTCAACTGTATCGCCGGTCTGGACCGCGACTTTGAGGGACGCATCGCATTGTCGCCGGTAGCGGGGCGCGAGCATCCCGTCATCGGCTATGTGTTTCAGAACCCACGGTTGCTACCGTGGCGGACGGTGATCGAGAACATCGAGCTGGTCCTGCCCGATCATCAAGGGCACGCCGACACCGTGGACAAGCTGCTGGAAGCCATGGGCCTCGCTGAGTTCCGGCACACCTTCCCCGGGCGTCTCTCGCTCGGAATGGAGCGGCGAGTTGCTCTGGCACGGGCCTTTGCCGTGCAGCCAGACGTGCTGCTCATGGATGAGCCCTTCGTATCCCTCGACGAACCGACGGCCCAGCGTTTGAGACGCTTGCTGGTGCGAACCTGGCAGGAGCGGCCAACGACCGTCGTCTTCGTCACCCACGATCTGCGGGAGGCAATTCAGCTTGCCGACCGCATTCTTCTGTTATCTCCGCCTCCGGGCACCGTTATGGCGGACATTCCTGTCACGCTCGTGCGCGCCGAACGGAGCGATCGGGCCGCCATCGAAGTTTTTCGCACCCGGCTTTTTCGTGAGTTCCCATCCCTCAACGGCGATCTTTGACCGCTTTGGCCACGGTTCAAGGCGCCAAGAATAGGTTCTTCGACGTTTCAGATGGAATCGAAGAGGTTTCCGAGGGGCGCGGCGATCAGATAGATCATGGTGATGAAGGTGGCGGTGTTGCGGTATCCGCGCGCCCTGGCGCGGGCGGCCTGGAACAGGCCGTTGAGGCCCTCGATACGGGCGTTGTTGTGGGTCGATGTCCAGCGCTGGAGGATGCGTTGGAGATGCCTTTCGAAGGTTTCGAGGGCCTTTGTGACGGGCGCCAGGACGGCTTCGCCGGCGACGCAGCTACGGGCATGGCGGAGGAAGGCGGTGATGCGCCAGCGGGCGGCCTGGATGCTTTCGGCCTTGCGGATCCAGCGCAGCTTTTCCTTGAGCCGCCAGGCGGTGGCGGTGAACAGGTCGGTGGCCTCGAGCTCGGCCAGCGCCGCCGCCTGCTTGTCCGTCAGTCCGCCGTCGGCGGCCTTGAGCACGGCCCAGCGCAAGGCCTTGGGCATGGCGTTGTGCTTGGCTTCGGCCTTGCGCACGTCATCGACCGCCTTGGTGAAGAGCTGGACGACATGGAACCAGTCGACGGTGACCTTGGCGCTCTCGAAGGTCTCGCCGATGGCGGCCAGGAAGGCCGGCGACATGTCGCAGACCGCCTCGACGATACGGCCCGGCTTGCCGCCATGTTGCTCCAGGAACGCCTTGAACGCGGCGACCGTTTCCTTGCCCTTGCCGGGCGTGACGAAGACCACCGGCCTGGTCTTGGCGTCCAGGTCGATGAACACGGTGACGTAGTTGTGCCCTCTCTTCGACGCCGTCTCGTCGAGGCCGACGGCCTTGAGCCGGCCGAGATCGAGCCGGGCGACGGCCTGGCCGACATAGTGCTCGATGATGCGCCACAGCCGCTGGTCGGTGATGGCGATGATGCGCGCCGCGGCCAGCACCGGCATCTCGCGCGCCAGGATCACCGCCGCCTGCTCGAACAGGAGCGTGAACCGGCTGCCCTCGCGCGCCCAGGGCACCTGGATACGCTTGACCCCGTGATCGGGGCAATCCGTGCGCGGCACCTTGGCGGTGATGTAGCAGTGGTGCTGGAAGAAGTTCAGATGGCGCCAGGTGAACTCGCCGAAGTCGTGCGCCTTGCACGGCCGGCCGCAGTCCGGGCAGGCAAACCGCGCCCCGCGATCCGCCGCCACCTCGATGTGCAGCTCGTTGGGCCGCTTGTCGGTGTCCAGCCGTTGTCCGACCAGCTTCCAGGGCGGCGTCACCCCAAGCCCCAAGGAAAGCACATCGTCCGCATGCATCGGCCGTCCCTCCGTCGCCCTTCGCCAGCACCGAAGGGGACGATATCATGCCGCCAGAAACTCCGACGATTCCACTTGGAACGTCGAGGAGCCCAAGAATAGTAGTAAGAGGACCAATTTTCGTAGCCAACTCAATGCATTCCCGTCTTTCCAGCTCCATCGCCAAAAAAGTAAGTTCGTTTTCAGTTGTTAACCTTTTGTTAACCATGCCATCATAAGGTGAGGTCACGCCCTTCTAGGGCCTCCTCCCTGTTCAACTTGCCCCCGTTGGGTTTCAACAGCGCAACGGGGCATTTTTTTGGTTCATCACTGAATTCCGGGGAAAGCGTCTCGGATTTTGAGGAAGAAGTATTCGTCGTCTCTGAAGCCGTAGGCCATGCGCTTGATGACCTTGATCTTGTTGTTGATGCCTTCGAGGAGGCTGGTGTGGAGCGGCCATGTGGCGTGGGCGAGGATGCCGGGCAGGTAGGCTTTGAGCTTCTTGGCGAAGGTGA
>JAOTVC010000280.1 GCA_029863585.1 Alphaproteobacteria bacterium | reverse complement strand
TCGCGCTTCCTGCCCGAGAAGACCCGCGAGACGGCGCAACGCTTCGCCAACTCCCTCTACACCATCGTCAAGGGCCAGGCCGCGACCCTCTCGCGCCTCGCCGAGACCCGGCGCAAGGCCGAGACCGCCATGCGCGACGACGCCCGCCTCGAGGCCAAGCGCCGCAAGTGGGCCGAGCAGGAGCGCCGGGAGGCCGCCGATCCCAGCCCCGACTTCGCCGTCCTGGCCGGGCTGCCGCCCGGCACCGACTTCGACAGCCTGCCCCGCCCGCAGCGCCGCGCGATCATGAGGCGCATCGAAAAGCGCATCACGAGCCGCGCGAAGGGTCCCGGGACGGCCGAGAGACCGGCCGGCTAGAGCACGATGACATGAGGTCGATTCGACCTCATGTCTGAATCGTGCTCTAAACTGTTGAATTAGAGTGGGATTCAGATTTGAAGTCGAATCGACTTCAAATCATCCCGCTCTAGGAAGCCGCCGCCGGGGAGCTTGGCCAGAAGCCCTCGATGCGCGCGCCGTTTTGCTCGAGCAGGGGCCGCAACTCGTCGAACACGGCCCGGTAACGGTAGAACGGCACCGAAGGCAGCATGTGATGGATCAGGTGCAGATTCTGGTAGAGATAAAGCAGGTCGGCGCCGGGAAATAGCGAGATCCGCGTGTCGCGGTAGCGACCGGTCTCCGAATGGTCGTGATGGGGCGCCCAGCCGAACGTGGTCAGCATCAAGAGGTTGCCGACGAACCAGGGAACCAGCCAGAGCACCACAAGCTCGACCCCGTATCCGGCCGCGACGACGCCGAGGGCAGCGGCCGCGTAGGCGGCGAAGAGCGCCATGGTAAGCCGCCGTTCGCTGGCGGTCAGGCGGAACCGCAGACACTCCTTATAGAGCCGAACCGGATTGAAGTAGGTCAACAACGCCCAAGGGATCTGGGCGAAGAACACCCTGGCGAAGCTGCCCTTGGCGTAGAGATCGGTGTCGTCCGCCATGTTGGTCCTGGCGTGGTGGATGAAGTGCGACTTGCGGTGATGGTGGAAGAACATCCACAGCGGCGCGGCGCAGGCCATGCCGATCGCCGCATGGACCCAGCGAAGCCCTTTGCGCCTGGGCACGATGCTCGAGTGGATCGCGTCGTGTAGCGGCGTGTAGATGGCATAGACGATCACCATGTTGATCACGGCGGCCACGGCCATGGACAGGGTGCCGCGCAGCGCCAGATAGCTGGCCACGACCAGGCCGAGCCACAGGGCAATGGCCAAAACGATGGTGGGCCAGGCGACGGCCGGCGAATGGCGCCGCGCGACCCGGGCCTCGATCTTGATCGTCGAGTCCATGGGAATTTCCGAGCCTGTTGTTCTCGACCATCAAGAGCATAGGAGCGGCCGGCAGAGGGCGCAACGCTCGCTGCCGAAACCGGGTTTGCCGGCCTCCACCGGGCTGGCCGCTGCGCCGGGGGTGCGGCCGAAACCTCAATGGCCACGACGGTTGAAGACTCCGCAAATGTCGGGATCGGGGCGCTGAGGCGCCTCAAGAAGCTCGCCAAGCAGAACGGGGGGCCGGGGCCGCGAGCAGGCCAATCCGTTGGGTGAAGCGGCGAAACCGAACGACTAGGACGCCTCGCCAGACGCAATGAAAATGAGACCGAAGTAGAACTCCTTGATTTTCACATGGCGAAGATATCGCTTGATCGATTCCAATGGCGTGCGGTCGAAAAGAGGCAGAGAAATCCCGAAGGGACGTGAAATCCAGGCGAACAGGGGAACCAAGCGACGAAACCAGCCAGTCGGCATCTTGTAGTCGAAAACGACCCAGCGTTTGCCGGGGGCGAGTGCCCTTGCGCCCCGTTCGATGACCTTGTCGTAATCCGGCTCGTACGTGAGGACCCCCGTTGCGATGATGCCGTCCACTCCCTCGGGAAAGGCATAGTCGGCTGCGGACGAGCGGACCAATTCCACGTTCTTCCATCCCGCGGCGTCGATGCGTTTCGCCGCCCGTTTCAGCATGGCCTCGGAAATGTCGACCCCGATGATCCTTCCTTCAGGGCCCACTTTTTCCCGAAGCAAGGGAAAGTTCATCCCGGTTCCGCAGCCAATCTCGATAACGGTGTCCCCCTGCCGGGGCGCTATCGCTTCGACCGCCAGCCGGCGATAGCGACCGATACGGAATCCCACAAGATAGTAGAGATAGACCGCGAACTCGTAGATCCCGGCCCGTTTCTCGTATTCCGCCCGGACTTCCTCGCGCGTCAGGAATTTGCCTTTGGCCATGACGGACCTGCTTCCGGACTGGGGACTCTCCAAGCCTTCGGGCAGCTCAGACCTGACCTTACATGATCGCAGTTTACCTGACGCCAAGCGCGGCCATCCTTGGGCCCCTTGGAGAAGGGGACGCCGAACCTCGCGCACCCGCTTTCATCCGGCCTCGCCCTAAGGGTCTGGAACGGAATTATCGATACGTTTGGTGGAAATTGGCCCCGTCCCCCTGGGAATCCCCCTGGGATCGGGCGCAATCGGCCCGCTGCCGCGTCGCTCGTCGTCGAATATGCCTGGCATGTCCTTCCTCCTCGCTCCTAACAGCGGGCCGATTGCGCCGCGACCAAACCCATCGATAATTCCCTTCCAGACCCTAATCCGGCGCCATGCCCCTTTCGGCTAGCTCGTCGAGCGCCGCTTGGGACTTTTCCAGGTGGGCGAGGCCCATGCCGCGGAGCACGTGGGGCGCCTTGGTGAACTGGATGTTTTGGTAGCCGACGATCTCGATGCGGTTGCCCCAGGGGTCGAGGAAGTCGAGGAAGCGGCCGGGCAGGATCTCGACGCCCAGCGCCTCGAGCCGGGCCCGCACCGCCTCCTTGTCGTCGACCACCAGGCCGAGGTGGCGCGCGTCGTCGGGTGCCTGGCGGCGGCCCTTGGAGAAGTTGATGAACTGGTCGCCCAGGCCGATGAAGGCCGCGGTATCGCTCTTGCTGCGCAGCTCGAAGTCCAAGAGGCGGCCATAGAACGCGAGCGCCTCGTCGATGTCGCCGACCTCCAGCGCCACGTGGTTGAAGCCAACGGCGCGCGCCTTCCTGCCCTCGGTCATGGGTCTTTGCCTTTCGGTTTGTGGGGGCCGAAATCGTACTCGGCTCCTTGCACGTAAGGCAATAGGCGCGCGCCTGGAGACAGGGCGCGCAAGGGCGTCCCCTGGCTGCGCCGCAACGGTTTCCCTGTTGTCCGGTTGAGCGGGGGCGTATCGGCTGCGAGTCCCTCTCCCGTCGGGAGAGGGAAAAGCGCGCGGGCGGCCCTTAACCCTGTTCGTCAACCATGAACGGCAGGGAAGGCTTAATCGGCCGGGACCATACTCCGGGGAAAAGCGGACCGGGCCCCGCGGCAAGACGGCGGCCGGCCAAGCTTTGATTTCCTTCGGGTCAAGCAGCGCAGCGTCGAGAGGGAGGAATCCGTAACAACGGAGGCCTGGACATG
>JAOTVC010000096.1 GCA_029863585.1 Alphaproteobacteria bacterium | reverse complement strand
CGTTGTTATTTCGACGCCTGGCCGGCGCCGGCCCGCTTGCCGGCGCGTTTGCCGGCGCCGGGCGGTTCGGTGCCGGCGGGCTTGGCGACCACCTTGCTGCCGGGGCGTAGAAGCAGCTGTCCGTCGAGCACCACGGTCTCGCCGACCTCAAGCCCCTTGGCGATGACGGTCCGGTCGCCGACGGCGTCGTCGGCCTGGACGGGGCGCATTTCCACCGTGTCGTCGCCCTTGACCACGAACACGAAAGTGCCCCGCTGCCCTTCCTGCAGGGCGCTTGAAGCCAGGACCAGGGCGTTGGGGCGCTCCTCCAGGGTCAGGGCCACATTGACGAACTGGCCCGGCGTCAGCCTGATTCCTTCGTTGGCGAACTCGGCCTTGAGCTGGATGGTGCCGGTATTGGTATCCACCGTGCTGTTGACAAACACCAAGCGGCCGCGTTCGGACACGTTACCCGCGCCCGGCGGGGTCACCTCGACCGAAACCGGCCCCGACGCCATCAACAGCTTGATCTGCGGCAGATAGCGTTCCGGCACGGAAAACGTCACGTGGATCGGACGCATTTGCGTGAGGACGACCAGGGGTTGGGTGTCGTTGGCTTTCCCCAGGTTGCCGGGATGGATCAACAGATTGCCGGTCACGCCGTCGATCGGCGCGCGGATCGTGGTGTATTCGAGCTGCAGCTTGGCCGCCTGGATGGCGGCTTCACCCGCCCGCAGGGTGCCCTTCAGGGCGTTGTGGGCGGCCTGCGCCTCTTCGAACTTCTGGCGCGAGGCGAAGCCCTTGTCGACCAGCGAACTGTACCGCGCGAGATCCCCCTTGGCCTTTTCCGCCTGGGCCCGGTCGCGTTGCAGATTGGCCTCGGCCTGGCGCAACGCCACTTCGAAGGGCCGGGGATCGATGCGAAACAACAGATCGCCCTTGGCGACCGCCTGGCCTTCCTTGAAGAAAGCCTCGATCACCTGGCCGTCGACCCGGGACTTGACGGCCACCGTGGCGAAGGCCTGGGCCGAACCGATCACCTTCAGGATGCGCGGCGCCGCCTGGGCGGCGACCTGGCCGACCACCACGGGAACCGGCCCGCCGCGCCCTCGACCCCCGCGGCGTCCCCGCCCGCGCCCGGGTTCCGGCGCCTTGGCGTCGGTCCCCGCACCCGCCGAGGTGGCTTCGCTGCCGGAGGTCAGCGCAGCATCCAGGCTGTCGCGATAGCCGTAGCCCGCGGCCAGCACGACGATGGCCAGGCCAATGATCACATAGAGCTTCGTCTTCACCTGCGTATCCCCGCAACCGTTTCGGCATCACAAAAGGGGAAGACGCAACGCGCCCTCCCGAAAAATCACGGTCAAGAACGGGAAATCCGTCTGGCCGGCGACAAAATTCTGCGTTGGAGGCCCAACGCCAAACCGCGCAAACTACAAGGTCGAAAAAATGGAGCTTGTCTTGGTCCCCACCGGGAATTTGGCATCCGGGAGGTCGCCGCGCTTCAGCACGGAAAAGATGTTAGGCCGGTGCGCCGGAAAAGCAATAGATCACCATCAAAATATTTCGATCGCTGGCGGCGCCCCGCCGCATGGGGGCAGGAAAAAGGGGTCAAAGGCGGATGCCTTTGACCCCTTGATCGAAATGGTGGAGCCGATCGGGATCGAACCGACGACCTCGTGAATGCCATTCACGCGCTCTCCCAACTGAGCTACGGCCCCTGAAACTCTGTCCCTGGCGCGTCACCGGCCGATGCCGGCCCAGCCAGTGCCGATCGCACCGGGGGGCCGAAAATAGGGTTTCGGCCAAGCCACAGGCAAGCAAAAAAAACTTAATATTCCCTGGAGATGCCCGCTGCGAAAGCGTCAGGACTCTTCCGAAGCCCCCGGCTTCTGAATCACCTCGGCCATATCGTCGTCGTCGTCGCCCAGGTCCGTGGTGTCCTCGATCATGTCTTCATCGTCATCATCGTCGTCGTCGTCGACTTCGGCGAGATCGTCGAGATTGACATCATCGTCGGCAAGTTCCGCATCTTTTACTTTCGCCGCCACCGCCACCACCTTGGTTTCCTCCGGGGCTTTCGCCGCCGCCGGCGCGCGGCGTGGCTTGGGCGCGGCGATCTCGAAGACGGCTTCGCATTTCGGGCATACAATTTCGGCACGGCGCATGTCGTAGAATTTTGTGCCGCAGTCCTGGCAGGTGCGCTTGGTGCCCCACTCTGATTTGACCACTGAAGATACCCCCAGTTTACCGGACGGGCGCCCAACGGCGGGCGGCCCGCGAACCAAAATCGATCGGTCAATCAACCCTAGCCAATTGCCACGATAGAAAGGCTCTGTCAAAAGCTAATTTCACTTCTTTGCGGCGGGCCAAGACAGTGGGCCGCGGGCTGTGCTACACGAGGCCCGACCGAGCCCGCCCCGGTGCCCAACCCGGCACCCCATGATGCGGAGAGCGGACGGCGCGGTGCCCGGACGGTCCCTTTTTTCCCAGCGCGTGATCCGAGATGACAGAGGCCCACCGACCCCAACCTTTCACCTCCCGCCCCGCGGCTCCGCTGACCGGCACGGCCAGGGTGCCCGGAGACAAGTCGATCTCCCACCGGGCGCTGATGATCGGCGCCGTCGCCACCGGGCGCACCCGGGTGAGCGGCCTCTTGGAAGGCGAGGACGTGCTTGCGACCGCCGGAGCGCTGCGGGCGCTCGGCGTGCGCATTTCCCGCGAAGACGGCGCCACCGGCGTCACCTACGTCATCGATGGGGCCGGGCTTTCCGGCCTGGCGGCCCCGACCACGGTACTCGACATGGGCAATTCCGGCACCGGCGCGCGTCTCTTGCTGGGGCTTCTCGCCACGCACCCGCTGACCGCCCAGGTGACCGGCGACGCCTCCCTGGTGGAGCGGCCCATGGGCCGGGTGATCGAGCCGCTGTCGCGCATGGGGGCGTCGTTCCTGGCCCGGGAGGGGACCAAGCTGCCGCTCACCGTCACCGGCGCCCGCATGCCGGTGCCCATCGTCTACCGGCTCCCGGTCCCGTCGGCCCAGGTCAAGTCGTCGATCCTGCTGGCCGGCCTCAACGCGCCCGGGGAGACCACGGTGATCGAGCCCGAAGCCACCCGCGACCACACCGAGCTGATGCTGCGTCATTTCGGCGCCGAGCTGACGGTCGAAGATGCCGGGGACGGATCCCGGCAAATCACCCTCACCGGCCAGCCGGAGCTGATCGCCCGCCCGGTGGAAGTGCCGGGCGACCCGTCCTCCGCCGCCTTCGCCACCGTGGCGGCATTGATCGCACCGGGCTCCGAAATTACGTTGCCCAATATCGGCATCAATGCGCTGCGCACCGGCCTCTACGTCACCCTGATCGAGATGGGTGCCGACATCGCCTTCGCGAACGAGCGCGAGGTGGCCGGCGAACCGGTGGCCGATCTGGTGGTGCGCGCCTCGGCCCTCAGGGGGGTCGAGGTGCCCGCCGACCGGGCGCCTTCGATGATCGATGAATATCCCATCCTGGCGATCGCCGCCGCTTTCGCCGAAGGCCCCACGGTGATGAAGGGGCTGGCCGAACTCAGGGTCAAGGAAAGCGACCGGATCGCCGCCATCGCCGGCGGCCTTGCGGCGATCGGCGCGGCATTCGAGGAAGGCGAGGACGATCTCACCGTGCGGGGCGGCGGACGGCCCCGGGGTTCGGCCACGGCCATCCCCACCCATTTCGATCACCGCATCGCGATGTCCTTCCTGGTGGCCGGCGTCGGCGCCGAGGGCCCGGTGACGGTCGATGACGGGGCCGCCATCGCCACCAGCTTTCCCGGCTTCGTCGAGCTGATGAACGGACTCGGCGCGAATATCAGCGGCGCCACCGATCCATGACGGCGAGGCGCGCGGCGGCATCCGGGGTCCGCGTCATCGCCATCGACGGGCCGGCGGCGTCGGGCAAGGGGACCCTGGCCCAGCGCCTCGCCGCCCATTACGGCTATGCCCGGCTCGATTCGGGCCGCCTCTACCGGGCCGCCGCCAGGCGGCTGATCGCGGCGGGGGGGACCGGCGAAGACGCCCAGGCCGCGGTCCGGGCGGCCCAGGCGGTGACGGCGGAAGAGCTGGCGGACCCGGAGCTCGGCACCGATCAGGTGGCCCAGATGGCGTCGCGCATCGCCGCCTATCCTGAGGTCCGGGCGGCCCTCTTGGACTTCCAGCGGCGCTTCGCGAGCCGGCCGCCGGGCGGCGCCCCGGGGGCGGTGATCGACGGGCGGGACATCGGCACCGTCGTCTGCCCCGGCGCCGCCGTCAAATTGTTCGTCACGGCAAGCCTGGAAACCAGGGCCGAAAGGCGCCTTAAAGAGTTGCGGGAAAAGGGCTTAGACAGTATAAAGACGCGCGTTTTGCAGGACATGCGGGAGCGCGACGCCCGTGACCGATCGCGGTCGGAAGCGCCGTTGACGCGGGCCGAGGACGCTCATCTGCTGGATACCACCGGGATGGATGCGGACGAAGCCTTCGCAGCCGCCCGGGCGGTTATTGACGGTATGTGCACCTGAAGGCCGATGCCCGGCATCATCCGGGCCCAGCGGTTTTGCCCCAAAGGCCCTCGCCGGGGAACGTAGATTTGGTCGGGTTCGCGTTTGCCGCGGCCCGGGAACAGCAACACAGCGCGGAGATCCGCGCGCAACACGCGCCCAGTGGCGCGTATCGGGACGAAAGATGAGGAAAGCCAATGTCTGAGCAACAAGCCGGGGGCACCCAAGAGCAGTACTCGACCGGCGAAAACTTTGCCGAGTTGCTCCAGGAATCCCTCGGCGAAGACGGGCCGCTCGAGGGGTCCGTCCTCAAGGGCACCATCATCTCCATCGACAACGACATGGCGGTGGTCGATGTCGGGCTCAAGTCCGCCGGGCGGGTGGCGCTGAAGGAGTTCGCCTCTCCCGGCATTCAAAAGCCCGATCTTTCGCCCGGCGACGAGGTCGAGGTCTATCTCGAGCGCTACGAGGACCGCAACGGCGAAGCCGTGCTCAGCCGCGACAAGGCGCGCCGGGAGGAGGCCTGGACGCTCCTTGAAAAAGCCCATACCGATAACGAACGGGTATCGGGGACGATCTTCGGCCGCGTCAAGGGCGGCTTCACCGTCGACCTGTCGGGCGCCGTCGCCTTTCTGCCCGGCTCCCAGGTCGATATCCGCCCGGTGCGCGATGTCGGCCACCTGATGGGCACGCCCCAGGACTTCCATATTCTCAAGATGGACCGTTCGCGCGGCAATATCGTGGTCTCGCGCCGCGCCGTGCTCGAAGAATCCCGCGCCGAGGCGCGGTCCGAGCTGATCGCCAACCTGGAAGAAGGCCAGGTGCTGGAAGGCGTCGTCAAGAACATCACCGACTACGGCGCCTTCATCGACTTGGGCGGCGTCGACGGCCTCTTGCACATCACCGACATCTCCTGGCGCCGCATCAACCACCCGAGCGAGGCGCTCAACGTCGGCGACACCGTCAAGGTCCAGGTGATCCGCTTCAACCCCGAAAACCAGCGCATCAGCTTGGGCATGAAGCAGCTCGAGGCCGACCCGTGGGACGGCATCGAGCAGAAATACCCGATCGGCGCCAAGCTCAAGGGACGGGTCACCAACATCACCGACTACGGCGCCTTCGTCGAGTTGGAACCGGGTGTCGAGGCCCTGGTCCACGTGTCGGAGATGAGCTGGACCAAGAAGAACATCCACCCCGGCAAGATCGTCTCCACCTCCCAGGAGCTGGAGGTCATGGTGCTGGACGTCGATCCGCAGAAGCGCCGCATCAGCCTGGGCCTCAAGCAATGCGCGCCCAACCCCTGGGAATCGTTCGCCGAGCAATACAAGGTCGGTGCCGAACTGGAAGGCGAGATCAAGAACATCACCGAGTTCGGCCTGTTCGTCGGCATGCCGGGCGACATCGACGGCATGGTCCATCTGTCGGACCTCGACTGGCAGCGCTCGGGCGAGGAAGCGATCAACGATTACCAGAAGGGCGACATGGTCAAGGTCAAGGTGCTGGAGATCGACGTCGACAAGGAGCGCGTCAGCCTCGGCATCAAACAGTTGACCGACGATCCGTTCGAAGGACAAGCATCGTCGGTCAAGAAGGGCGAGGTGGTCACCTGCACCGTCACCGAAGTCACCGACCGGGGTGTCGAAGTCAGTGTCGACGGCCTTCAGGGCTTCATCCGCAAGGCGGACCTGGCCCGCGACCGCTCCGAACAGCGCCCCGACCGCTTCGCCGTCGGCGAAAAGGTGGACGCCCGGATCACCAATATCGACCGCTCCGGACGCAAGCTGTCGCTGTCCATCAAGGCCCATGAGTTCGCCGAGGAGAAGGAAGCCATGGCCCAGTACGGGTCTTCGGATTCCGGGGCCAGCCTGGGCGACATCCTCGGTGCGGCATTGAACCGCGCCAACGAGGAACGGGCCCAGGGCGATACCGAGGCCGATACCGAGGCCGATACCGAGGCCGGCGATGCGGCCGAAGACAAGGAAGACAAGGAAGAGGACGACAAGGGCAAGAATGGGTGATGCCCTTGTCCCCGGTCTTGCGGACCGAAGCGGGCCTGAAAATACCTGCTTGGGTTTGGGATTGGCACGCGGCCGATGACCTTTGAATCAGACTCCCTGATCGATCGCCGGCGCCTCAAGCGTCGGCTCGGCCTGTGGCGGATCGCCGCGGTGGTGGCTGCCGCCTCCCTGTTGCTTGCCCTGTTCGCCCGCCTCGACATTTCGGAATCCCGCGATCATGTGGCCAGGATCTCGGTCCGCGGCATCATCGTCGAGGACCAAAAACGGATCGAGGCGATCGAGGACGTCGCCCGGGACAACAGCGCCAAGGCGCTGATCGTCGCCATCAACAGCCCGGGCGGCACCGTGGTCGGGGGCCAATCCCTGTTCCAGCAGCTGCGCGCCGTCGCCGCCAAGAAGCCGGTGGTCACGGTAATGGGCACGCTCGGAACGTCGGGCGGCTATATGGTGGCGGTCGGGGCCGACCGCATCTTCGCCCAGCCCGGCACCATCACCGGATCGATCGGGGTCATCCTGCAGACCACGGACTTGACCGGCATGCTGGACAAGCTCGGCATCAAGCCCATTTCCATCAAATCCGATCCGCTCAAGGCGGTGCCGTCGCCGTTCGAGCCGCTCAGCAAGGAAGGCCGGGCCGTGGCCCAGGCGGTGGTCAGCGATACCCACCGCCAGTTCCTGGACATGGTCGCGGAACGGCGCGGCCTAACCCCGGAGAATGCCCGGGTAGTGGGCGACGGACGAATCTATACCGGTCGCCAGGCGCTGGCCAACGGCCTGATCGACGCGCTGGGCGGCGAACAAGAGGCCCGGGACTGGCTCGCCGAACAGCACAAAGTTTCCGCCGACCTGCCGGTGCGCGAGGTTCGCATCAACCGCGGCACCAAGAACCTGTTCGGTCTGGTGGAAGAGATGTTCGGAAAAACATTGTTTTCTGAACGACTTACACTTGACGGGCTGATTGCCGTTTGGCACCCTGAATGAAATATTACAAGCGTCCCGCCGCCCCCCGGCAATGAGGTGATACAACGGTCCCATGACGAAATCGGAACTCATCCTTCATCTCACCGAAAAGAATCCCCATCTCTACCATCGCGATGTGGAGCGCATCGTCTCCGCAATCTTCGATGAAATCACCAACGCGCTGGCGCGGGGGGACCGGGTGGAACTGCGCGGATTCGGCGCCTTTTCCGTCAAGAAGCGCGACGCCCGGGTGGGCCGCAATCCGCGCACCGGCGAAGCCGTCAACGTGGCGGAGAAGCGCGTGCCGTTCTTCAAGACGGGAAAGATGCTGCGCGAACGGCTGAACGGCCGGTAGGACTCCGGCGCCAGGCAAACCGGGCGCCCGATCACGGGTGATCGCATGTTGCGCATTCTATTCTGGATCCTGACCATTCCCCTGCTGGCCTTGGCCGGCGCCTTCGCCGCGTCCAATACCGGCCCGGTGGCGCTGCGCCTGTGGCCGTTTCCCGTGGAATGGAAATTGCCGATCTTCGTCGCCGTCCTTGGCGCCTTTCTCTTGGGCATCGCCCTGACCGCATTGTGTTTCTGGATCGGCAGCCTGCCCGGGCGGCTCGCCCGGCACCGCCTGGCCCGCCACGAGCGCGCCCTTGAAGAGGAAACCACGCGGCTCAAGCACGAGCTCGCGGCCAAGAACCGGCCGCCCATCACCATCGTCCCGGCACCGGACGACGACGCGCGGGCACGCCGCATGATCGCGGCGGGCGAGCGCTGACCGCGCCCCTGTTTTCCCGACTGCCCCTGTTCCCCGCCCGCGTTCCGGGCTATAAGACCGGCCCCGAGACCTAGAACGGGACCGCCGCCGACATGACCGCCGATCAGACCATCCGGAACAAGCTTTATTGCGCCATCGATACGCCCGATGCGGCGCGCGCCGAGGCGCTCGCCGCCGGCCTCGCGGGCGCCGTCGGCGGCATCAAGCTGGGCCTTGAGTTCTTTGCGGCCCACGGTCCCGCCGGGGTCCGCAAGGTGATGGACCGGGCGACGGGCGTCGATCTGTTTCTCGACCTCAAATTCCACGACATCCCCAACACGGTCGCCGCCGCCATGCGCGCCGCCGTGCCCCTGGGACCTAGGCTGATCAACGTTCATGCCGGAGGCGGCCGGGCGATGATGGCGGCGGCCCGGGAGGCCGCCCGGGAAGCGGCGGACACGGCCGGCTGCGCGGCCCCCCTGGTGCTGGGTGTGACGGTGCTGACCTCCCTCGATGGCGAGGACCTTGCCTCGCTCGGCGTGGGCGCCGCCCCTGAAGACCAGGTGGTGCGCCTCGCCAGCCTGGCGGCGGAGGCGGGGCTCGACGGCGTCGTCTGCTCGGCCCGGGAAATCACGGCCCTTCGCCGGGCGCTGGGGACGGATTTCATCCTGGTGACCCCGGGCATCCGCCCCGCCGGAGCCGAGGCGGGCGATCAGAAACGCGTGGTCACGCCGGCCCAGGCGATTCGCGACGGCGCCGATTTCCTGGTCATCGGCCGGCCGATCACGGGCCAACCGGACCCGGCCGCGGCGGCCCGCCGGATCGCCGCCGAGGCGGCCGAAACGCTGGCCTGATCCCATGACCCTCACCGTCAAGATTTGCGGCATCACCGGTGCCGCCGCCATGGACGCCGCTGTCGAAGGCGGCGCCAGGTACGTCGGGCTGATGTTCTATCCCCCCTCGCCCCGGTTCCTGTCCCTGGATGCCGCCGCCGGGCTTGCCGCCCGGGTGCCCGCGGGCATCACGCGGGTCGGCGTGTTCGTCGATCCCGTTGATGCGTTGCTGGTCGAGACGCTGGCCCGGGTGCCGCTGGATGCGCTGCAGCTGCACGGCGGCGAAACACCTCGGCGCCTGGCCGAGATTCGAGCCCGTTTTTCCCTGCCCATCATCAAGGCCGTCAAGATCGCCGGCCCCGAAGACCTAGCCCATGCCCGGGCCCACGAAGCGGCCGCCGACATCCTGCTGTTCGATGCCAAGCCCCCGGCCGAAATGACGCACGCGCTGCCCGGCGGCAACGCGCTTTCCTTCGATTGGCGCATCATCGCCGGCGAAAGCTGGTCACGGCCCTGGATGCTGTCGGGCGGGCTCGACGCCGGCAATCTGGCCGAGGCCGTGGCGATCAGCGGCGCCCGGATGGTCGATGTATCGTCGGGTGTCGAGAGCACCGCCGGCGTGAAGGACCCAGCCCTCATCCGGGCCTTCCTGGCCCGTGCGGCCGCGATCTGATGCCCGGCCGCCGCCCTGCGCCCAGGATTGGAATATGGACGCGCGGCATGTATAGTGCCGCACCCCGAGAGCGAGCCAAAACATGAGCAGTCCCAACACGTTCCGGGCCGGTCCCGACGAGGCCGGCCATTTCGATATATTCGGCGGGCGCTTCGTCGCCGAAACCCTGATGCCGCTGATCCTCGACCTGGAAAAGGCCTGGGACGAGGCGCGCGACGATCCCGGGTTTCAGGCCGAGCTCGATCATTTTCTCACCCATTACGCGGGCCGCCCGTCGCCGCTCTATTTCGCCGAACGCCTGACCCAGGAGCTCGGCGGCGCCAAGATCTATTTCAAGCGCGACGAGCTCAATCACACCGGATCCCACAAGATCAACAACTGCCTCGGCCAGATCCTGCTGGCCCGGCGCATGGGCAAGAAGCGCATCATCGCCGAGACCGGGGCCGGCCAGCACGGGGTCGCCGTCGCCACCGTGTGCGCGCGCTTCGATCTCGACTGCACGGTTTACATGGGCGCCACCGATATCGAGCGCCAACAGCCCAACGTCTTCCGCATGAAACTGCTGGGGGCCAAAGTGGAGCCGGTGACGTCGGGCTCCGCCACCCTCAAGGACGCCATGAACGAAGCGCTGCGCGACTGGGTCGCCAGCGTCGAGAGCACCTATTACCTGATCGGCACGGCGGCCGGGCCGCATCCCTATCCCGCCATGGTGCGCGATTTCCAATCGGTGATCGGGCGCGAGGTGCGCCAGCAGCTCGACGCCGCCGAAGGCCGCCTGCCCGACACCCTGGTCGCGTGCATCGGCGGCGGCTCCAACGCCATCGGCCTGTTCCACCCCTTCCTCGACGACGCCGGCGTGGAGATGTTTGCCGTCGAAGCCGCCGGCGAGGGCATCGAAACCGGCAAGCATGCCGCCTCGATCAGCGCCGGCAGGCCGGGCGTGCTGCACGGCAACCGCACCTACCTTTTGCAGAACGACGACGGACAGATCACCGAGGCGCACTCGATTTCCGCCGGGCTCGATTATCCCGGCATCGGGCCGGAGCATGCCTGGCTGCACGACCAGGGACGGGTCAGCTACGTATCGGCGACCGACGCGGAGGCGCTGGCCGCCTTCAAGCTGTGCTCGCGCCTCGAAGGCATCCTGCCGGCGCTGGAGCCCGCCCATGCGCTCGCCCATGTCATCCGTCATGCCCCAAACCTGGCGCCCGACCACCTTCTGGTAATGAACATGTGCGGGCGCGGCGACAAGGACGTGTTCTCGGTCGCCCGGCTCCTCGGGGAAAACCTGTGAGCGGGGCCCAAGGCGACCGCATCGCCCAACGGTTTGCTGCACTTGCAGAAGAGGGCCGCGCTGGCCTGGTGGCGTTCGTCACCGCGGGCGATCCCGAACCCGGGACCGCGGCGGAGATCCTTGCGCGCCTGCCCGAAGCGGGCGCCGACATCATCGAGATCGGCATGCCGTTCTCCGACCCCATGGCCGACGGGCCGGCGGTCCAGGCCTCCAGCCTGCGCGCGCTCAAGGCCGGTCAGAACATGGTCAAGACGCTCGCGGCGGTGCGCCGCTTCCGGGAACAGGACCGGCAAACGCCGATCGTGCTGATGGGCTATTACAACCCGATCTACATATACGGCAACGCGCGCTTCCTCACCGACGCCAAGGCGGCCGGCGTCGACGGGCTGATCATCGTCGACCTGCCGCCTGAAGAGGATCAGGAATTGTGCCTGCCGGCCCGGGATGCGGGCCTGCATTTCATCCGGCTCGCCACGCCGACGACCGATGCGAAGCGGCTCAAGAAGGTGCTGACCAACACGTCGGGTTTCATCTACTACGTCTCGATCACCGGCATCACCGGCACCCGCGCGCCCGATGTCGGGGCCGTCGCCGGACGGATCGCGGAGTTGCGCGCCGCCACGGATCTGCCGCTGGCGGTGGGGTTCGGTATCAAGACGCCCGATCAGGCGGCCGCCATCGCCAGGGTCGCCGACGCCGCCGTGGTCGGGTCGGCCATCGTCGAACGCATCCGGGAAGGGCTTGACGGCGAAGGCCGCCCGGGGGCAGGTTTGGTTGCCGACACATTGGAACTGGTCCGGCACCTCGCCGCCGCGGTGCGCGGCGCGCGGAAATCGGAGACCGCTTAAGGGTTAGATCATGAACTGGCTGACCAATTTCGTACGCCCGCGCATCCGTGCGCTCCAGGGCAAGGAGGACGTGCCCGAGAACCTTTGGCACAAGTGCCTAGGCTGCGAGCAGATGATCTTCCACCGCGAGCTCGCGGCCAACCTCCATGTCTGCACCCATTGCGGCCACCATATGCGGATCGCGGCCGCGGACCGCCTGAAACTGGTGTTCGACGACGACAGCTACCAGACCATAGAGCTGCCCGAGGCGACCGACGATCCCCTCAAATTCCGCGACCAGAAGCGCTATAGCGAGCGGCTCAAGGAGAGCCGCTCCAAGACCGGTGGGGACGACGCGATCCAGGTCGCCCACGGCAAGATCGGCGGCGTTCCCGCCGTCGTCGCGGCCTTCGACTTCCAGTTCATGGGCGGGTCCATGGGCACCGCGGTGGGCGACGGGCTGATCGCGGCGGCCCGCTTGGCGGTATTCCAGGAAGCGCCGCTGATCGTGTTTCCCGCTTCCGGCGGGGCGCGGATGCAGGAAGGCATCCTGTCGCTGATGCAGATGCCCCGGACCACCGTCGCCGTGGAAGAGGTGCGCGAGGCCGGCCTACCCTACATCGTCGTACTGACCGACCCCACCACCGGCGGCGTGTCCGCGAGCTTCGCCATGCTGGGCGATATCTCCATCGCCGAACCCGGCGCCGTCATCGGCTTCGCCGGCGCCCGGGTGATCGAGAACACGATTCACGAAACCCTGCCCGAAGGCTTCCAGCGGGCGGAATATCTGCTCGACCACGGCATGGTGGATATGGTGGTCCCCCGCGGTGAGCTGCGCGCAACCCTGATCCGGGTGCTCGACCTGCTGTGCAACCGCAACCCCGCAGGCGATGTCGTCACCCTGCCGCGCGGTGAGCCCGCCGAGGGCGTCCCCGAAATCGAACCCGATGCCTCCGGGACCCCGGCCTCCGAACAGTGACGCGGTGCTGGCGCGGCTCGCCGGCCTGCATCCCCGCCGGATCGACCTTTCCCTCGGGCGCGTCCGCCGTCTTCTGAAGGCGCTCGGCCATCCCGAACGCGACCTCGCCCCGGTGATCCACATTGCCGGGACCAACGGCAAGGGCTCGGTTGTCGCCTATCTCAAAGCCATGGCCGAGGCAGCCAACCTCAAACCAAACGTCTATACATCGCCCCATCTGGTGCACTTCACCGAGCGCATCCGCCCCGCCGGCCGGCGCATCGGCGATGCCGCCCTGGCCCGCCTGCTGGAGGAATGCGAGGCGGCCAACGGCGACAACCCCATCACCTTTTTCGAGATCACCACCGCCGCCGCCTTCCTGGCCTTCGCCCGGGCCAAGGCCGACCTGACGGTGCTGGAAACCGGCCTCGGCGGCCGGCTGGATGCGACCAACGTCATCGCCCGCCCCCGGGTGACGGTGATCACGCCGGTCTCCCTCGACCATCAGCAGTTCCTCGGCACCCGCCTGGCGCAGATCGCCGGCGAAAAAGCCGGCATCCTCAAGCGCCGGGTCCCTGCCGTGATCGGCCCGCAGCACGCGATCGCGGCCCGGGTGATCGCGGACAGGGCCGGGGAGCTGGACGCTCCGCTGATCCGTTGGGGCCGGGAGTTTTCCGTGCGCCCCGACGCGGACGGGCTCGGCTACCGGGATGCGGACGGCATCCTCGATCTGCCGCACCCCAGCCTTCCGGGCGGCCATCAGGCGGCCAACGCGGCCACCGCCGTCGCCGCCTTGAAGGCGTTCGGGAATCCCCGGATCACGCCGGCGGCGATGGCCAAGGGGCTGGCCCAGGCGACCTGGCCCGCGCGGCTGCAAAGGCTTTCCGGCGGCCCCCTGACGCGCGACCTTATCGCGCGCGGTTTCGCGGTGTGGCTCGATGGCGGGCACAATCCATCGGCGGGCCGCGCCCTCGCCCGGGCGTTGGCAGGCGGGCTCGACGATGCGTTCGGCGACACGGGGCCGCTCTATCTCGTGGTCGGCATGGTGGCGGCCAAGGACCCCATCGGGTTCCTCACACCCATCGCCCGCCTGCTGCCGCCGCCCCGCGGCCTGTGGGCGGTCGCGGTGCCGGGCGAACACACGAGCTTCCTGCCCGAGGTCCTGGCCGCCGACGGGCGCCGGCTGGGCATCCCCGCCCGACCGGCCGCGTCCCTGGAAACAGCGCTTGCCGAGATCGCCCGCCAGCCCCCCGGCCGGGTGTTGATCACGGGATCCCTCTATCTCGCCGGCGCGGTTCTGAAGGCGGACCGGGTCAGGATTGCCTGAGCGCGGCGGACCGTCCGGCGCGGGCAATGAAAAACGGCCCCGCGAACCCGGGGCCGTCTCGAAATCGATCGTTGACGTCTCAGAGCGCCGACTGCACCCATTCCAGGAGCGCGCCCTTGGGCACGGTTCCCATCTTGGTGCCGACCACCTGGCCGCCCTTGAACAGGATCAGTGTCGGGATGCCCCGGACGTTGTACTTGCTGGGGGTCTGGGGGTTTTCGTCGATATTGACCTTGGCGATGGTCAGATCGCCCGCGAGCTCCTCGGCCACCTCATCGAGGATCGGCGCGATCTGCTTGCAGGGCGCGCACCATTCGGCCCAGAAATCGACCAGAACCGGGCCGTCGGCGTTGAGCACGTCGGCCTCGAAACTGCTATCGGTCACTTGTTTCGTAGCCATATTGTTCCCCTGAGATAATGGGCGGATCGGCCCCAAGACGGCGCGAGTTTAGGGGGGCGGTCCGCCACCGTCAAGCTGGGCGGTCAGGGCCGAAAAAGCCTCATCCAGGGCCGCGTCGGGCAGCGCCACAAGGCGCGGCCCGGCGGTGAAAACCAGCCCCGCCTTGATTCGGCGCCCGGGGAAGGCGCGGGCAAGAAGGGCGCGGTAGAGCGCCATCTGGCGGAGGTAAGCGGGCGGCACCTGGTCGACGCTCCCGGGGGCGCGGCGCCCGGTCTTGTAATCGACCACCAGGACGGCGTCGTCAGCGACCACCAGGCGGTCGACCTGCCCGGACACCACGGCGCCGTCGATGAGACCGGTGACCGGCACCTCGGCCAGGCTGTCCGGGCCGAACAGCGGCGCGAACCCGGGATCCTCCAGCAGGGCCAGGGTTTCGGCAACGATGTCCGCCTGCGCCGCCGCGTCCAAGGCGCCCGCGCCGCGGGCAAGGGCGCGCCGGGCGGCCTCCGGGCGCGCTGCGGGCTCGATCCCGGGCAGGTGCTGCAGCAG
>JAOTVC010000095.1 GCA_029863585.1 Alphaproteobacteria bacterium | reverse complement strand
CAGCTTGCCCAGGACTTCGGGCGGTTCGGTGATCGAGCCCATGGTCTTGATGACGCCGAGCACGGCGGCGACGATGCCGAGCGCCGGGGTGGCGTCGGCCATGGCCTGGATGGCTCCGGCGATCTGCATTTCCTCGGCGTGGCGGGTCTCGATCTCCTCGTCCATCAGGGCTTCCATCTCGAACGGGTTCTCGGAGCCCAGGATCATCATGCGCAGGTAATCGCACAGGAATTCGAGCGCGTGGTGATCCCCATGGAGAATGGGAAACTTCTTGAAGAGCTCGCTTTCGTGAGGATTCTCGACATGGGCTTCCAGCGCCAGCATGCCTTTGGACTTGGCCAGCTTGAAGATCGCGAACTGCAGCGTGAGCAGCTCCAGATAGGCGTCCTTGCCGTACTTGGTCCCCTTGAGCAGCTTGCCGAGCGCGCCACCCGTCTTGACCAGGACGGTCTTGGGGTTGCCGACGATGAAGGCGCCGATGGCCGAGCCGCCGATGATGACCAGTTCGAACGGCTGCCACAGCACATAGAGCTTGCCGCCCATGGCCACATAGCCGCCCAGCACGCAGCCGATGACGGTAACGATGCCGATAATGAAGAACATGAGAGGACCGACCGATATCCAACACGTGAGTACAAGCGTTAGATATGCGGAGATTAGGTAAAAATCCGTTTAACGAAGGCGATGCGCCCCCGTATTTCTCATGTCCCCGGCCGCAGGAGCAGGCGCCGCAGGGGCCCTTGGGGGCGCTGCGGGATGGCGAGGCCGCCGCCGTCGCGCCAGGGAACGGTAAGATCGCGGTAATGGGGCGAGAGCGGGTTGCCCGATTGGCCCCCGGGCATCATGAAGCGCGAACGGTCGAGATCGGCGAAATCGTAAATCGCGCGGTATGTGGCACCGTGGGCATGGGTGAAGGCCCCGCGCCGCCGGGATTCCCGGATCGAGCCCCGGTTCACCGTGTGGCCGTCGCCGTCGGTCGCGATCTCGATATCGGCCAAATGGCCGATCAGCGGCACGAAGGTCAGCGGCCGGTTGCGGAAGCTGGCAATGTGAACCTTGCCCCAGCGCCATTTGCCGATTTCGGCGCCGAACCTGCGCCTCAATCCGGCAAGCGCGCGGTCCAACGCGTCGGCGAGCACCGGACCGCAGGCCTCCCGGACCTCTGTCGCGATGTCATCGCACCAGGTCGGGTCACGCTCCAGCACATGACGCAGGAACCTCGGGTCCCAGCGGCGGGCCCGGCCCGCCCCGGCGCCGATCTCGTCGCCGACGATGGCGGTCATGGCTTCCCCCAGCCAGGCATGGAGGATCAACGGCTCGGGTCGGTTGCGCTTGACCGATCCGTCCCAGGCATTCAGCAGTGCGCGGGCCGTCGCCGCATCCGGGCGGGCCGGGGTGGCGCTCAGTAGCAAGGGGATCGCCTCCCGCGCCGCGAGGGAGATGTCATCCATCTGCAAGCGCGCGCTGGCGGCGGCATCGTGGTTGCGCTCGCTGGTCAGCGCCTCGACGATGCGCTTGGCGCGGTAGGGCGCGTCCCAGTCCCGGGTGATCAGGAACGGGTAGCCCGGCCCGATCACCCGGTTGTTGGCATTGACCAGGAATCCGGCCTCTGGATCCAAAACGCTGGGAAGGCGGTCGAAGGGGATATATCCCCTCCATCGGGCCAGCGGATCGGTGCCCCGCACCGGCGCGTAGCCATCTCCACTCATCCGCATGGGGATGCGCCCGGCGAGTTGGAACCCGATATGTCCGGCCACGTCGCCATAGACGAAGTTCTGCACCGGACTGTGAAAATCCTTGAGCGCCGCCCGGAAATCGTCCCAGTTCCGCGCCCGGTTGAGGCGATAGAGGGCGTCCGGCGTGTGGTCTTCACGGATCAGCATGGCGGAGCGCAATGCGATCACCGCGTTGGGCGGCGGCCTGGTGCCGTCGCGCGCCACCAGATCGGAGACCACCGGCCCATTGCGGGTGGCGCGGACCGTGAAACGCAGGTCATCTTCTCCCTTCACCCGGATGGTTTCGATGCGGGTTGCGAAAGGCCTGACGCCGGCCGGGCTGCGGTAGCGGCCGGGATCGTCGGGGTCCAGGGTTTCGACGACGAGATCCTGGGTATCGGCGCCGGTGGTGGTCATGGACCAAGCGATCGAACCGTTTTGGCCGAGGATATGAAACGGTACCCCGGGCAGCGTCGCGCCGGCAAGGGACAGGCCCGGGTAGCTGAGGCGGGCGAGGTACCACAGGTTGGGCGCGCTGAACCCGAGATGGGGATCGCCCGCCAGGATCGGCTTGCCGCTACGGGTCCGCGATCCCGACAGCACCCAGGTGTTGGACGCGGAAGTGGGATGGGGCGGAGCCAGGATCCCGGCGAGCGCACGGTAGGGCAGGTCGGGGAGGGTAGTCGGTTTAGGCGGATCGATATTCCCGAATCGTTCGTTGCGCGCCGGCGCCGGGATCGTGACCGGCGCATCGGCGGGATAGGGCGGCCAAAGAGCGATGACTTTCTCGGGAGGCAGTGTCTTCAGGAGTTCGGCGCGCATGGCCTCGCGCCGCCAATTGGAGGACAGCCGGAGCGCCATCAGACGCCCCCAAAGCAGCGAGTCCTCCATCTTCCACGGGCCGGGCGTGATGCCAACGACGTGAAATTCCGGCGGCAGCGTTCCGCCACGGCTTTCAAGCCAGGCGTTGACCCCCTTCGCATAGGCCGCCAGCGACGCCTTCACCGCGGCGGACAGGTGCAAGAGCCCGTCCCGCGCCAGTCCGGCGATATCGAGCGTTCGCATCGCCTTGTCGTGATCCAACAGGCCGACGCCGCCCATTTCCGCGAGCCGCCCATGGGCGATGCGGCGCATCATTTCCATCTGCCACATGCGGTCCTGGGCATGAACGAAACCCAGCGCGAAATAGGCGTCGCCTTCGCTTTCGGCGCGGATGTGGGGAATCCCCCGGGAATCGCGCAGAACCTCGATGGGCGCGGTAGGCCCGGCCAGGCGTAATGTCCCCTCGGTTTGCGGCAGCGACGTCCTCAGCCACAGATACCCGCCTCCGGCCAGGACCAGGGCAAGCCCCGGCAGACCCAGAAAGATGACCAAGAATGCGCGTTTAAAAAACCGCATTATCAATCGGTTCCAATGACTACCTCAATCAAAATATGAGATTCAGTCGCTGCCCGAATCGGCGATCGCCTTGGCGATTTCGATGGCGCCATAGGTCAGGATTCCGTCCGCTCCGGCCCGCTTGAAGGCCAGTAGGCTTTCGGCGAGGCAGGCCCCCCAATCGAGCGCCCCGGCATCCGCCGCCGCCCGCAGCATGGCGTATTCGCCGCTGACCTGATAGGCGAACGTTGGCACCCCGAAACGCTGTTTGATCCGCCACAGGATATCCAGGTACGGCATGCCCGGCTTGACCATCACCATGTCGGCGCCTTCGGCGATGTCCAACGCCACTTCCCGCAGGGCTTCGTCGCCATTGGCGGGATCCATCTGGTAGGTTTTCTTGCTGCCCCCGGCGAGCGCCGTGGTGCTGCCGACGGCGTCGCGGAAGGGACCGTAAAAGGCGGAGGCGTATTTGGCCGCATAGGACAGGATCAGGACGTCGGTCAGGCCGGAGGCTTCGAGGGCCCGGCGGATCGCCCCGACGCGCCCGTCCATCATGTCCGAAGGGGCGATGATGTCGCAGCCTGCCTCGGCCTGGACCACGGACTGGCGCACCAGGACGTCCAGTGTCTCGTCGTTGAGGACGACGCCGTCCTGCATCAATCCGTCCTGGCCGTGATCGGTATAGGGGTCCAGCGCGACATCGCAGATGATACCGATTCCGGGGACACTGCCCTTGATTGCGCGCACTGCCCGGCACACCAGGTTATCGGGATTGTAGGCCTCCTCCGCCCGGGGGCTCTTGCGGTCGGTCGGAACGGCGGGAAAAAGGGCTATCGCGGGCACGCCAAGGGCAGCGGCCTCGGCTGCCGCCTCGACCGCGAGGTCGAGGCTGAGCCGGTCCACGCCGGGCATGGTGGCGACGGGGGTGCGTCCTTCCGGTCCATCGTGGACGAAGACCGGCCAGATTAGATCGTCCGCGGAAATCCTGTTCTCCCCGACCAGGCGCCTTGACCAGTCGGCCTGGCGGGTCCGGCGCATACGGAGGTTCGGATAGGCGGCTTCGGCGGCGCCCGAAGGCTCGTTGGCGAATTCGGCCGACTTGTGACCGAGGAGGCTGCGGATGGTCATGGGCGCTCCGCTGTTGAAGCCCTGAACGGGCGGCGAATTTCGTAACCTTAAGCGGCAAACCGTTAGCATACTTTTAAGTATTTTAATCCAATACTGTAGATCGCACGACGGGCCGATCAAGGGCCCGCCGGGAATTGCAGCGAAGCACCCGCATGGGTTTGCATTGACGCGAGGACATCGTGGATCATATCTATCAAGAAGTTATCTTCCTGGTCGAACGGCTTCATCGCCAATTCCTGGAAGTGGTGAAGTCCGAACTGGAACGATTGGACACCTCGGATATCAACAATATCCAGGCGCTGATCCTTTACAACATCGGCGACGAGGAGTTGACCGTTGGCGAACTGACCAACCGTGGCTATTACCTCGGCTCCAACGTGTCCTACAACGTCAAGAAGATGGTCGAGAACGGTTATCTGATCCATGAGCGATCGACCCACGACCGTCGGTCGATCCGTGTCCGTTTGTCGGAAAAAGGGCTGGTTCTGTTCTATGCCCTGCGCGAAATGTTCGAACGCCACATCGCCGAGATTTCCGAAGGGCCGATCACCGAAGAGGAACTGGCCCAGGCTTCGGTGGCGTTGCGCCATATGGAGCAGTTCTGGACCCGGATCCTGACCTTCGGCACGCGGATGCCCGCGAAGACGCCTGCGGCCGCCAATTCCGCTGCGTGATCCTAACCTCGTGATCCCCCGGTGGCCGGCCTCGGGAAGAGCGCCATCAGGACGTCGGCTCACCGCTGCCTGAGCGGCGCGCTGCGTCGACCCGCGCTTTGCCCCAGCGCTCCAACGCCTGCGCCAGTTTGGCCACGTCGATGGGTTTGGCGAGATAATCATCCATACCTTTTGAGCGGCAGACCTTGTCCTCCCCCTGCATGGCGTTGGCGGTCAGGGCGATGATCGGGATCCGATTCTGGGGTTCGGGCAGGGCGCGAATCTCCGCCGTCGCTTCGAAGCCATCCATTTCCGGCATCTGCACGTCCATAAGAACGACGTCGTAAGCCAGGCTCTTGACGGCATCGACCGCTTCCTTGCCATTGCCCGCGACCTCGGCACGATGCCCCATCATGGTGAGGATCGCGACCGCCAGCATCTGGTTGACGGGGTTGTCCTCCGCGACCAGAACCCGGAGCGGCGTCTCGGCCTGGGAGAGCCCCGGCGGCCCGTTCGGCGTCGTGGCGGGACGCGGGTGGAATTTGTCCATCCTGAAGATCTTTCGGCCGGAGATTGGAGACAGATGACAAGAACTAGGTGGAAACACTTATAGGCGCTTGGTGGTTAGCGTGCCGTTAACGAAATCGGGTGCATGCTGGCCCCGTTAACCAACTTCCGTTAGACTCTCGCGCCACGCGGCGGGGGAAGAATCGTGCCTATTGGGGTCATGGAAAACGCAGGGGATAAGGACGGGGTGATCGTGGAATTCCACCGTGTCGGCAATGCCGTCAAGGTGTCCGCGGTCGATACCAGGACTTATCTGGAAGTCTCGATCCTTGCACCCGCGACCTGTTCCGAGCGCGAGATGACCGATACGGTCTTGCGCAAGCTCGCTTATGTTCAGAAGAAGGGCGGCGGAACGGTACGGCCGCCGGCAAAGCGTTGACCGGGGGCATCGCCCCGATCGGGTGTGCTGACGGCGTTTGATGGAATACTTCCTCCAGCAGTTGATCAACGGACTGACGCTGGGCGCGGTCTACGGACTGATCGCCATCGGCTATACCATGGTCTATGGCATCATCGGCATGATCAATTTCGCCCATGGCGAGATCTACATGATCGGCTCGTTCATCGCCCTGATCTGTTTTTCGATCCTGGGTCTGTTCGGGGTGGCATCGGTGCCGCTGGCGATCCTCGTCGTGCTGTTGATCGCGATCCTGTTCACCGCCGCCTATGGCTGGGCGGTGGAGCGCCTGGCCTATCGGCCGCTGCGTGGTCCTTTCGCCTGGCGCCGCTGATTTCGGCCATCGGCATGTCGATTTTCCTGCAGAACTACGTCCAGTTGCTGCAGGGCGCCCGGGTCAAGGCCATGGAGCCGCTGGTGACCGGCGGTGCCGTGCTGATGGAAAAGGGCGGGTTCCAGGTCACCATCAGCACCATGCAGATGGTCATCATGGCGCTGACCGTGGCGTTGATGACCGGCTTTTCCCTGCTGATCGCCCGGACCTCCCTGGGCCGGGCCCAGCGGGCCTGCGAACAGGACCGCAAGATGGCGGCGCTGTCGGGCATCAATGTCGACCGCACGGTGTCGCTGACCTTCGTCCTGGGCGCGGGGTTGGCGGCGGTGGCGGGGGTCATGACGACCTTGCATTACGGCGTGATCGACTTCTTTATCGGTTTCCTGGTGGGGCTGAAGGCCTTTACCGCCGCGGTGTTGGGCGGCATCGGATCGCTGCCGGGCGCCATGCTGGGCGGCATCTTGATCGGCCTGATCGAGGCCTTCTGGGCGGCCTATTTCGCCGCCGAATACAAGGACGTGGCGGCTTTCTCGATTCTCGTCCTGGTGCTGATCTTCCGGCCCACCGGCCTGCTGGGCCGGCCCGAGGTGGAGAAGGTCTGAACATGCCGGCGGCCGATGGGAGTGCCCCATGACCCGTGGCACGGCCGATTGGGGAGCGATGATCCGGGAGTCCGGAATCGCCGCGTTGGTTGCCCTGGTCCTTGCCCTGCCGTTGGCCGGCGTGCGGCTGTCGGACGGTGGCGGCACCGGGTTGGAGTTGCGGCCCTGGTGGGTGGTCATCGCCGTCGCCGCCGTGTTCGCCGGCCGCTTTGTCCTAGGTTTATGGCTGGGCATGCGGGGCAGGGGGGGCAGCGGCGCGGTGCCGTGGTTCGACCGCGCGGTGACGCGGATGACTCCGCACAAGACGCTTCTGCTGGCGGTCTTTTTCGTGGCCGTCGCCATCCTGCCGCTGACGCCCTTGGCAGACCGGCGCACCGTCGACCTCACGACCCTGGTGATGATCTACGTGATGCTCGGCTGGGGGCTCAACATCGTGGTCGGGCTGGCGGGACTGCTGGATCTCGGGTACGTCGCGTTCTATGCCGTGGGCGCCTATTCCTACACCCTGCTCGCCATCCATTTCGATCTCGGGTTCTGGACCTGCCTGCCGTTGGCCGGCGCCTTCGCGGCGCTCTTCGGGGTGCTGCTGGGGTTCCCCGTGCTGCGCCTGCGCGGCGACTACCTCGCCATCGTGACGCTCGGCTTCGGCGAAATGATCCGCATCATCCTGATCAACTGGTCCAGCCTGACCGGCGGCTCGGAAGGCATCACGCGCATCCCGGCGCCGAGCCTCTTCGGCCTGCAATTCACGGCCAACCCGGGCGCCGGGGAAACCGCATTCCATCAATTTTTCGGTCTCGGTTTCGCCGGCATCCACAAGCTGATGTTCCTCTATTACATCATCCTTGTCCTGGCGCTGATCACCCACCTGTTCTCGGAGCGCATCCGCCGCCTTCCTGTCGGCCGGGCCTGGGAGGCGTTGCGCGAGGACGAGATCGCGAGCCGGGCGCTCGGCCTCAATCCGGTCATGATCAAGCTGTCCGCCTTCGGCCTTGGCGCCATGTTCGCGGGCCTGGCCGGATCCTTTTTCGCGACCCGACAGGGCTTCATCAATCCGTCCTCCTTCACGTTCATAGAATCCGCCATTATTCTTTCCATAGTTGTCCTTGGCGGGATGGGCAGCCAGGTCGGCGTTATCTGCGCCGCCATCGTCCTGATCCTTCTTCCGGAGCTCGCCCGCGACTTCGCCGAATTTCGCATGCTGCTTTTCGGCGGCGCCATGGTGCTGATCATGATCTGGCGGCCGCGCGGACTGCTCGCCCATCGGGCACCCAGCGTTCGGCTCGGCGACCGTGGCTCGGGCGCGGCGCAAGGAGGCGGCCCATGAGCGTCACCGCACAGGACGTGCCAGGGGGGCCCGGCGTCACGGGGGCCGATGCCCCGCAAGGGCCGATGCTGACGGTCGAGCATCTCAGCATGTATTTCGACGGCATCGTTGCCGTCGACGACGTGTCGTTCGGCGCGGAACGGGGCAGGATCACCGGTATCATCGGCCCCAACGGAGCCGGCAAGACGACCGTGTTCAACTGTATCACGGGATTTTACCGGCCCAGCGTCGGGCGCATCGCGCTCGATCACGAGGGCGGCAGCTTCCTGCTGGAAAGGATGGAAGGATTCAGGATCGCGCGTGACGCCGGCGTCGGGCGAACCTTTCAGAACATCCGCCTGTTCCCGCGCATGACGGTCCTGGAGAATCTCCTGGTCGCCCAGCATACCAAGCTGATGCGCGCGTCCGCGTTTTCCATCGCCGGTCTTTTGGGCTTGAAACGGTTCCGCGATGCCGAGGACGCGGCGGTGGAAGTGGCCCGAGGGTGGCTGGCGCGGCTCGGTCTCATCCCCCTTGCCGACCGGGAGGCGGGCACCCTGGCCCACGGCATCCAACGCAAGATCGAGATCGCCCGGGCCATGTGTTCGGAACCGAAGCTCCTGTGCCTGGATGAACCGGCCGCCGGCCTCAACCCGCGGGAGAGCGAGGAACTCAATCGATTGTTGTTGGGGATCCGGTCCGATTACGGCACCGGAATTCTTCTGATCGAACACGACATGTCGGTGGTGATGAAGATCTCCGATCACGTCGTGGTTCTGGATCATGGCGCCAAGATCGCCGAGGGCACGCCCGAGGCGGTGCGTCACGATCCGGCAGTGATCCGGGCCTATTTGGGAGAGGAAGAGGGCCTGCCCGAGGTGGTCGCGGGGGACATTGCCGCCGACACGAAGGGGGAAGGGTCATGAGCGCGGCGACGCATGCGTCCCTGCTGTCGGTGCGCGGGATCGAGGCCTATTACGGGTCGATTCAGGCGCTCAACGGCATCGCGTTGGAGGTACGCACGGGCGAGATCGTCACCTTGATCGGCGCCAACGGTGCCGGCAAGTCGACCCTGCTGATGACCATCTGCGGCGAACCCCGGGCTCAGGGCGGGCGCATCCTGTTCGAGGGCCGAGACATCACCGATCTGCCCACCCACGACATTGCCCGTCTCGGCATCGCCCATGTGCCCGAAGGCCGGCGCATCTTCCCGCGCATGACGGTGTTGGAGAACCTGCAGATCGGGGCGTTGGTGGCCGACGTCGGGTATTTCGAGGACGACCTCGATTACGTCTTCGCCCTGTTTCCCATCCTCGGCGAGCGGCGCAGCCAGAGGGGCGGCACGCTGTCCGGCGGCGAGCAGCAGATGTTGGCGATCGCCCGCGCGCTGATGAGCCGCCCGCGTCTGTTGCTGCTGGACGAGCCGTCCCTCGGCCTGGCGCCCCTGGTGGTGCACCGGATCTTCGAGGTGATCGGCGAGATCAATAGGGAGCGGGCCATGACCATCTTCCTGGTGGAGCAGAACGCCTATCACGCCCTCCGCCTGGCCGATCGCGGCTATGTCATGGCCAATGGGGAGATCCGCATGGAAGGCACGGGCCAGGAACTGATGGCCGACGCCGATATCCGCGCCGCCTATCTGGAAGGAGGGACCGGATGAGTCTGCTGACCGATTGGCCGGTCTTCCTCGGCCTGACCGTTTGCCTGTTCGGCGGCGGGGCCTGGCTGATGGGGGCGGCGGTTGCCGGCACCTGGCGCTCTTATTGGCAGGTGATCGGCTATGGCGTGGTGCTGACCCTGTTCGACCGCTTCCTGCATTGGGGGCTGTTCGACGGCGCGCTGCTCTCGCCCTCTGGCTTCTTGCGCGACGGCGCGGTGATTATGGCCGTCGGTCTGCTGTCCTGGCGGCTTCGGCAGGTCGCGCGCATGGTGCGGCAATATCCTTGGCTTTACGAGAAGGCGGGGCCGCTGTCCTGGCGCGCGCGCTGAAGGATGGCGCGAGGAAGTCTTGCGAAAGTGCCAGCCGGTGCTACGCTTAGCGTCTTCCTCTGGCCCTTCGGGAGCATGACATGAACATCAAGACGCTTTCGATATTATCCCTGTTGGTCGCCGCTTGCCTGTCTTTCGCGGGATGCGATTCCCAGAAAAGCGATTCAAATGTCATCGTCATTGCCACCGCCGGGCCGATGACCGGCCAATACGCTTCCTTCGGCGAGCAGATGCGCACGGGGGCGGAACAGGCGGTCAAGGACATCAACGCCGCGGGGGGCGTGCTGGGCAAACAACTCAAGCTTGAGATCGGCGACGACCAATGTGATCCGAAGCAGGCGGTAGCCGTCGCCAACCAGCTGGTCAATAAGAAGGTGCGGTTCATAGCCGGGCATTTCTGCTCGGGGTCCTCGATCCCGGCTTCCCAGGTTTATCAGGCCGAAAACATCGTCATGGTTTCCCCTGGTTCGACAAATCCCAAGCTGACCGAGCGCGGCATGAACAACGTCTTCCGGGTATGCGGCCGGGACGACCAGCAGGGCAAAGTCGCGGGCGACTTCATCGCCGACAAGTTCAAGGGCAAGCGCATCGCCGTGGTCCACGACAAGCAGGCCTATTCCCAGGGGCTGGCGGAAGAGACCACCAAGCAGCTCAAGAAACGCGGTGTCGAAATCGCGTTGACGGGCACCGTCACGCCCAAGGAAAAGGACTACTCGGCCATCGTCACCCGGCTCAAGGCCAACAACATCGACATCCTGTTCTATGGCGGCTACCACGCCGAGGCCGGCTTGATCGTCCGCCAGATGCGCGAACAGGGTCTCGCCACCCGCATGGTTTCGGGAGATGCCCTGGTGACCCAGGAATTCTGGAACATCACCGGCAAGTCGGGCGAGGGCACCTTGATGACTTTCAGTCCCGATCCGCGCAAGGACCCCAAGGTCGCGCCGCTGGTCGAAAAGTTCAAGGCCCAGGGCTCCAACGCCGAGGGCTACACGCTCTATACCTACGGGGCGATCCAAATCTTCGCCGAGGCGGCAAAACGCGCTGGTGGCGTGGATACCGCCAAGATCCGGGGAGAATTGGCCAAGGGCGGGTTCGAGACCGTGCTGGGCAAGATCGGCTTCGATGCCAAGGGCGACGTCACGGCGCCGGGTTACGTGTTCTACGAATGGAACGACGGAAAATACGATTACACCAAGCTGTAATCCCTGATTTTTGGGCATTAACCATAATCCCCGCAGACCTAGTGGCGGGCTGGCATGCGCCCCCGACATATGGTATGGAGACCGGCCATGCATCCGGCTGCGTGATTTCGCGCCATGCCGGAACTCCGGGAGGGAGTTTTCGTGCCGGGAGAGACCATTGCCATCGCCGCCGATCATGGGGGCGTCGAACTGAAGGTGATCCTGAAGGAGGATCTCGCCGATCTCGGCTATGAGGTGCTCGACCTCGGCACCGATGGACCGGACTCGGTCGATTATCCCGATTTCGCGGAAACCCTGATCGGCGCCATTCGCGACGGCCGGGCCGCGCGCGGCGTATTGATTTGCGGTTCGGGCATCGGCATGAGCATCGCCGCCAATCGGCATCGGGAGATCCGCGCGGCCCTGGTGCACGACAACCTGTCGGCGCGGCTGGCACGGCAGCACAACGACGCCAATGTCCTGGTCATGGGGGGCCGGTTCATCGGCCCGGAAGTCGCCAGGGATTGCCTGAGGGCATTCTTGACGACGGAATTCGACGGCGGGCGCCACGAGCGGCGAGTCGCCAAGATGTCATGAGCGTGCCGGGCGCCCGTGACCCCGAGATAGAGATAGAGTTGAGGAAACCATAATCATGTCGTCCGTATCAGATAAGGTGGAGGCCGCGGATACCGAAGCGTTCTTCGGTCAATCCCTGGCCGAGCGCGATCCCGACCTCTACGCCGCCGTGCGCGGCGAGCTTGCCCGCCAGCAGGACCAGATCGAATTGATCGCCTCGGAGAACATCGTTTCCCGGGCGGTGCTGGAGGCCCAGGGTTCGGTGCTGACCAACAAATATGCCGAAGGCTATCCCGGCCGGCGCTATTACGGCGGGTGCGAATTCGTCGACGTCGCCGAGCAACTCGCGATCGACCGCGCCAAGGCACTGTTCGGGTGCGCTTACGCCAACGTCCAGCCCCATTCGGGATCCCAGGCCAACCAGCAGGTGTTCTTCGCGGTGATGCAGCCCGGCGATACCTTCCTCGGCATGTCGCTGGCGGCGGGTGGCCATCTGACCCACGGGGCGGCGCCCAACCAGTCGGGCAAGTGGTTCAATGCGGTGCAGTACGGCGTGCGCAAGCAAGATGCGACAATCGATTTCGATGAGGTCGAGAGCCTCGCCAAGGAACACAAGCCGAAGCTGATCCTGGCCGGCGGTTCCGCCTATCCCCGCGAGATCGATTTTGCCCGCTTTCGCGAAATCTGCGATTCCGTTGGCGCGTTGTTGATGGTCGACATGGCCCATTTCGCGGGCCTGGTCGCCGGCGGCGTGCATCCCAGCCCCCTCGATCTTGCCGACGTGGTCACCACCACCACCCACAAGACGCTGCGCGGGCCGCGCGGCGGCATGATCCTGGCCAATGACGAGGATCTCGGGAAGAAGATCAATTCTTCGGTTTTCCCCGGTACCCAGGGCGGGCCGCTGATGCATGTCATCGCCGCCAAGGCGGTGTCCTTCGGCGAGGCGCTGACGCCGGAGTTTAAAACCTACGCCGCGGCGGTGAAGGACAACGCCCGCGTCCTCGCCGAGGCGCTGTTGAACGAAGGCGTCGATATCGTTTCCGGCGGCACCGATACCCACCTGATGCTGGTTGACCTCCGGCCCATCGGCCTGACCGGCAAGGCGGCGGAAGCGAGCCTGGAGCGGGCCGGCATCACCTGCAACAAGAACGCGGTTCCGTTCGACCCGGAGAAGCCGTTCGTCACATCGGGCATCCGCCTGGGAACCCCGGCGGCGACGACCCGCGGCTTCGGCCCGGGCGAATGGCGCAGTATCGGTGCCTGGATCGGTGAGGTCCTGAAGGGGCTTAGGGACCATCCGGACGACAATTCCGCGGCCGAGCGGGAGATCCGCGGCAAGGTTGCCGACCTGTGCCGGCGTTTTCCCATCTACCCGGATAAGAAATAACCGGCCCGAAATAACCAAAAGGGCGAGGAGGCCCGATAACGATGCGCTGTCCTTTTTGCGGCCACGACGATTCTCAAGTGAAGGATTCGCGCCCGACCGAAGACGGCGCGGCCATCAGGCGCCGACGGTTCTGCGGTGCCTGCGGGTCGCGCTGGACGACCTTCGAACGGGTCCAGATCCGCGACCTGATGGTGATCAAGAGCGACAGCAAAAAAGAGCTGTTCGACCGGGACAAGCTGGTGCGCTCGATCCGCATCGCGGTCCGCAAGCGGCCGGTCGACGAGGAACAGGTGGAGCGCATCGTCAATTCGATCCAGCGCCGGCTTGAAACCATGGGGGAGAGCGAGATCCCGTCCGCCCATATCGGCGAACTGGTGATGGAAGCGTTGTCCAACATCGACCAAGTCGCCTATGTCCGCTTCGCTTCGGTCTATCGCAACTTCCGCGAGGCCAAGGACTTCGAGGATTTCGTGGGCCAGCTGAGTGTCGACCACAACTGACGCCACAGATTTCCATCACATGATGACGGCGCTCGCCTTGGCCCGCCGGGCGCTCGGGCGGGTCAGCCCCAACCCGGCGGTCGGTTGCGTCGTGCTCGATCCAGATGGCGCCGTCGCGGGGCGCGGCTGGACCCAGCCGGGCGGCCGCCCCCATGCCGAGACCGAGGCGCTCGGCCGGGCAGGCCGCGCCGCGCGCGGCGGCACCGCCTATGTCAGCCTGGAGCCCTGTGCCCATCACGGCGAGACCCCGCCTTGTGCCGACGCCCTGGTGGCGGCGGGGATCGGCCGCGCGGTGATCGCCACCGAGGATCCCGATCCCCGGGTGGCGGGCGGCGGCATCGCCCGTCTGCAGGATGCCGGGATCGAAGTGCGGGTGGGCGTCGGCCGCCGCGATGCCGAGCGGCTCAATGCCGGCTTCCTGAAGCGGATCACCGCGGGCCGCCCGCTGGTCACATTGAAATGCGCCACCACTTTGGACGGGCGCATCGCCACTCATTCGGGCGAAAGCCAATGGATCACCGGCGAGGTGGCGCGGGCCTGGGGCCATGGGCTCCGGGCCAGCCATGATGCGGTCCTGACCGGAGCCGCGACCGTGCGGGGCGACGACCCGGAGCTGACCTGCCGCCTTCCCGGCATGGCCGACCATTCGCCGCTTCGGGTCGTGCTGGATACGCGCTTGACCACGCCGCTGACCGCCAACCTGGTCAGCACGGCGAAGGAACGCCCGACCTGCCTGATCACCGTGGATGACGCCAATGACGAGCGCAAGGCGGTGTTCGTCGATTGCGGGGTCGAGGTGATCGAGGTCGAAGCCGATGACGGCGGCCGGCCCGACGTCGACGCCGCCCTCAAGGTGTTGGCCGAACGCGGCATTACCCGGGTCCTGGCCGAAGGCGGGGGCCAGGTCGCCGCGGCGCTGCTGCGGGCCCATGCCGTGGACCGCATCGCCTGGTTCCGTGCGCCGGCGGTGATCGGCGGTGACGGCGTTCCCGTGGCCGAAGGCTTCGGCGTGGACAGCCTTGCCGACATGCCCCGGTTCGAACGGCGCTGGGGATTCTCCGCCGGTGCCGATAGTTTGGAGATCTTCGAACGGCTCGGCGGCGCGGGCCGTCATTGAGCGATATCGGGGCGGGGAAGGGACCACCCATGTTCACCGGAATCATCACCGACATCGGCACCGTCACCGGGATCGAGCCCCGCACCGATACCAGGCTGACGATCGCCACGGCATTCGATGTCGAGGATATCGCCATCGGTGCCTCGATCGCCTGTTCCGGCCCCTGCATGACGGTGATCGGGAAAGGCCGCCAGGAGGGCCGCGGTTGGTTCGCAGTGGACGCCTCGCCGGAGACGATCGCCCGGACCACCATCGGCGATTGGCAGGTCGGCCGGCGGATCAATCTGGAGCGGGCGCTCAAGCTGGGTGATGAGTTGGGCGGTCATTTGGTGAGCGGCCAT
>JAOTVC010000279.1 GCA_029863585.1 Alphaproteobacteria bacterium | reverse complement strand
GATGGCGACGATCAACTATGATGAAAAAATCCCCAACAACGTGAACCTCTCCGGTGACGCGCGGTTGCAGCGGGCGCTCGAGAACTGGCAGCCCAAGTACCTCGAGTGGTGGAAGGAGCTGGGGCCAGTCGGCAGCGCCGCCTATGACTGCTACCTGCGCACGGCGATCAGCGTCGAACCCTCCGGCTGGGCCCATTTCGATTACGTCAAGATGCCCGACTACCGTTGGGGCATCTTCCTCGCCCCCCAGGAGGAGGGCCGCAAGATCAATTTCGGGGCGCATAAGGGTGAGCCCGCCTGGCAGACCGTGCCCGGCGAATACCGCTCCGAACTGCGCCGCCTGATCGTCACCCAGGGCGATACCGAGCCCGCCTCGGTCGAGCAGCAGCGCCGCCTGGGCCAGACCGCGCCGTCGCTCTACGACCTGCGCAACCTCTATCAGGTGAATGTGGAAGAAGGCCGGCACCTGTGGGCCATGGTCTACCTGCTGCAGGCCCATTTCGGCCGCGACGGCCGCGAAGAGGCCGAAGCCATGCTCGAGCGCCACGCCGGGGATCCCGATAAGCCCCGCATCCTGCAGGCGTTCAACGTGGACACCACGGACTGGCTGTCCTTCCACTTCTTCACCTATTTCCAGGATCGCGACGGCAAGTTCCAGCTCGCGGCGCTGGCCGAATCCGGCTTCGATCCGCTGTCGCGCAGCTGCCGTTTCATGCTGACCGAGGAGGCCCATCACCTGTTTGTCGGCGAAAGCGGTATCTCGCGCATCGTCCAGCGTTCGGCCGAGATCATGAAGGAGAACAAGCTTTCCGATCCCCGCGACGTGCGCCAGCATGGCGGTATCGACCTGCCGACCATCCAGAAATGGCTCAACTTCCACTTCTCGATCTGCCTCGATTTGTTCGGTCAGGAACTGTCGACCAACGCCGCGACCTACTACACCATGGGCATCAAGGGCCGGTTCGAGGAAACCAAGATCAAGGACGATCACGTGCTCGATGGTGCCAGCTACAAGGTGCCGGAGATCCGCGACGGCAAGATCATCGACGTCGACGAACCGGCACTCAACGCCATCAACCAACGGCTGCGCGACGATTACTACACCGACAGCCAGCGCGGCGTGGACAATTGGAACAAGATCATCCGCGACAATGGCATCGACTTCGAACTGGTCCTGCCCAATCGCGCCTTCCACCGCAATATCGGCCCGTTTGCCGAGGTGCGGGCGACGCCCGAGGGCAAGATCATCACCCAGGCGGAGTGGGATAAGAAACACGGCCAGTGGCTGCCGACCCAGGAAGACCGGGATTTCGTCCAGTCCTTGATGAAGCCGGTGACCGAGCCGGGCAAGTTCGCCAACTACATCGCGCCCCCGGCCCGCGGCATCAACCGCCAGCCGGTCGATTTCGAATACGTCAAGTTCCACTGAGTCCGGTACCAAGACCTGGATGGAGGAGCGGCGCCGGATCGTCCCGGCGCCGCTTGCGTTTAGGAGCAAGGGGGGCGGGCCGCCGATCATCGTTTCACATGGTGCCTGGCGTGGTCCGCGGCAATGAGTCGCGTGGCGCTGCCTCCCATGAGGCTTGGCACGGCTGAAGGATGGGTCCGGGGGAGTCGGGCTGCATGCGCTCCGCCGTTGACTTCCCGGCCCTCCGTTCCCACACTTCGTTCGTCACCCGAACAATTTGGCGAAGACGGACCGGTGAAGAAGCCCAAGACCTCAAACCCCACGCGCAGGCGCGTCGGCCCCAAGGGCGGCCTCGATTACGGCATCCTGACGGGCCTGTTGGGCTATCGCCTGCGCCGCGCCCAGGCGGTGGTGTTCAGCCATTTCCTGGAGACCGTGGGGAAGGCCGGCATTTCCCCCGGCCAGTTCGGCGTCCTCAATCTGATCAAGGAAAACGAGGGCCTGAGCCAGTCGGCGCTGGCCAAGGGCTTCGGGATCGAGCGCTCCACCATGGTCGCGGTGATCGACGGGCTGCAGGATCGCGGCTGGGTCAAGCGGGTCGCATCCAAGCGCGACCGGCGGTCCTACGCGCTGTCGCTGACCAAGGCGGGCCGCGCCTTTATCGAACGCATCACGCCGGAGGTCGAGGCCCATGAGCGCGAAATCGCCGCAAACCTCAGCGGCGAGGAAAAGGATCAATTGATCGCCATGCTGGCCCGCATCGCGGACGGCGAGGGATGAGCGCGCTATAGCCCCAAGGATCGCGTTCGACGGCTTCTTCTCCTCCTCCGACGAGCGTTCCCTTGCCCTGTCATCGCCCGGTCTATCCGGGCGACCCACAATCCGGCTGAACACGCGCCTCAGCGGTTGGGCCCCCCGGTCAAGCCGGGGGGTGGCGAACTTTTTGGCTTTGTCGGCGGCGAAGGGTGAGAGGGCGACAGCCCTCGCCTTTTGCGCGTTGCGCCGCCAGCGTTCGCGTGAGTTCCTTCACCACGTCATGCCCCGATTCATTCGGGGCATCCATATAACGTTATTGCGCGCGGCGAGATGCCCCGGAGCCCCGAGAATGCGTGCATCCGCACGACCCGGGGCATGACGGTTTTAGCGGTAGAGGTCGAGGACCAGCCGGCGGGTCAGGTTGGAGACCACCCGGCGCCGGTAACCCGGCGGCGTGAGGGTCGAGTTCATCGGCTGGATCTGTTTGCGGATCAGACCGTCGAGCGTCTGCAGCGCCGCGTCATCCAGTGGCTTGCCCGTCAACGCCTCGGTCCCCGATACCAGGAGCGGCATCGAGTTGGTGCCGGTCAGCGCGACCTTGAGGCCGCCGATGGAGTCGCCGTCGCGTTTGAGGGCAGCCGCGACGCCGGCCAGGGGGAAGTCGATGGCGCTGCGCACCCGGACCTTGACATAGCCGGTACGTAAGCCCGGGTCGGGCGCGGGAATGCGCACCGCGGCGAGGACCTCATCGGGGCCCAATGCCAGATGATCCATGCCGTCGTCGCGATAGATCGCGGTCAGGGGCACGGTGCGTCCGCCTCCCGGTGCGGCGATCTCGATCTCGGCGCCCAGCACGATCAGGGCGGGGGCCAGGTCGCCCGAGAAGGCCGCGAAACAATGATCGCCCTTGGGCGCCACGTGGCAGGTCTCGCCCCGGGACTTGAGGCAATAGGAATTCGACCGCCGCCACCATTCGCTCTGATTATAGAAAACGCAGCGGGTGTCGAGACACAGGTTGCCGCCGACCGTGGCGGCCTCGCGGTGGCTGTTGGCGGCAACCGAGGCGGCCGCCGCGATCACCCCGGGGTAGGCGGCGGCGATGCGCGCATCCGCGATCAGTTCCGCCAGCGTCACCGCGGCGCCGATGCGGCTGCCGCCGTCCTCCTGGGATTCGATGCTTCTGATTTCCGCGATGCCGTTCAGGTCGATCACCGTCTTGGGCGCGACGATGCCGCGGCGGATGTTGGGCACCAGATCGGTGCCGCCGGCGATGAACCGGGCGTCGGGCTGCTGGGCGCGGGCCTCCAGGGCCTCGGCCAGAGACGCCGGGCGGATCGTATGGAATTCGGG
>JAOTVC010000094.1 GCA_029863585.1 Alphaproteobacteria bacterium | reverse complement strand
GGGCCGGGCGTGACAGTCGCCGACGACGTCGAGATCCGGCCCTATTGCCATATCGAGGGGGCGGATATTTCCAGCGGTGCCATCATCGGACCGTTCGCGCGCCTTCGACCGGGAGCGGTGATCGGCTGTGACGTTCATATCGGCAATTTCGTGGAGATCAAGGCGGCGACAATCGAGGAGGGCGCCAAGGTCAACCACCTGAGTTACGTGGGCGATGCCCGGGTCGGCACCGGCACCAATATCGGGGCGGGGACAATAACCTGCAATTACGACGGCTTCGATAAGCACCGCACGGACATCGGTGCGGATACCTTCATCGGTTCCAACACCGCGTTGGTTGCGCCGGTCGTGATCGGCGACGGCGCCGTGATCGGCGCCGGTTCGGTGATCACCGGGGACGTGCCAGCCGATGCATTGGCGGTTGTGCGCGGCGCGGCGCGGGTTTCGCCCGGTGGCGGCGCAAGTTACCGGGCCCGCAAGGGCGGCAGCGCCGCGCCCAAGGTTTCCGGCGGGAAAGGCTGAGCCCCAGGTGTGCGGCATTATCGGCATCATCGGTGCGGCCCCGGCCGTGCCGAAGCTGGTCGAGGGCCTCAAACGCCTCGAATACCGGGGATATGATTCGGCCGGCATCGCCACGCTGGTGACGGGGCGCATCGAGCGCCGCCGGGCGGAAGGCAAGATCGTCAACCTTCAAGCCGCCCTGGACGCCGATCCGCTGCGCGGCATTACCGGCATCGGTCACACCCGCTGGGCGACCCACGGCCGCCCCAGCGAGGCCAATGCGCATCCCCACGCCAATTCCATGGTGGCGGTGGTCCATAACGGCATCATCGAGAACTTCCAGGAATTGAAACGGGCGCTCGCCGCCGAGGGCCATGCCTTCGAGAGCGACACCGACACCGAGGTGATCGTCCATCTGGTGACGCGCTACCTCAACCGGGGCATGGCGCCTTCCCAAGCCGCGGCCAGGGCCATTGCGGAGCTGGAAGGGGCGTTCGCCTTGGCCATGATCTTCGCCGGCCATCCGGAACTGGTGATCGGCGCGCGGCGGGGCAGTCCCCTTGCCGTCGGCTACGGGGACGGGGAGATGTTCCTGGGCTCGGATGCCCTGGCGTTGGCGCCGCTGACCCAGAGGATCTGTTATCTCGAGGATGGCGATGTCGTGGAACTGACCCGCGACGGCGCCACCATCCGAGACAAATTCGGCGCCGTGGCCGCCCGCCCGATCCGCGAGACCGCAGCCATCGGCGATGCCATCGGCAAGGGCAACTTCGCCCATTACATGCTGAAGGAGATCTACGAGCAGCCGACGGTGATCGGCGATACCCTGGCCTCCTTCATCAATCCGGCGACCCGGGCGGTGGCGCTGCCCGACCTGCCGTTCGACTTTGCCGATCTGCCGCGCCTTCAGATGCTGGCCTGCGGCACCTCCTGGCATGCCGCGCTGATCGCCCGCTATTGGTTCGAAAGCCTCGCCCACCTGCCGGTGGACGTGGATATCGGCTCCGAATTCCGCTACCGCGCGCCCCAGCTTGCCAAGGGCGGCGCGGCCCTCGCCATCTCCCAATCGGGCGAGACGGCCGATACCCTGGCCGCCCTGCGCTTGGCCCGGGAGTTGGATCAGGCGACCATGGCCATCGTCAATGTCGCCGAAAGCACCATGGCGCGGGAGGCCGACGGGACGCTGTTGACCCATGCCGGACCGGAAGTGGGCGTCGCTTCGACCAAGGCGTTCACCACCCAGCTGACGGTTCTGGCCTGTCTCGCCATTGCCGCGGCCAGGGCCCGGGGCACAGTGGATGGCGAACGGGAGGCCGCCCTGTCCGCGGCGATCACCGAGGTGCCGGCCCGGGCGGCCGAGGTGCTGGACCATGATTCCCGCCTCAAAGGCCTGGCCCAGGAGGTCGCGAACGCCCGCCACGTGCTCTTTCTGGGGCGCGGCACCGGTTATCCGGTGGCGCTGGAAGGCGCATTGAAGCTCAAGGAGATCACCTATGTGCCGGCCGAGGGGTTCGCGGCGGGGGAGATGAAGCACGGCCCCATCGCCCTGATCGACGAGGACATCCCGATCATCGTCGTGGCGCCGTACGACGCGTTGTTCGACAAGACCGCGTCCAACATGCAGGAGGTGATCGCCCGCGGCGGCCGCGTCATCTTCCTGTCCGATGCCAAAGGCATCGAGCGCCTCGGCGACCTTGCCGCCGCGACCGTGGAACTGCCCGCGGTCGATCCGTTCGTCGCGCCCATCCTCTACACCATCCCGGTCCAGCTGCTGGCCTACCACGCCGCCGTCATCCGCGGCACCGATGTCGACCAGCCAAGGAATCTCGCCAAATCCGTTACCGTGGAGTAACCTCTCTCAGGGGAAGACGAATACGTTCTGGAGAGGGGGTTCTGCCATGGATTTCGTACCTGCCATAAAGTCCGGATTTCAGAACTACGTGAATTTCTCCGGGCGCTCCTGCCGCTCGGCATTCTGGTTCTGGGTGCTCTTCACGTTCGTCGTGTCGATTGTCGCCAACATCGTGGATACGGCTGTGATCGGGATGCCGATTCTGGGATTGATCTGGAGCCTCGCGGTCATTCTGCCGTCCATCGCCGTCGGCGTGCGCCGGCTGCATGATCTCGACAAATCCGGGTGGTGGTACCTGATCAATTTGGTTCCGCTGATCGGCTGGATCGTCTTCATCGTCTGGGCCTGCACCAAGGGCACCGACGGCGCCAACCCTTTCGGCCCCGACCCCTTGGGGGGCCAGGCGGCGGCACCGGCCACGCCCTGACGCGGGCCGAATTCTGAACGACGTTGATCCTCCCGGCGCTCCGGCCCGGGTGATGTTCCAAGAGTTCCGTGTCTGCATGATGCGCTGTGAGCGGCCGCGATTGCCTGTGCTTGCGAGACGGGATTATTGCGGTTAACAGCCCCAAGGGCGGGCGGTATAGTGGCGCCCATTCTTCAGGGCCGACCGGCGGGCCCCATACAAACATGTATGAAGGGGAGAGCGATGAAGCTTAAGGACAAGAAGCTTTTCCGCCAGAAATGTTATGTCGACGGGGCCTGGGTGGGCGCCGATAACGGCAAGACTTTCAAGGTCAACAACCCGGCCGACGATTCGACGCTTGGCACCGTGCCCAGCCTGGGCCAGGCGGAGACTCGCAGGGCCATCAAGGCGGCGGAGGCGGCGTGGCCGGCGTGGCGCGCCAAGACCGCCAAGGAACGCGCCGCAATCCTGCGCAAGTGGTACGAACTGATGGTGGCCAATGCCGACGACCTCGCCGTCCTCATGACCTCCGAACAGGGCAAGCCCTTGACCGAGGCCAAGGGCGAGGTGGTCTATGCGGCGTCCTTCATCGAATGGTTCGGTGAGGAAGCGAAGCGCGTCTATGGCGACACCATTCCCGAGAACGTGCCGGGCCGGCGCATCGTCGTCACCAAGGAGCCGATCGGCGTGGTCGCCTGCATCACGCCGTGGAACTTCCCGTCGGCGATGATCACCCGCAAGGCGGCGCCGGCGCTCGCCGCGGGGTGCACGGTGGTGGCACGCCCCGCGTCCCAGACGCCCTATTCCGCCTTTGCCCTGGCCGAGCTGGCCGAGCGCGCGGGCGTGCCGAAGGGCGTATTCAACGTCATCACCGGTCCGTCTTCGGTGCAAGGCGCCGAGCTCACCTCCAATCCCATCATTCGCAAGCTGTCGTTCACCGGATCGACGGAAATCGGCAAGCTGCTGATGGCACAATGCGCCGGCACGGTGAAGAAGACCTCGATGGAATTGGGCGGCAACGCGCCGTTCATCGTATTCGATGATGCCGATCTCGACGCCGCCGTGCAGGGCGCCATCGCCTCGAAATACCGCAACACCGGCCAGACCTGTGTCTGTGCCAACCGGCTCTTGGTTCAGGACAAGGTTTATAACACCTTCAACCGAAAATTGGTGGCGGCGGTGAAGAAGCTGAAGGTCGGCGACGGCCTCAAGCCGGGCGTCACTCAAGGGCCCTTGATCGACCAGAACGCCGTCGAAAAGGTGAAGGAGCACATCGCCGATGCGGTTTCCAAGGGCGGCCGAGTGCTGACCGGCGGCAAGCGCCATCGGTTGGGCGGCACCTTCTTCCAGCCCACCGTGATCGCCGATGTCACGCCCAAGATGATGGTGGCCAAGGAAGAGACCTTCGGTCCGGTCGCGCCGATATTCCGTTTCCGCACCGAGGCCCAGGCGATCCGCATGGCCAACGACACCGAATTCGGCCTGGCGGCGTATTTCTATGCCCGCGACGTCGGACGCATCTGGCGCGTCGCGGAGGCCCTGGAATACGGCATTGTCGGCATCAACGAGGGCATTATTTCCACGGAAGTCGCGCCGTTCGGCGGCGTCAAGGAATCGGGCACCGGCCGCGAAGGATCCAAATACGGGATCGAGGAGTTCGTCGAGGTCAAATACCTGTGCATGGGCGGCATCGGCGCGTGAGGGCGCGGCGCGTTTTCCCGATCACTGCCCGCGCATAGGTGCCCGTTATGGCCGATTTCGACTTCGACCTGTTCACCGTCGGCGCGGGTTCCGGCGGCGTCCGCGCCGCCCGGTTGGCGGGCGCGCTCGGCAAGCGTTCGGCCCTGGCCGAGGAATGGACCGTCGGCGGCACCTGCGTCCATCGCGGCTGCATCCCGAAGAAGTTCTATGTCTTCGCCTCGCACTTCGCCGACGATTTCGAAGATGCCGCGGCCTATGGCTGGTCCGTGGACGGCGTGCGCTTCGATTGGCCGACCCTGGTCGCGGCAAAGAAGAAGGAGCTCAAACGGCTCGAGGGCATCTATGAGGCCAACCTGGGCAAAGCCGGGGTCGAAATCTTGCGCGGCCGGGCGGTTCTGGAAGACGCCCATACCGTGCGCATGGGGGAAAAGACGTTCACGGCGGAGAACATCCTCATCGCCACTGGCGGGCGCCCCTATATGCCGGATATTCCGGGCGCCGAACATGTCATCACCTCCGATGAGGTGTTCGATTTGGCCGAGCTGCCCAGGCGCCTGGTGATCGCCGGCGCGGGCTATATCGCTCTCGAATTTGCCTGTATTTTTAGAGGGTTGGGGGCCGACGTCACGGTCGTTTACCGGCGCACGGGCGTGTTGCGGGGATTCGATGAGGATGTCCGCAAGGCGGTGCAGGAGGGGATGGAGGCGAAAGGCATCCGCTTCGTGTTCGAGACCGTCTTCGAAAAAGTTGAAAAAGGCCCAGACGGCCTCGCCATCCATCTTTCCAATGGCGACGTGCTGCCAGCCGATCAGGTCCTGATGGCGGCGGGCCGCCAGCCCAATACGGAGGGCCTTGGCTGCGAAAAAGCCGGGGTCGAACTCGGTGTCGGCGGTGCGGTGGTGGTCGATGCCCATCTGCGGTCGAGCCAGCCCAATATCTTCGCCGTCGGCGACGTAACGCACCGGATCAACCTGACACCGGTGGCGATCCACGAGGCGATGTGCCTGATCGATACGCTTTACAAGGACAATCCCCGCTCGCCAGATCACGAGCATATCCCCACTGCCGTCTTCACCCAGCCGCCGGTGGGGACGGTCGGATTGACCGAGGAAGAGGCCCGGGCGCAATTCGAACAGGTCGACATCTACCGGGCGCGGTTCCGTCCCCTCAAGCACACCATCACCGGCCGGGAGGAATTCGTGATGATCAAGATCGTCGCCGACCGGGTTTCCGACCGGGTGCTTGGCGTCCACATGGTCGGTCTCGACGCTGGCGAGATCATCCAAGCCGTCGCGATCGCTGTGAAGGCAGGGGTTACAAAGGCCCAAATGGATGCGACGATGGCGGTGCATCCCACCACGGGAGAAGAGCTTGTATTGATGTACACTCCCGTCTCCTAGCAAGAAACAGGAGGTTCCCGATGTTAAGGCAATCTCGCGTGTTGGCCTGTGTTGCCGCCTGCGGACTTCTCGCTGCACCGCCGGCATATGCCGATGAAGTCTTGGCCACCGACCAAATCAAGGCCGAGCCGATCGAAATGGGCGATCCCTCGAAGACGGTGATCGGCCAAGCCCTCAGCTATCCAAAGGGTACGCCGGTGATGAAGGCTTATCGGATCATGATACCGGGAAGCATGTCGACCAGCCTGCACTTGCATGAGGTCCCGATCTTCGCTTACGTGGTTTCCGGCACCTTGGAGGTGGACTACGGACCCAAGGGCATGAAGCGTTACCAGGAAGGCCAAGGGTTCATGGAGGCGGTGAACCATTGTCACAAGGGCCGGGCGGTGGGCGATGCGCCGGTGGAGCTGGTGGCCCTCTATCTCGGGGCGCCGGACCTCAAGAATTCGGTGGCCTGTAAGAAATAGCGCTGCGCCGGGCGGGTGAAGGGGTGGCCCGTTGGACTGGAAAAAGCGGGCGAACCAGCGTATAAACCGGCCTTCGAGCCTGCGAGGGGCTTGGGATCCGATATTTCGAGGTGACACATGGCTTCCAATTGGACGCCATCCAGCTGGCGCAGTAAGCCCATTTTGCAGCAACCGGACTGGCCCGATAAGGCCAAGTTGGCCGAAGTGGAAAAGACGCTTGCGTCCTACCCGCCGCTGGTATTTGCCGGGGAAGCGCGCCGCCTGACCGAGCAGCTCGGCCGCGTGGCCGAGGGCAAGGCCTTCCTTCTGCAGGGCGGCGATTGCGCCGAAAGCTTCGCTGAATTCCATGCCGACAAGATCCGCGACACCTTCCGGGTGTTGCTGCAGATGGCCGTGGTCCTGACCTATGGCGCGTCCTGTCCGGTCGTCAAGGTCGGTCGGATGGCGGGGCAGTTCGCCAAGCCGCGCTCCGCCGATTTCGAGCGCCAAGGCGATGTCAGCCTGCCGAGCTATCGCGGCGACATCGTCAATGCCATGGAATTCACCGCCGAGGGACGGACGCCGGATCCGGAACGCCTGATTAAGGCCTATGCCCAGTCGGCATCGACGCTGAATTTGCTGCGCGCGTTTTCCCAGGGTGGTTTCGCCGACCTGCACCGGGTGCACCGATGGAACCTCGGTTTCGTCGCCGATAGCCCCCAGAGTGCGCAGTATCAGGAACTCGCCGACCGGATCGGCGAAACCCTGGGCTTCATGGAGGCCTGCGGGCTGACCTCCGAGACCACGCCGCAGATCGCGGAGACCGACTTCTTCACGTCCCATGAAGCCTTGCTCCTCGGCTACGAGGAGGCGCTGACCCGGACCGATTCGCTGACCGGGGAATGGTACGATTGTTCGGCCCATATGTTGTGGATCGGCGACCGCACCCGTCAGGCCGACAACGCCCAGGTCGAGTTCCTGCGGGGCATCCGCAATCCCATCGGCTTGAAGATCGGCCCCACCATCGAGGCCGATGAGCTTCTGCGTATCATCGACACCCTCAATCCGGCCAACGTGCCCGGCCGCCTGACCCTGATCAGCCGCATGGGTTCGGATGCGGTGATAAGCAAACTGGCCCCGTTGGTTCGCAGGGTGGAGCGCGAAGGGCGGAGGGTTGTGTGGTCCTGCGATCCCATGCACGGCAATACGGTGACCTCCTCCAACGGTTACAAGACGCGCCATGTGGACCGCATCCTGGACGAGGTGCGCGGATTCTTTGCGGTGCACCGGGCCGAAGGCACCTATGCCGGCGGTGTGCATTTCGAAATGACCGGGCAGAACGTGACCGAATGCATCGGCGGCGCTGAGGCCATTACGGAAACGACCCTGGGGGATCGCTATCACACCCATTGCGACCCGCGCCTCAATGCGAGTCAGGCGCTGGAACTGGCTTTCGTCATTTCAGACATGCTGAAGCAAGGCCGCTACCAGGACGGCGCCGGTCGAATTACCGCCGTATCCTGATCTTGAACCATTCCCGATGGCGCAAAGGCGGCGGGAAGCGTTCCCACCGCCCCTAAAGTCATGCAATAATTCACAAATTCGAGACACCGCATAGAAATGACCACTGACATGAAGATTGGCTTGGCCCAGATCGATCCGACCGTGGGCGATGTTGAGGGCAATCTGGAGCGGATCCGCGCCGCTCACGGCAAAGGTGCGGCCGAAGGTTGCGACCTGGTGGTCTGCAGCGAACTGGTCATCTCGGGCTATCCGCCGGAGGACCTCGTGATGAAGCCGATCTTCCTTGACGCTGTCGAGGATGCGGTCCGCCGCCTCGCCGAAGATACTGCCGGCGGGCCGGCGCTGTTGATCGGCGCCCCCTGGCGGATCGACGGCGCGGCGCGCAATGCGGCCCTGCTTCTTGAAGGGGGCGCGGTGGCGGCCGTCAGCGCCAAGCACCACCTTCCCAATTACGGCGTGTTCGATGAGGTGCGTGTGTTTGCGCCGGGGCCCCTGCCCGAACCTCTCACGTTTCGGGGGGTGGAACTCGGCGTCATGGTCTGCGAGGACATGTGGCGGGAGGGGCCGGCGGCGGCGCTGAAGGACAAGGGGGCTGCGATCCTGATCGTCATCAACGGCTCGCCTTTCGAGACCGACAAGCTTGATGAGAGGTTGAGCCTCGCCCGGGCGCGCGTCGCGGAGACCGGCGTCGGTTTGGTCTATGTCAATCAGGTGGGAGGCCAGGACGAACTGGTGTTCGACGGCGCGAGCTTCGTCCTTGGCCCCGATGGCGGGGTGCGGGCGCGGCTCGCCCCCTTCGCGGAGGACTTTCTGGCGCTCGATTTCAGCGATGGCCAAGGGCCCCTGGACTGCGCGCCGGAGCCGGTTGCGGAAGGCGGGGAAGAGATTCCCGCGATCTATCAAGCAATGGTCCTGGGCCTCAAGGATTACGTAAACAAGAACTTCTTTCCGGGCGTGTTGATCGGCCTGTCGGGCGGCATTGATTCCGCTCTGTCCGCGGTCGTGGCGGTTGATGCGTTGGGTCCGGACCGGGTCCATTGCGTCATGATGCCGTCTCCCTACACGTCGCGCGACAGTCTGGAAGACGCGGCGGCGCTGGCCGAGGCGCTGGGCATTCGCCTCGACAACATCGGGATCGCACCGGCCATGGCGGCGTTCGATCAGATGCTCAAGGACGCCTTCGCGGGCCATGGCCATGACACGACCGAGGAAAACATCCAGGCGCGATCGCGCGGGATCACCCTGATGGCACTGTCCAACAAGTTTGGCCACATGGTGCTGTCCACCGGCAACAAGTCCGAGATGTCGGTGGGCTACGCCACACTGTACGGTGACATGTGCGGCGGATACTCGGTTCTGAAGGATGTCTACAAGACGACCGTGTATGCGCTCTCGCGCTGGCGCAATCAGGAAAAGCCCGCCGGCGCGCTGGGGCCGGCAGGCGCCGTCATGCCCGAGCGCATCATTACCAAGGCGCCGTCGGCGGAACTCAAGCCGGGCCAGACCGATCAGGACAGCCTGCCGCCCTATGACGTGTTGGACGATATTCTCCGCTGCCTGATCGAGGGCGACATGGCCATCGCCGACATCGTGACGCGCGGCCACGACCGGGACGTGGTGATGCGAGTATGGCGGATGGTGAACATCGCCGAATACAAGCGCCGGCAGGCGCCGCCGGGGGTCAAGATCACGCGCCGCTCCTTCGGGCGGGACCGGCGCTACCCCATCACCAATTCCTTCACCGGCGCCCTGGCCCGCGACGGCGACCCGGGCGGCGATTGACGGCAGCGGGCCCTGCTAGTCGTGGACCCGGGAGAAGCGATTTGTTAATGCTTAAGACTCAAACATTTAGACAACAGGACCAAGGGAAAGACACGACGTGCCGTTGAAGCTTTACAACTCCGCCAGCCGGGCCAAGGAGGCGTTTGTCCCCCTCGACCCCAGCCATGTGCGCATGTATGTCTGCGGGCCGACCGTCTATGACCGGGCGCACATCGGCAACGCCCGCCCGGTGGTGGTGTTCGACGTGCTCTATCGATTGCTCAAGGCGACATACGAGCGGGTCACCTACTGCCGGAACATCACCGATGTCGACGACAAGATCATCGCCGCGGCGCGCGACCGGAATATTCCCATCGACCGGCTGACCAGCGACACCACGCAGGCCTATCACGAGGACATGGCGGCACTTGGCGCGCTCGACCCCGATGTGGAGCCGCGTGCGACGGAACATGTTCCGCAGATGATTGCCATGATCGAATGCCTGATCGAACGGGGCAACGCCTATGTGGCCGACGGCCATGTGCTGTTCAGCGTGCCGTCCATGCCGGAATACGGGCGGCTCGCCAACCGGGACATGCGCGAGATGATCGCCGGTGCCCGGGTCGAGGTGGCGCCTTACAAGCAGGATCCCGCCGATTTCGTCCTGTGGAAGCCGTCGGAGGCGGATCAGCCGGGATGGGACAGCCCCTGGGGGCGCGGGCGCCCGGGCTGGCACATTGAATGCTCCGCCATGTCGGAGGCCCATCTGGGCGAATCCTTCGATATCCACGGCGGCGGGTTGGATCTCATCTTCCCCCACCATGAGAACGAGATCGCCCAGTCGACCTGCGCCCATGGCGGCAAGCTGTTCGCCCGCTATTGGGTCCATAACGGCTACCTCACGGTCAACGGCGAGAAGATGTCGAAATCGCTCGGCAATTTCTTCACCGTCCGCGATCTGTTGGACCAGGCGCCGGGCGAGGCGATCCGGTTCTACATGATGGGGACCCATTACCGTCAGCCGCTGGACTGGACCCTCGATGGCCTATGCAGTGCCCGGGCGGGTCTGGACCGCTTCTATAGCGCCCTGCGGGATGTCGCGGAAATCGAAACCGGTCCCGATGAAGGGATCCCGCAGACCGTCCGCGATGCATTGGAAGATGACCTCAACACCCCGCAGGCGATTGCTGCGCTGCATGAAATCGCAACCTCCCTGAACAAAGCCGCGGATGCGGCGGACAAAAAACGCTTGAAAGCGGAACTCCTGACCGGGGGCGGGGTGCTGGGCCTGCTGTGTCATGATCCCGAAGCCTGGTTCAAGGGCGAGGTCGGGGTCTGCCCCGATGGCGGGCCGTCGGCGGCGGAGATCGAAGCCGAGATCGAGCGGCGCACCCAGGCCCGCAAGGAGAAAGACTTCGCCGAGGCCGACCGCATCCGCGATGCCCTGGCGGATCAAGGCATCGTGCTCGAGGACAAGCCGGACGGTACCATCTGGAGGCGCGCGGGATGACGGGCTCATCGGACAAACGCGTCTATCTCTACGATTCGACCCTGCGCGACGGCGCCCAGACCCAGGGTGTCGACTTCAACGTCGTGGACAAAATCGCCATCGCCAAGGCGCTGGACGAGCTCGGCATCGATTACGTCGAAGGGGGCTGGCCCGGAGCCAATCCCACCGACGATGCCTTTTTCGCAGAGGCGCCGACGCTCGCCAGGGCGAAGCTCGCGGCCTTTGGCATGACCCGCCGGGCCGGACGGAGCGCCGAAAACGATCCCGGACTGACGGCCCTGTTCGGCACCAAGGCGCGGGTCGTGACGATGGTGGGCAAGACCTGGGATTTTCAGGTGGACGTCGCGCTCGGCATCGAAAAGGCCGAAAACGTCGCGATGATTGCCGACAGCATCGCCCTGGCCGTGACCAGGATGGATGAGGTGATGTTCGATGCCGAGCATTTCTTCGATGGCTACAAGGCCAACCCCGACTTTGCGCTCGAATGCGTCAAGGCGGCCCATGCGGCGGGCGCGCGCTGGGTGGTGCTGTGCGATACCAATGGCGGCACCCTGCCGGACGAGGTGGAGCGTATCGTCGGCACCGTGAGCGAACACATTCCCGGTACCAGCCTCGGCATCCATTGCCATAACGATACCGAAAACGCGGTCGCCAATTCTTTGGCCGCCGTCAGGTCGGGTGCCCGGCAGGTTCAAGGCACCTTGAACGGCCTGGGGGAGCGCTGCGGCAATGCCAACCTGGTCTCGCTCCTGCCCAGCCTGGTTCTCAAGATGGGATATGAGACCGGGGTGGATCCTGTGCATATGAAGCGGCTCACCCATGCGTCACGGGTGCTGGATGAACGGCTGAACCGCGCGCCCAACCGTCATGCCGCCTATGTCGGGGAAGCCGCCTTTGCCCATAAGGGCGGTTTGCATGTCTCGGCGGTGGAAAAGGATCCCCGGTGCTATGAGCACGTGCCGCCGGAATCGGTCGGCAACATGCGCCAGATCGTGGTCTCCGACCAGGCGGGGCGGTCGAACATTGTCGCGCGGCTGCGTGAGCTGGGCATCGACGTAGCGCCTGACGATCCGGGGATCGGCAAGCTGGTGGATGAGGTCAAGGCGCGGGAATATGAGGGTTATTCCTACGATGGGGCCGAGGCGAGCTTCGAGCTGCTCGCCCGGCGCACGCTGCACACCGTCCCCGACTATTTCAAGCTGACGTCCTTCCGGGTCCTGGATGAACGCCGCTGGAATGCGCGCGGCCAACTCGTCACCCTTTCGGAAGCGACTATCAAGGTCGATGTCAAGAACGAGCACACCATGACGGTGGCGGAAGGCAACGGGCCCGTGAACGCCCTCGACAACGCGATCCGCAAATCGTTGCTTCCCTATTATGGGGAGCTCAGGGAAATGCGTCTTGTGGACTACAAGGTGCGGATCCTGACGCCCGGCGCGGGCACCGAAGCGGTGACCCGGGTGGTGATCGAAAGTGCCGACGATGAGGGCAATCGCTGGTCGACCGTGGGCGTCTCCACCAACGTGATCGATGCCTCTTACAATGCGCTCTATGACGCTATCACCTACAAGCTCTTCACCGAGGGAGCCCGTGCCTGATCCCGTGTCGCAGCAGCGCGACGGGGCCCGGCAGACGGATACCGATAAGGTCCCCAAGAGCGGCCCTGGACCCGAGATCATCCTGGTTCATCCCCAGATCGGCGAGAATATCGGCACCACCGCTCGAGCCATGCTGAATTGCGGCCTCACCAACCTGCGCATGGTGCGGCCGCGGGAGGCCTGGCCCAACGAAAAGGCGGTTGCGTCATCGTCCGGCGCGACCGTGGTGCTGGACCGGGCAGAGTTGTATCAAGCGACCGCCGAGGCGGTCGCCGACCTCTCCCGGGTCTATGCCACCACCGCGCGGCCCAGGGACATGGTGAAACCGGTTCTGAGCCCCCGTGCGGCGGCGGCGGAGATCCGGGACTTTCAGGCGGAGGGCGGTGCCGCGGGCATCCTATTCGGGGCCGAGCGTTCGGGGCTCGACAACGACGACGTGGCCTTGGCCGACGCCATCATCGAGGTCCCGATGAATCCCGAATTCTCGTCCCTCAATCTGGCCCAGGCGGTGCTGATCTGCGCCTATGAATGGCGCCTGGCCGGCGCCGCGGATGAAGGCGGCGCCCGGCGCCGGGGCCGGCCCCAGGCGGAGGCGGCCACCAAGGTTGAGCTGCTGGGCTTTTTCGAGCACCTGGAAGGGGAACTGGACCGGGCGGGGTTCCTTTATCCCCCGGAAAAGCGCTCCCGGATGGTGCGCAACATCCGCAATCTGTTTGCCCGGGCGGACCTCACGGGCCAGGAGGTCAAGACGCTCAGGGGAATCGTGGCCTCTTTGGTCAAGGGGCGGGGGAATTGACAAGCGCGGAACCGCCGCTATAGTGGCGCGCTTCCCGGGAATATGAGCCTTTCCGAAGAGTAAGGCCCTGGCCGCTGCGGCGGCCTAACCGGGACAACAATAACACCGGATCAACTAGGGTATCGAGAACATGAGCAAACGCAGTGCGTCCAAATACAAGATCGACCGCCGCCTCGGGGTGAACCTCTGGGGTCGGCCCAAGAGCCCATTCAACAAGCGCGAATCCGGCCCTGGTCAGCATGGCCAGCGGCGCTTCAAGATTTCGGATTACGGGCTCCAGCTTCGCGCCAAGCAGAAACTCAAGGGCTATTACGGCAATATCGGCGAACGCCAGTTCCGCCGTTATTATGCCGATGCGGTGCGCCGCCGCGGCGACACCGGCGAGAACCTGATCGGCTTGCTGGAGAGCCGCCTCGACGCCGCCGTCTACCGTCTGAAGTTCGTTCCGACGGTGTTCTCGGCGCGGCAATTGGTCAGCCACGGCCATGTGCGGGTCAACGGCCGGCGCGTGACCATTCCCTCCTACCGGTTGAAGGAGGGGGACGAAATTCAGGTCAAGGAAAAGTCGCGAGAGCTTCCGATCGTGCTGGAGGCGATGGAATCGCCCGAACGCGACGTGCCGGACTATTTCAATGTCGACTACAACAAGATGCTCGGCACCTTCCTGCGGATACCGCAACTGGCCGAGGTTCCCTATCCGGTGCAGATGGAACCCAACCTGGTGATCGAGTTCTATTCACGTTGAGCGAGAGCGCTCCTGGCTGCAGCCAACAGAAAGGCCGGCCCCGGCGGGGTGCCGGCCTTCTTCTTTTCGACTTCAGAGATACCGATGCAAGCCGCCCGGTCAGATCGTCCAGGCCGTGTTTTCACGCCCCGGGTCATAGGCGCGCAGGCTGATCGCCGGATTGCGGTTGACCAGGGGCCTGCCATACATCGGATGGAGCATGGAACGGACCTCGTGGTCGAGGGTATAGACCACTTCGCCGCTCTCCGGATCGACGATGTCCTTGAAACGGTATTGATGCTGGTTGGATTCCTGATAGATCAGCCCGCGCTCCATGAGTTTATTGTACGGGGTTGAAAAATCGTTGATGTAGAATTGGATGTGGTTGTCGTCATACGGCACCCGCGGCGTCTCGGTTTCCCGGAAATAGAGGAACTGCTTCTCCCCGACCTGGACTTCCGCGCAGGGCGCGCCCTTGCGTTCTGCCAGGGCTGCGGAGGCGCCGAAAATCTCGCCATAGAAGCGTTTAACCCCGGCAGCGGAATCCACCGGAACGTCGAATTCCACATAGGCCATGCCGAGCGCCGTGCGCCCGAAGCGCTCCGCATCCGGTGCGTGGCAGTCGATGCGGTTGCCCCACGGGCACGTGGTTTCCACCGCATCGTTGGTCTCGTTGAAATCGAACTGGGTGTCCTGCAACTCTTCGCGCACGCCCTCGAGCCGGGCGAGCAGGGCTTCGCGATCCGGAATCACCAGGCCGGTGACGCCCTGTACCACTTGCGCCTCGGGCCGGGTAGGCAAATGGAACTGGCTCTTGCCGACATTGGCCCACATGTTGTTGGTCCCGGTCATGAGGTAGGGATCACGCGTCAGGCCGAGCCCGGTGATGTAATAGGCCGTGGCGAGGCGCTGGTCGATTACGGTGACGTTGACATGGCCGAGCTCGACGACGTTGCCGAGGTCTTCACTCGTGCGATCGAATGCTTTTTCCGTCATGGCACCCCCCCGATTTCTTCATT
>JAOTVC010000223.1 GCA_029863585.1 Alphaproteobacteria bacterium | reverse complement strand
CTATTACTGGTCGCCGAAAATGATCGGGCGGATGTATTCGGAATCTTTGGCCAAGATCCATTTCTGGCTACTGTTCATCGGCGTGAACCTGACCTTCTTCCCGATGCACTTCTTGGGGCTTGCCGGCATGCCGCGACGCATTCCCGATTACCCGGATGCCTATGCCGGGTGGAACATGATCGCGACCCTGGGGTCGTATGTGTCGGGACTCAGCACCCTGGTGTTCCTGGTGCTGCTCTACAAGATGTTCAAGGCGCCCAAGGACGTGCCGGCTAATCCCTGGGGCGAAGGGGCGACGACGCTGGAATGGACGGTGCCTTCGCCGGCGCCCTTCCACACCCATGAAACCCTCCCCAGGATGTAGGCGCGGGCAAGGACAATGACGGTGACCGACACGTCGATATCCCCGGACAGCGCCGCCGCGGTTGCGGCCGACGATGGGCCTCTGGTCGAGGACTTCATCGCCCTGCTGAAGCCGAGGGTCATGTCCCTGGTGGTGTTCACCGGCCTGGCCGGGCTGGTCTTGGCACCGGGCCATTTGCATCCCGTCCTGGCCTGCGTCGCGTTGTTGTGCATCGCGGTGGGGGCCGGCGCGTCGGGTGCCATCAACATGTGGTACGACCGTGACATCGATGCCGGCATGGCGCGGACAAGGAACCGCCCGATCCCGGGCGGGCGCATGGAACCTGGGGCGGCACTCGGCTTCGGGGTGACGCTGTCGGTCGGGTCCGTCGCGGTGATGGGCCTCGCGGTCAACTGGACGGCGGCGGCGTTGCTGGCTTTGACCATCGGATTCTACGTCTTCGTCTACACCATGTGGCTCAAGCGTCGCACGCCCCAGAACATCGTGATCGGCGGTGCCGCGGGCGCCTTCCCGCCGATGATCGGCTGGGCGGCGGTGACCGGCGACGTGAGCCTCATGCCCGGCTTGCTGTTCGCCATCATCTTCCTGTGGACGCCGCCGCATTTCTGGGCCCTGTCGCTGTACAAGGCCGGCGAATACGCCGCCGTCAACGTGCCCATGCTGCCGGTTGTGGCGGGCCGAGACGCGACCCGGCGCCAGATCGTGCTCTATTCCCTGATCCTCGTGCCCGTGACGATCGTTCCCTGGCCGCTCGGTCATGCCGGGGCGGTTTACGGCGCCGCCGCGGTGGTGTTGGGAGCCGGATTCCTGTACGGGGCCTTCCGGGTGTGGCGGGAGCGGAGCGACCGTGCCGCCAAGGGCCTGTTCGCCTATTCGATTCTCTATCTGTTCCTGCTGTTTGCGCTCCTGATGGTGGATGCGCTGACCGTGGGCCTGTGGGGAGCCGCGTGATGGCCGCGCCCGGCAAGACCGACCGCGACGACCGAAACGGCCGCGAGCGCCGGTTGCGCCAGCGCAACCTCGCCATGTTGGCGGTGCTCGGCGGTCTTGCGGTGCTGTTCTACGTCATCACCATCGTCAAGATGGGCGGGGGCAACTGATGGCCGGGTCCAAGCGCGCCAACCGGGCGGTCGCATTCTCGGCGGCCGTAGTCGCCGTCCTCATGGTGGGGGCCAGCTTCGCCGCCGTGCCGCTTTATCGCATCTTCTGCCAGGTGACCGGTTTCGCCGGGACCACCCAGGTCGCCGACCGTTCCGCCGCCGAGGCTGTCAAACAGGGAAGCCGGGTGATCACGGTGTCCCTGATCGGCAATGTGAACGCGCAACTGCCTTGGTCGTTTCAGCCCGTGAACCCGAAGGTCACGCTGCGCGTCGGGCAGAACGCGTTGGTCTACTACCGGGCCACAAATGTAAGCAGCGAGCCGATCACCGGTGTCGCCACCTTCAACGTGACGCCGCACAAGGCCGGGCCCTATTTTGCCAAGGTCGCGTGTTTCTGCTTCACCGAGCAGACGCTCAAGCCCGGCGAAAGCGTCGACATGCCGGTGACCTTTTATATCGATCCTGAACTGGTGAAGGACCGCAACCTCGAAGAGGTCACCGACATCGCCTTGTCGTATACGTTTTTCCGTGCGCCGGGCAAAGGCGGCGGGGATGATTTCGTCCGCGCGGCAGCAGGCGGCGCAGGGGCAACGAACTGATTCCAGCGGCGGAGGCTGAAATCCAGGGGTAACATCAATGGCCAATACGCATACCGAACCCGACCATCCCTACCATATGGTGCAGCCAAGCCCGTGGCCGGTGCTGGGCGCGGGCGCGGCGTTGATCCTCGCCGTGGGGGCGATCCTTTTCATGCACGGGAGCGGGCCCTGGGTCTTCTTCGTAGGCTTGGCATGCGTCCTGTTGATCGCCGCATTGTGGTGGCGCGACGTTGTCCGCGAGGCGCAGGACGGCCATTCCCACAACGCCATCGTCCGCATCGGTCTGCGTTACGGGATGGCGCTGTTCATCTTTACCGAGGTGATGTTCTTCTTCGGCTTCTTCTGGGCCTTCTTCAACGCCAGCCTGTTTCCGGCCGGCGGCGTATGGCCGCCCAAGGGCATCCAGACATTCAACCCGTGGGACCTGCCGTTTCTCAACACTCTCATCCTGTTGGCTTCCGGCGCGACCCTGACCTGGGCCCATCACGGCCTGATCAACGATTACCGGCGCGACCTGGTACGTGGCCTGCTGGCGACCATCGCCCTGGGGCTGACGTTCACCGCCATCCAGGCCTATGAGTACGGACATGCCGCCTTCGGCTTCAAGGACGGCATCTATCCCACGGTGTTTTACATGGCGACCGGATTCCACGGCTTCCATGTGATCGTCGGGACCCTGTTCCTGATCGTCTGCCTGTTGCGTGCGATCAAGGGGCATTTCACGCCGACCCATCATGTCGGGTTCGAGGCGGCTGCCTGGTATTGGCATTTCGTCGACGTGGTGTGGCTGTTCCTGTTCTCCTGCATCTACTGGTGGGGCTCCTGACCGGCGCTTCCGACGCGGGATCGGCCCCCGGTTCATGAACGCCCCCGATCAATCGCCGTCGCCCTATCTTTCGGGTCTCAAGCTGCGCTGCCCGGCCTGCGGCAAGGGGCGGTTGTTTCAGTCCTACCTCAAGGTGGCGGATGCGTGCGGCGAATGCGGCGAAGACCTCTCCGCGCTGGAACAGGGCGACGGCCCGGCGGTGTTCGCGACCCTCATCCTCGGCTTCCTGGTGGTCGGACTCGCCTTGTTCGTGGAGGTCAAGTACACCCCGCCGCTATGGCTGCACGCGGTGTTGTGGATTCCGCTCACCTTGGTGGGGACGTTGGTGCTTCTGCCGCCGCTCAAGGGCATCATGATGGGGGCCCATTATCGCCACCGCAAAGGGCACGTGGAGCGTGGTTGACCCTCGGCGTGCCTGGCGCCGGCCGCGCGCGGGCGCCTGGGCATGTCTCGCCGCGGCGATGGCGGTCCTCATCGGCCTCGGCACCTGGCAGGTCGAGCGGCTTGTCTGGAAGCGCGAACTCAGTGCGACCATCTCCGCCCGCACCAAGGCGCCCCCGCTGGCGCTGGGGGGCGTTGTCGCCCACCCGGCGGCCATGGACTACCGGCGCGTTTCGGCGACGGGCCGGTTCGATCATGGACGCGCGCTCTACCTTTCCCCCCGCTTTCTCGATGGCCGTCCCGGCGCGCATATCATCACCCCTTTGATGCGCGGCCGCCTGCCGCCGGTTCTTGTCAACCGCGGCTGGGTGCCACTCGACCGCAAGACGCCGGCGACCCGGCAAGCCGCCCCGGGGCAGGGCCCGGTCACCGTGACAGGCATCGCCCGCAGTGACTTCCGGCGCGGCCTCTTCGTGCCCGACAACGATGCCGCCAAAGGGTTCTGGATCGCCTACGATCCGCCCGCCATGGCCCGTGCGATGGGGATCGGGGCGCCGCTTCCCCTGGTGTTGGAGGCCGATGGCGCCCCAAATCCCGGGGGCTTGCCAAAAGGCGCGGTAACGCGCATAGACTTGCCCAACAATCATCTCGGCTACGCGCTCACATGGTATGCGCTGGCCACGGCCCTGTTGGCGGTTTTCGCGCTCGCCCACCGGCCCGGGCAAGGGAAGGATTCATGAACCCATCGAAGACGCCGTATCAGGAACTGGAAGACCGATTCGAACGCCTGGCCAAGCTCGGTCAGGCGCTCGGCGTGCTGCAATGGGACATGGCCTGCAACATGCCGGCGGGCGGCGCCGAGGCCCGGTCGGCGCAGTTATCGACCTTGAAGGTGATGGGCCATGAGCTCATCACAGATCCGGCGCTGGCCGATTTCCTCGATGCGGCGGAGGCGGACCGAACCCTGAATCCGTGGCAGCAGGCGAACCTCACGGCGATGCGTCGGCGACGGGTGCGCGCGCTTGCGATCGATGCCGACCTGGTGCGCCGCGTCTCCGAGGCCGGGGCCGCGTGCGAGATGCTGTGGCGGGACGCCAAGGCCAAGGCCGATTTCAAGGCGATCGTCCCGGCGCTGACCGAGGTGCGCGATCTGGTTCTGGAACGCGCCGAGGCGCTCAGTGCCGCTCTCGGTCTCGATTCCTATGATGCGCTGCTCGACGGCTTCGAGCCCGACGCCCGTGCCGCGGCCATCGCGCCGGTCTTCGCAGACCTGGCCGCGTTCCTGCCCGGATTCACCGACGACGTTTTGGCCCGTCAGGAAGCCGCCGGGCCTCTGTTGGCGTTGCCGGGTCCCTTCGATCTGGCGGCCCAGCGCAAGCTCTGCCGCCTGATGATGGAGGCGGTGGGCTTCGATTTCGATCATGGTCGCTTGGACGAAAGCCATCACCCGTTCTGCGGCGGCGTGCCCGAGGATATCCGCATCACCACCCGCTATTCCGAAGACGATTTCATGCCGGGCCTCATGGGCGTGTTGCATGAAACCGGCCATGCGCTCTACGAGCAGGGCCTGCCCGCCGAATGGCGCTATAGGCCCGTGGGCAGGGCGCGCGGCATGGTGTTGCATGAGAGCCAGTCCCTGCTGGTCGAGATGCAGGCCTGCCGTTCCGCGGAGTTCATCGCGTTTGCCGCCCCACGCATGCGCGAAGCCTTCGGCGGCTCCGGTCCGGCCTGGGAGGCCGGCAACATCCATCGCCATTACACCTGGGTGGAGCGCGGCTTCATCCGCGTCGATGCCGACGAAGTGACCTATCCCGCCCATGTCATCCTGCGCTTCCGCCTGGAAAGCGCCATGCTGGCGGGCGATCTCGCCATCAATGACCTGCCGGGCGCCTGGGCGGAAGGGATGGAGGAACTCCTCGGCCTGACGCCGCCCGATGACGCGCTGGGCTGCCTCCAGGACATCCATTGGTATGACGGCGCCTGGGGGTATTTCCCGACCTACACGCTCGGTGCCATGGCCGCGTCGCAACTCTTCGCCGCCGCCCGCCGGGCCCGGCCGGAAATCCCCGACGCGCTGGCCAGGGGCGATTTCACGCCGCTGATGGGCTGGCTGCGGGAGAACATCCACCGCAAGGCGTCCTCGCGAAGCACCGATCAGTTGCTGGAAGAGGCCACCGGCAGCGTCCTCGATGCCACCGCCTTTAAGGCCCATCTTCAATCCCGATATCTTGCCTGAGGACCGGTCCCCCGCTAGAAAAGGTTGGAATAGACGGGGGAAACGGTAACAGTGACTAGCGAGACCGATGGCGGCCGGCCTTCGGGCCT
>JAOTVC010000154.1 GCA_029863585.1 Alphaproteobacteria bacterium | reverse complement strand
TCAGGTTCGGCGCATTGCTGGGTGATGCGTTCCGGGCGCTCGCGGCCTATCACCTGATCTTCATCGCCGCCGTGGCCGCCCCGCTTGCTTTCGATGTCATCGGCTTCACCCTGCTGCAACGCTGGAACCGCAGCCACGGGTCCAATGCGGTGCTCAACCTGTTGGCGGACGGGGTATTCCTGGCGCTCTACATGATGTTCCTGGTGGCGCTGAGCCGCGCCGTCCTGGTCGGACCCGGCGCCGTCAAGCGGCCCTTTCATTTTGCCTTGGGCCGCCGGGAAGCGCTTGCCTTCGCCTTTGCCCTGGTGCTCATCGGCGCGCTGTCGCTGATCGTCGTCCTGTCGATCTCGATCATGTCGCTGTTTCCCACGGCCGCGGCTTTCTTCAAGCAAACCCTTTCGGTCGCCGGAAACCTGCCGGCATCGGCCCTGTTCAGCCTCGCCTGCGTGCTTCTTTCGGTCCGCTTCGTCTTTATCTTTCCGGCCGTCGCCTGCGATGCCGAGACCGGCTGGCGCACCTCCTGGGACCAGACCCGGGGGAACGCGGCAACCCTCGCCGGGATCGTGCTCCTCAGCCTGATGTCGGTCACCATCCTCAAGTTCGGCGAAGCGCGGCTGGAAGCCTATTACAGCGCCCTGGGGCCGCTCGGTCCCGGCGTCGTGAGCCTCCTGTTCGATGTCTGCTACTATTACCTTGAAGCCGTCGCTATCCTGGCGGTTGCGATTGCCTACCGCCAGCGGGTAGGTTTGCCTGCTGACCAACGGAGTAGTTAGGACTTGCGTTACATATCCACCCGGGGCGCCGCGCCCACGCTTGATTTTGCCGATGCCATGCTGGCGGGCCTGGCCCGTGACGGCGGCCTCTATGTGCCGGAATCCTGGCCCACCATGGGCGCGGACGAGATCGCCGCCCTGGCCGGCCGCGACTATGCCGAGATCGCCTACCGCGTGACCCGGCCCTTCGTCGGCGATGCCATCGGGGAGGCGGATTACCGGGCCATCGTGGAGCGCACCTACGCGGCGTTCGACCATGCCGCGGTGGCGCCCCTGAAGGCGCTTGCCCCCAATCACTGGGTGATGGAGCTGTTCCACGGGCCGACGCTGGCGTTCAAGGACTACGCCATGCAGTTGCTCGGCAACCTGTTCAACCACGTGCTGGGCGCGCGGGGCGAGCGGGTCACCATTGTCGGCGCCACGTCCGGCGACACCGGTTCCGCCGCCATCGAGGCGTGCCGCGGCCGGGACGCCATCGATATCTTCATCCTGTATCCCAATGGCCGGGTGTCGGAGGTCCAGCGCCGGCAGATGACATGTGTCGATGCCGCCAATGTGCATGCCATCGCCATTGACGGGACCTTCGACGATTGCCAGGCGCTCCTGAAGGCGCTGTTCAACGACGGGGCCTTCCGCGACGAGGTCGCGCTTTCGGGGGTCAATTCCATCAACTGGGCGCGCATCCTCGGCCAGATCGTCTATTACTTCGCCGCGGCGGCGGCGCTCGGCTGCTGGCAACGCCAAATCGCTTTCGCCGTGCCGACCGGAAATTTCGGCAACATTTACGCGGGCTACGTGGCGCGCCGGATGGGCCTGCCCATCTCGCACCTGGTGCTCGCCACCAACGCCAATGACATCCTGTCGCGATTGCTAGCCACCGGCACCATGAAGCGCGGCGCCGTCCATCCCAGCCTGTCGCCTTCGATGGATATCCAGGTGGCGTCCAACTTCGAGCGTTTCCTGTTCGACCTGATGGAGCGGGACGGCCCCCGGGTCGCCCAGCAGATGGCTGGCTTCCAGGATACCGGGGAACTGCCGCTGTCCGGCGACGCGCTCGACCAGGCGCGCGCGGTGTTCACCGGCTTCCGCCTGGATGACGACGGCACGATTGAGGAGATATCGCGCTGTTTCCAGGCGACCGGCGAGCTGCTCGATCCCCACAGCGCCATCGGTGTGGCGGGCGGTGCCGCCCACAGAGGCGATCCGGCGGTACCGATGGTGTCGCTCGCCACGGCCCATCCCGCCAAGTTCCCCGAAGCGGTGGAGCGCGCGACCGGCGCGACGCCGCAGCTCCCCCCCCATCTTTCGGACCTGATGACGCAGCCGGAGCGGTTCGAGGTGCTGCCCAACGACCTCGCCGCCGTTCAAGGCTTCGTCCGCGCCCATCTTGCCGCGGGGGCCCCGGCATGAGCGTCGACGTCACCCGCCTGGAGAACGGCTTCCGGGTCGCCACCGACCGCATGGACCATGTGGAGACCGCCGCCATCGGCGTCTGGGTCGGGGTCGGCGCGCGCCACGAGTCACCCCGGCTCAACGGCATCTCGCACATGCTGGAGCACATGGCCTTCAAGGGGACGGCGCGGCGCAGCGCGGAAGCCATCGTCAACGAGGTGGAATCCGTCGGCGGACAGATCAATGCCTATACCTCGCGGGAGAACACCGCCTATTACCTGCGTGTGCTGGCGGACGACGTGCCGCTGGCGGTCGATATCCTGGCCGATATCCTGCAGCATTCCGCCTTCGATGCGGGCGAGCTGGAGCGGGAGCGCGCCGTGATCCTCCAGGAAATCGGCCAATGCACCGACACCCCCGACGATCTGGTGTTCGATCAGTTCCAGGAGGCCGCCTATCCGGGCCAGGCGCTTGGCCGCTCGATCTTGGGAACGGCGGAAAACGTGCGCGGCCTCGACCGGGCGGCGCTGGCGGACTACATGGCGATCCAGTATGGCGCCGATCGCATGGTGCTGGCGGCTTCTGGCAAGGTCGATCACCGGGAATTGGTGGGCCTCGCCATCGATGCCTTCGGCGGCCTTGGGGCGCTCGGCGCGCCGCAGGCTGAACCGGCCCGATACCTTGGCGGACATCACGGGGAGCGGCGGGAGCTGGAGCAGTTGCACCTGGTGCTTGGCTATGACGGTCTCGCTTACGACGATCCCGATTTCTACACCATGGGCGCGCTGAGTTCGCTGCTCGGCGGCGGCATGTCCTCGCGCCTCTTCCAGGAGGTGCGTGAAAAGCGCGGGTTGGTCTATTCCATCTATACCTTCAGCACGGCGTATCGCGACGGCGGCCTGTTCGGCCTCTATGCCGGGACCGGGCCGGATGAGGTGCGCGAGTTGATGCCCGTGGTCATGGAGCAACTGGCCGCCATCGGCGGCACCGTCACCGCGGAAGAGCTCGCGCGTGTCCGGGCGCAGCTTAAATCGGGTCTGCTGATGGCCATGGAAAACACCCGCGCCCGGGCGGAACGCCTTGCCCAGCATTTGCTGATCTTTGGGCGGCCCATTCCGCTCGCGGAAATCGTCGAGCGCATCGACGCCGTGGACAGTGCCGCCATCGATCGCCTGGCGGCCAAGGTGTTCGCCGGCGCGCCGACACTGGCGGCGCTGGGGCCGATGGGGGAAAATGAAAGCGTCGCCGGATGGGCGGCCCGGGCGAGTGCGGCGGAGTAGGGAATGCTGGACCTGTTCAAGTCATCGCATAAATTGCCGGCGGAAGAGCGCGTCGACGGCAGGCACGTCTATATCCGCCCGCCCCAGGACGACGATTGGAAACCCTGGTCGGAGTTGCGCGAACGATCGCGCGAATTCCTGGTTCCTTGGGAGCCGACCTGGCCGATCGACAGCTTGACCCGCCATGCCTTTCGCCGCCGCCTGCGCCACTATTCGGAGGAGTGGCAAATGGGCGCGGGCTATGCGTTCTTCATCTTTTCGCGCGCCGACAATGCGCTGCGCGGCGGCATCACCCTATCCAACGTGCGCCGGGGGGTCGCTCAGACCGGGACCTTGGGGTATTGGGTCGGGGCGCCCTTCGCCCGCCAGGGCGTGATGAGCGACGGGCTTGCCTGCATCATTGAATATTCCTTTCAGCATCTTCATCTCCACCGCCTGGAGGCGGCCTGTCTGCCGCGCAACGCGGCCAGCCAAGGCGTCCTACGCAAGAGCGGCTTCCGGGAGGAGGGGTTCGCCCCGAAATATCTCCGCATCAACGGCGTCTGGGAAGATCACTTGCTGTTCGCCCTGTTGGCCGAAGAGGCAATGAAGCAGCGCCTCAAGCGGGAAGAGGGCGCCGATCGGCAAGATGGCACGGTCCAGGCACTGCGCTAAGGGTATTGCGCGGACGGGCGGGACTCAGGCGTGGCCGGCTTCGCCGGACAACAGGGCCGAGCTGATTCCAAGGGTGGCGAGCGCCCGCTCCCATTTTGATTTGATGTCGTCGTTGAAGATGAGATCCGCATCGGCCGGGGCGTGCAGCCAGCCGTTGGCCTGCATCTCGTGATCCAGTTGCCCGGGCGCCCAGCCTGCGTATCCCAGCGCCAGCAGGCTTTGTTTCGGCCCCGATCCGGTGGCGATGTCCTTGAGGATGTCCATTGTCGCCGTCAGGCCGAGGTCGCCCTCGATCAGCAGGGTGGAATCCTGGACGTAATCCGGTGAATGCAGCACGAATCCGCGGCCGGTTTCCACCGGGCCGCCGAACATGACTCGGATCTGATCGTTGGCACCGGGGGCGTCGATCTCGAGTTGTTTCAACAGGCCGGGGAAGGAGATGCTGTCGATCTGGCGGTTGATCACCAGACCCATGGCCCCGTCGTCGCTGTGGGCGCAAATGTATATGACGGTCTGGGCAAAGCGAGGGTCCGCCATTTGCGGCATGGCGATGAGCAGTTGTCCGGTCAGGAAGCGCGAAGGCTCCTGTGTGCGATCCTGTTCAACCATCGAACTTATTCTCCGTGGCAGAGCGGATTTGGCAAGAAAAATTCCCCTAACAACATGGTGATCATATGTGATGGATGGAAGCCCCTCCATGGGATAAAACAGGGGCGGCGTCGGCACCGGGCCGGCTAAGCGGCGCTAATGGATTGAAATTAAAATGTTTTTGAAGTTCCTTTCTGATTTCTTGCCGGTGCTGGGCCGGAGCCGATGGGCGGCGTGGCTGAGGCCTGCGCTTGCGGCCGTGATCTTCGGCCTGTGCGCGGTCTCGGGCGCGCCCGGAGCCCATGCCAAGGCGTCGCCGTGGGTTGAAAACGATCATGCCGCGGTGCGGCTGATCAGTCCCGCGACCGGCAGCGGCGTCGGCGACAGCGTCCATCTCGGACTGCAGTTCCGCCTCAAGCCGGGCTGGAAGATTTATTGGCGGTCGCCGGGGGACGCGGGGGTGCCGCCGACCGTCGATTGGACCGGGTCGCGCAATCTCGAAGGCGTCGAAGTCAGTTGGCCCTTGCCCGAACAGTTCACCATTTTCGGCCTGACCACCATGGTGTATGGCGGCGAAGTGGTCCTGCCAATGGAGGCGATGCTCAAGGAGCCGGGCGGGGCGCTCGGCTTGCGCGCACTGGTGCGTTATCTGGTTTGCGAGAAAATCTGCATCCCTTATGAGGCGCGGCTCAGGCTGGACCTCGAGGCCGGACCCGGTATCGGGGATTTCGGGCACGGCGTAGCGATCGCGCGGTTCTCGGGACTGGTGCCGCGCAGGCTCGGCGTGGCGGATGCGGCCAGCGCGCCCCTGGCCGTGACCGGAGCCCGCCTGTTCAAGGGACAGAAAGGTTTGACCCTCGAGGTTCTGGCGCGGGCCCGGCAGGGCTTCACGGCGCCGCGCTTGCTGGTTGAAGGGCCCCGGCCGCTGCGATTCGGCGCCGGCAGCGCGGAGTTCTCGTCCGACCGCAAGATCGCCCTCTTCAGGTTGCCGATCGGCCTCGCCGGACAGGGCAGCGTAGCCCCCGCCGATCCGTTGCTGACCTTCACCCTGGCGGACGGGATGGGGGCCGTCGAGCAGACGCTCAGACCGGACGTGGATGCGTCCGGCGGGACCCCCGGGCTCGGTCTCATCGCCATACTGGGACTGGCGCTGTTGGGTGGTCTGATCCTCAATTTGATGCCTTGCGTCCTGCCCGTTCTGTCGATGAAGGTTCTTTCGGTCGTGGGCCATGGCGGCGGTGAGACCAAATTGGTGCGCCAAGGGTTCCTCGCCACCGCCGCGGGTATCGTCTTCTCTTTCCTGGTGCTGGCGCTGGGCGCGATCATCCTCAAGACGGCCGGCGCCGCGGTGGGATGGGGCATCCAATTCCAGACCGTGGGCTTTCTCACCTTCATGGCGGCCTTGCTGGTGCTGTTCGCGGCCAACCTGATGGGCCTGTTCGATATCTCCTTGCCGGGTTTCGCCGGACCCGCGGCGGCCATCGGCGGCTCCAAAACGCTCAGCGGTGCCTTCATCACCGGCGCTTTCGCGACCCTATTGGCGACGCCGTGCTCTGCACCGTTCCTGGGTACCGCCGTGGGCTTCGCGCTGAGCCGCGGCGCCACCGAAATCCTTGCCGTCTTCAGCGCCCTCGGCCTTGGGCTTGCCGCGCCATACCTTGTGGTCGCCGCTTGGCCGCAAATTGCGACGGGACTGCCTCGGCCGGGTCCATGGATGATCGTCCTCAGGCGGATTTTGGGTGGTGCGCTGCTGTTGACCGCGCTGTGGCTGCTCACCGTGCTTTGGGCGCTCGTCGGCGCCACGGCGACCGTGCTGACGGCCCTTCTTCTGGCCGGTGTGCTGGCTGCGCTCTGCCTCAGGCTCAAGGTCCATCGCCTCAGGGCGGCAGGGTTGGGCCTGGCGGCGGTCTTCCTGATCTCGGTCCTCGTGCTGCCTGCGGTCCTGGACGGACCCAAGGCGCGCGGGACCGGCGGCGGCGGCGTCGACGCCGGGATCAGGTGGCAGCCCTTCGATCACGTCAGGCTGCTCAATCATGTCGCCCGAGGCAAGGTGGTGTTCGTCGACGTTACCGCCGACTGGTGCCTGACCTGCAAGGCCAACAAGGCGCTGGTGATCGATCGCGGCGAGGTGGCGAAGCATCTGAGAAGCGGCGACATCATCGCCATGCGCGCCGACTGGACCCGGCCGGATGCCGGCATTTCCGCCTACCTCCGCGGATTCGGGCGTTACGGCATTCCCTTCAACGCGGTCTATGGGCCGGGCGCGCCTTCGGGCATCGTCCTGAGCGAGATCTTGACCGAGGATAGCGTGCTTGCCGCTTTTTCCGCGGCGCGCCCCAAGGCGGCAGCGGAGAAGCAATAACCCCACAAATCATCCGGTGGAAATCGCCGCGCGCTTGCCCGAAAATGCCGCCACCATCAACGCCGCCCCCGTTGCGCGGGGGCAAGCGACAACACGAGACGGGAGATCCAATCCATGACCATAGCGGTAGGTGACAAGATTCCTTCTGTGACCGTTCAGCACAAGACCGCGGACGGAATCGATCAGGTGTCGACCGACGAGTTCTTCGCCGGGCGCAAGGTGGTGCTGTTCGCCGTTCCCGGCGCCTTCACCCCGACTTGTTCGCAAAAACATCTGCCCGGCTTCGTCGCCAAGGCCGATGCGCTGAAGGCCAAGGGCGTCGATGAGATCGCCTGCATCGCCGTCAACGACGCCTTCGTCATGGACGCCTGGGGCAAGGATCAGGACGCCGAGGGCAAGGTGACCATGCTGGCCGACGGTTCTGCCAAGCTCGCTAAGGCGCTCGGCCTCGACATGGACCTCACCGAACGGGGCATGGGTCCGCGCTCAAAGCGCTACGCCATGGTGGTGGATGACGGCAAGGTGACAGCCTTGAACGTCGATGAATCGGGCTTCGAGAAGTCCAGCGCCGAAACCATACTCGCCGCGCTGTAGGCCGCTCTGGACCGCCTTCTATCGGGCGCCGTCCTAACCGGGGATGGCGCCCCGGGCGAGGGCGTCGGCGCGCTCGTTCTCCGGGTGGCCGGTATGGCCACGCACCCAGCGCCATTCGACCTCATGGGCCTGGGCGGCGGCGTCCAGCCGCTGCCACAGATCGGCATTCTTGACCGGCTTGCGGGCCGCCGTCTTCCAGCCGTTTTTCTTCCATTTGGCGATCCACTTGGTGATGCCGTCCTTCACGTACTGGCTGTCGGTATGCACCCGGGCCTTGACGGACCGATTGAGGCTCTCGAGCCCCTTGATCGCCGCCATCAGTTCCATGCGGTTGTTGGTGGTCTCCGCCGCGCCGCCGGACAGCTCCTTTTCCGTGCCGCGCCAGCGCAGGATCACGCCCCAGCCGCCGGGACCCGGATTCCCGGAGCACGCCCCGTCGGTGAAGATGTCGATGATGTCGCCGGTCTCCGCCATCGCCGGTCTCACGGATCCAGTCCATAGGCGCCGGGCCCGCTGAGGCCCTGATGGAAGCGCAGCTTGGCGAGGTATTCCCTGGGGTCCTTGCGGGCCGCCAGGGCGCCCTCGGGCTGGTGGAACCAGTCATACAGCCGGGTCAACAGGAAACGCATGGCGGCACCCCGGGCGAGCCAGGTCAGCGCCGCAAGCTCGTCGCCCTGCAACGCCCGCACCTTGCCGTAAGCCCCCAGCATCGCCCGCGCCTTGGTGATGTTGAAGGAATTGTCGGGCTCGAAGCACCAGGCATTGAGGCAGATGGCCAGCTCGTAGGCATAGGAATCGGTGCAGGCGAAGTAGAAGTCGATGATGCCGGAGAATTGCCCGCCGAGGAAGAACACGTTGTCGGGAAACAGATCGGCGTGAATGATCCCGGTGGGCAGGTCGGTGGGCCAATGGGAGTCCAAGGCATCGAGCTCGGCGCCGATCACTCCGCCGAGGCCGGGGGTGATCTCATCGGCGCGGGCGGAGACGTCGTCGAACAGGGGCCGCCACTGGGTCAGGCCGAGATCGTTGGCCCGCGTCCGGCCGAAGCTGGCGCCTGCCAGGTGCATGTGCGCCACCGCATCGCCCAGCGCCTGGGCGTGGTGGGTCTGGATACGCCGGGGCCAAACGCCATTGAGGAAGCTGACGATGGCGGCGGGCCGTCCGGCGAGGTTGCGCAGCGCGTTCCCGTCGCGCCCGTGGATCGGCGTCGGGCAGGCGAATCCTTGCCCGGCCAGGTGGTCCATCAGGGCCAGGAAGAACGGTAGATCCTCGGGCTTGGCACGCTTTTCATAGAGAGTCAGGATGAAGGTTCCCGCCTCGGTCTGCAAAAGGTAGTTGGAATTCTCCACCCCCTCGGCGATGCCCTTGTAGGACAGCACGCGGCCGAGGTCATAGGCTTCAAGGAAGATTTCCAGTTCTTCGTCGCTGATTTCGGTGTAGACGGCCATGATCGGTGAGGGAAGCGACCCGGGGGCGAGGCCTCAGCCCGCCAACGCCTTCGGAATGCCGAAATGGACGTGCTCCTCGCCGGGCCCGGCCGCCTGGACGCGGAGAGTGAAACGCGCCGCCAGTGCATCCAGCAGCCCCTCGACCAGGGATTCCGGTGCCGAAGCACCGGCCGTGATGCCGAGGGAGGCGACGCCCTCGAGCCGCCCCCAGTCGAGCGCCTCCACGCTTTCCAAAAGGAAGGCATTGGCGCAGCCCGCTGCCGTGGCGACCTCCACCAGCCGGTTGGAATTGGAAGAGTTCTCGGCGCCGATGACGACCAGCGCATCGACCTTGGGCGCCATCGCCTTGACGGCCTCCTGGCGGTTGGTGGTTGCGTAACAGATATCCGCCTTTGCCGGCCCGCGGATGGCGGGAAAGCGCCGGGTGAGGATGTCGACGATGGCTTGGGTGTCGTCTACCGAAAGCGTGGTCTGGGTGGTGTAGGCGAGGTTCTGCGGATCCGGCACCTCCACCGCTTCCGCGTCCGCGCAGTCCTCGATCAGGG
>JAOTVC010000278.1 GCA_029863585.1 Alphaproteobacteria bacterium | reverse complement strand
GCCATCGGTCTGGCTTTTCAGGGAACGCTCAGCAACGTTGCGGCGGGATTCATGCTGCTTTTGTTCCGCCCCTTCCGGGTGGGACAGTTCATCGAAGCCGCCGGCCAGTCGGGCACGGTGGAATCGATTACCTTGTTCCTCACCAAACTCAACACGCCGGACAACGTCCATATCATCATACCCAACAGCCAATTGTGGGGCGCGGCGGTCAAGAATTTCAGCCACAATGCGACCCGCCGTGTCGATATCAACGTCGGGATCGGCTACGGCGACGACATTGGCAAGGCGCTCAAGGTCCTGAAGGACTTGGTGTCGGCGGATAGCCGGGTTAACGACGATCCGGCTCCCATGGTCATGACCACGGGACTCGGCGAGAGCTCCGTCGATCTGCAGATCAGGGTGTGGTGCGCGGCGTCCGATTACTGGCCTGTGAAGTTCGACCTCACCCGCCAGGTGAAGGAGGCCCTCGACGGGGCGGAAATCGAAATACCGTTCCCGCAAAGGGTAATCCATATGGAGAAGTCGGAGTGAAGGCTCGCGCCATGGCCGACAAAGAACTAAAGGCCGGGCGCCTGGCCAACGGAGAGATTGCTTATGGGTGAACTTAGTCTCGACATCGCCATCAGCGATTACGACCACATTCGCGACTTCATAGACGGAAAGGTCAGGGCGCCCGGCATTGCCGTCAATCACATCGATCTACCGGTGGAGGACATCTTTGCCCGCTTCACGGAACGCCGCGAATGGCACGTGTCCGAAATGTCCCTCGCCAGGTTTGTCTCCCTGACATCTCAGGGCGACGACAACCTGACGGGGATCCCCGTATTTCCATCCCGCTTCTTCCGCCAGCATGCAATTTACGTCACTGCGGACAGCCCCCTGATCTCCGCCGAGCAGCTTGCCGGCAAGAAGGTGGGCATACCGGAATGGGTACAGACCGCCATCGTCTACGTCAGGGCCTGGCTGGTGCACGACATCGGAATCCCTCTGAGCGACATTCAATGGATCCGGGCGGGGATCAACAGCCTTGCCAATTGGAGCCAGGTCCGCGGCATCATTCCCGAGGGCGTGTCCTATGAGGAAGTGACGGACCGATCCCTAATGGACATGTTGCTGGAGGGCGACCTGGATGCGGTGATCTGCGCCCATCCTCCGGACCTTTTCGAGGCCGGCGATCCCCGCATTCGCCGGCTGGTGGTCGATTTTCAACCGCTAGAGGAAGCCTATTGGGAGAAGAACCGCATCTTCCCCATGATGCACACCGTCGCCATTCGCAAGGATATTTACGACGCGCATCCGTGGATCGGCCCGAGCCTGTTCTCCGCCTTCACCGAGGCCAAAAACAGGAGCCTGACCCGGGCATTGGACGGCAACATCTGCCGTTTTCCCATCCCCTGGTGCTTTGCCTATGCCGAAAAGGCCCGGGACATGTTCGGAGCCGATTTCTGGCCCTATGGCGTTGAGTCGAACCGGCCGACCTTGGAAGCCTTCGTTCGTTTCTGTAACGAACAAGGCGTGACCCACCGTCCGGTCACCGTGGACGAGCTTTACCCCGAAAACGTCCGCTCCCTATAGGGGTTGAGGAACCTCCGCCGCGCATCGGCCTACCGCCGCTCCTGACCGGATTCGCCGAAATCCCCGTCATCCTGCGCGGAATCGGCGATCTCCTCAAACACCCGGTCGGTCGCCTCGTCGGTACCCGCCACGCTGGTCTTCCGGTTCGAACCGGCGTTCGACGCGTCGCGTTGCAGCCGGCGGTAGGCCCTGACCGAGAACGGAATCGACAATAAATAGGCGAACAAGAACACGGAAACCGTGAGCCATGTCGCCATGACCAGAAGCGCTGCGGTCAGCCCCACCAGCACGAGAAACGGCATGACCATCCTGTGAGGCACGCGGATCTGTTTCAGGGCATAGGTGGGAATGCGGCTGATCATGAGGCAGGCAACGACGACCATCACAGGAATATTGATCGCCGGATGCGCCAGAGCCGTGCTCTGGAACGCAAAACTGAGGATCATGGGCAGAAGCGCAAGTCCCCCACCGGCCGGCGCGGGAACGCCGGTGAAATAGTTGGAAGCCCAGGCAGGCATGTCGGACATGCCCAGCCGGGTATTGAACCGGGCCAGGCGCAGGGCCGCGCAGACCGCGAATACCAGGGCCGTGATCCAACCGATTTCCTGGGCGCTCTGCAAGGACCAGAGGAAGACGAGAAGCGCCGGCGCCACCCCGAAGCTCACGAAATCGGAAAGCGAGTCGAGCTCCGCGCCGAACTTGGTGGAGCCCCCAAGGAGCCGCGCAACCCGCCCGTCAAGCGCATCGAGCACGGCGGCGATCAGGATTGCAATGACCGCGAATTTCCATTTGCCTTGGTAGGCGTAGAGGATGGCCGTCAATCCGGCGCACAAGGCCAACACCGTCAGGATATTGGGGATCAGGCGATTGAAATGAAGGCCCCGCAGACGGGCCCTGGTTTGCGAGGCCACGCGTGTCCTGGGTCGCCGCGTCATCGAGTTGGTCCTCCGTCTTCACCTGCCGCATCGGCTCCGTCGGGCGCGTTGCGCCCGGGAAGCTGGGCAACCACGGTTTCCCCGGCGGTGACCGCCTGCCCCGCCGAGACGCACGCTTGTGCCTCCGGCGGCAGATAGATGTCGACGCGGCTACCGAAACGAATGATGCCGAAGCGCTCGCCGCGGCGCACGACCTGCCCGTCCTTGAGGGTGCTGCGAATCCGCCGCGCCACCAAGCCCGCAATCTGCACAAAGGCGAGCCGCTCTCCGCCCTCCAGCGTCATCAAGGCGGACAGCCGCTCATTATGCGCGCTCGCCTTGTCGAAGGACGCGTTGAAGAAACGCCCCGGCCGATAATGGGTCCGCACGATCCGGCCATCGGCCGGCACCCTGTTGACGTGCACATTGAACACGTTCATGAAGATGCTGATCCGGGCCAGCGGCACCGCCTCCATTTCCAACTCTTCCGGCGGCAAGGCTTCGACGAGCGGAAGGACCCGGCCGTCGGCGGGCGCAAGGATCGTACCGGCACCGTCCGGGGGGAACCGATTCGGGTCGCGGAAGAACCAGACGCACCACAGACTGAGGAGCGCGCCCGCGATACCGAGCGGCAGCCAGACCAGCCACATCAGGACCGTCGCCAGGACAAAGCCGCCGATGATCGGCCAGCCTTCTCGGTGAATGGGCAATCGCATGCAGAGCCACCCGCTACCTTGGAAAAACGCGCGCAAGTCTACCTTATCGCAAACCACTTGCTAAGCGCGATGGTTCCCACGTGCCGGGCCGGGGCGTTTAATTCCCGGTCAACCGTTAAGACGTTTTAAATCGACGCCTGCTAGATCAGAGACATGCAAACCGATCAGGCATATGGGTCCGACGGGTTTGGTCGGGACGAGGCTGACCCGCAGGGACTGCCCGAGCGCTCCGTGGGCCCCTTCGCGTCCAGCAATCTGCCGTTGTTTACCGACGCCATCGAGGGGTCCGGCACACCGATCCGCCGGTTTCTGTTCGCGTACGGAGCTTTGCCGGTGA
>JAOTVC010000277.1 GCA_029863585.1 Alphaproteobacteria bacterium | reverse complement strand
GACCTGCCGTTCACGGCAAAGGCAACGCCGGTCATCTGGGAGGCCAAGGTCGTTCTGATGATGCTGATCTTCGTGCACGGATTCTTCAAATTCGCCTGGGCCATGCGCCAGTTCAACTACTGCTCCTTGCTGGTCGGTGCGGCGCCGATCAATCCGGATCCGGTAGAGGGCTATCGCGACTATGCGGTTTCCGCGGCGCTCGTCGCGTCGCTGGCCGCCAAGCATTTCAATTTCGGCATGCGGTCATACTATTTCGGCATGGCCGCGCTCAGCTGGTTCATCCACCCCGCGGCGCTGATCCCCGCGGTGCTGATCGTCGTTCTCGTGCTCTACCGTCGCGAATTCAGGTCCCGGACGCTGCGGGCGATCGATTCCTGCGAGGCAAGCGAATGAGTGGTCCGGCGCAACGGCGTGAACAATTCCCCTCCGGCAGCGTGCTGCTGACGGTCGACGAGATGTATCGCGCCGATGCCGCGGCGATGGTCGCGGGCGTTTCGGGCGAGACGCTGATGGAAAATGCCGGCCGGGTGATCGCCGATGCGGTCGCGGCGCGATGGAATGCGCGTCCCGTAACCATCCTCTGCGGCCCGGGCAACAACGGCGGCGACGGCTTCGTGGTGGCCCGCCTGCTGTCGCAGGCGGGGTGGACGGTGCGGGTAGCGTTGCTGGGCGACCGTGAGAAGCTGAAGGGCGATGCGCGGCACCATGCGGACCGGTGGCGCGGCGCCGTCGAGTCTCTGTCTACGGACGTGCTGGACGGCGCGGAACTCGTCGTCGATGCGATTTTTGGCGCCGGACTTGCACGACCCCTGTCGGGGATCGCGGCCGAGGTCGTCGCGGCGGTGGCGGCACGCGGCCTCGCCTGCGTTGCCGTGGATGTGCCGAGCGGTCTGCACGGCGACACCGGGGCCGTCCTCGGCGCAGCGGCCCCGGCAGACCTGACGGTGACATTCTTCCGCCGCAAACCGGGCCACCTGCTGTTTCCAGGCCGGGAACTGTGCGGCGAACTGATCGTTGCAGATATCGGCATACCGGAGTCGGTGATCGACGACATCGCACCCGCGCAAGCGGCAAACGGGCCGGAGTTGTGGCTGGAGAGATTCCCCTGGCCGCGGTTCGATCAGCACAAGTACAGCCGCGGCCACGCACTGGTGGTGGGCGGCGACGCCATGACCGGCGCGGCCCGGCTCGCCGCGGCGGCCGCACGCCGCGCCGGCGCCGGTGTGGTGACGGTGCTGTCGCCGCCCGGTTCGCTGATGATCTACCGCACCAGCCAGGTCGGCACGCTGGTGGCCAGGCTCGACGACACCGACGCGCTCGCGGACAAGCTTGCCGATCCGCGCTCCCACGCGGTGTTGCTGGGGCCAGGCAACGGCGCCACGCCGGAGACACGAGACAACGTGCTGACAGCGCTGGCGGCCGCCAAGCCGGCGGTTCTGGACGCCGACGCGCTGACCGTCTTCGGCGACAATCCGGCAGATCTGTTCGGCGCCATGCGCGGGCCCTGTCTCATGACGCCGCATGAAGGCGAATTCGCCCGACTGTTCCCAACGCTTTCCGGGGCAGGAAAACTCGAGCGCGCACGGCAAGCGGCACAGCTTTCTGGGGCCGTCGTGCTGCTCAAGGGACCGGACACCGTGATCGCTGCGCCGGATGGCCGGGCGGTTGTCAACGGCAACGCCCCGCCCAGCCTCGCCACCGCGGGGTCGGGCGACGTTCTTTCGGGTATCGCTGTCGCCCTGATAGCCCAAGGAATGGCGGCCTTCGAAGCCGGCTGCTGCGCCGTGTGGCTGCATGGCGAAACCGCGACCGCCCACGGGCCGGGCCTGATCGCGGAAGATCTGCCCGACATGCTGCCTTCAGTCCTGGCAACGTTGCGGGACCGCGCAACCTGAGGGTATCGAAGGCGATACGTCGCGCGGCCACCCGGTAAATCTCTCGTTAATATAATGCTGGTATATTCGCAATGCCTTACCCCCAAGATGAGGTGGGTGCGGACCGAAATCGGGGCCAGGTTTGGCAAGCAACCTGATAGGAAATATTGGGTTTGGCATAATATTAAATCTGTCATGAAATATTGATCCCGATATTTAAAAAGGGACGTACCCAAATGTTCTGGAAAGAGACCAAAAAAACACCTGTCGATTCGATCCATGAAGGGGCGCTTTTCAAGCGCGAACTTTCGAATAATCTGGTCGAGACCGCGCGAGTTCTTTCTATAAGGAAAGATACTTTTGGAATTCCGCATGTAAAATACGAAGTGCGGTTCGAGCGGTCGCAGGAAAAAGGACGCGCATTCGAAGGGCCTCGCGTGTTGGCCCTGTCGGTTTTCGCTGACAATTACAGGCACTGCGGCGAGTCCGTCTGACGTTCTGACCGGCCCTTCGCGGCCATCGAGTTCTGGCACCGTGCCGCGTCGCGGCGCGTGCCGTCCCATATCCCCTGGTCAATCCCTTGCAATCCCGTCGTTGCCTCCCCACGTGACTTGACCGCTCAACCCGCTGTTCCTATACAGGGGCGCCGCGTTGCCGATATTTCGATGCGGGCGCGGGCGTGGCGGAACTGGTAGACGCGCTGGATTTAGGATCCAGTGGAGAAATCCGTGGGGGTTCAAGTCCCTCCGCCCGCACCAGCCAGTCAGGATCGGCGATGCTCGCCGGGCCGGAATTAAAGGTTCACCTCTAGCCGAGTACGCATTTCCATGCAGGTTACCGAAACCAGGAACGAAGGCCTGACCCGTGAATTCACGGTCCGAATCGAGGCCAAGGACATCGAGGGAAAAGTCGACCATCGCCTGACCGAGGTCGGCAAGGGTCTCACCCTGCCGGGATTCCGTCCGGGCAAAGCGCCGCTCGCACTGCTGCAGAAGCGCTATGCCAAGTCGGTGATCGGAGAGATTCTGGAAACGGCGGTGCAGGATTCGTCGGCGCAAGCGATCGCCGAGCGGGGCCTCACGCCGGCAATCCAGCCCAGGATTGAGATCACGAGCTACGAGGACGGTGCAGACCTGGAATACACGATGCAGGTCGAATTGATGCCGGAGTTCGAACCGGCCGATTTCTCCAAAATCGAGCTCGAGCGCATCTCGATCTCGGTGTCGGATGCGGAGGTCGATGAGGCGCTTGCGCGGATTGCCAAGGAAAACCGGGTGGCCGAAGCCGTCGCCAAACCGCGCGAGGCAAAATTGGGCGATGTCGCCGTGATCGACTTCGTTGGCCGCGCCGACGGCACCGAGTTTCCCGGCGGTGCGGGCAAGGATTTTCATCTTGAACTCGGCTCCGGCCGTTTCATTCCCGGTTTCGAGGATCAGATTGTCGGCGCCACACCGGGCGACGAGTTGACGGTGAAGGTGACGTTTCCCGACGAGTACAGTGCACCGGACCTGGCCGGGAAAGCTGCCGAGTTCGAGGTTACGGTCCGCGAATTGAGAGAGTATGCGGATTCGTCCCTCGATGACACGCTTGCCGCGACCATGGGCTTCGAGGATCTGGCGAAGATGCGCGCCGCGGTGCGCGAGAACCTCGAACGCGAATACAGCGCCATGTCGC
>JAOTVC010000276.1 GCA_029863585.1 Alphaproteobacteria bacterium | reverse complement strand
CCGCGGGGGCCCAGACCGGGCCCCCGTTTTCTAAAGCCTCCCACACTGCTATAAGGGGGCCACGCGCGCTCGTAGCTCAGCAGGATAGAGCACCAGATTCCTAATCTGGGGGTCGCAGGTTCGAGTCCTGCCGGGCGCGCCAGATTCCGGCCGGAATTCGAGCAGACCGGAACCCCGCGTTTCCACGATTGCAGACCGCCAAGGAGAGACCATGCATCCGCGATCCAGACTTGCCGCGCTGATCCTCGGGCTCGCCGTAATCGGCGCCGCCGCAGCCTTTTCCGCCCCCGCCCGGTCCCAAGGGGCGGGCGAGGGGCTGATCGTCAAGAAGAGTGCCTTCGGCGCGACCAAGACGCTCGACCGGTTGGGTATCGCCTTAAAGCGCGCGGGCTTGACGATCTTCGCCCGGGTCAAGCACCAGGCGGGGGCCAAGAAGGTGGGCCTCGATCTGCGTCCGACCGAGCTCTTGATCTTCGGCAATCCCAAGATGGGCACGCCGCTGATGCAGGCGAACCCGGCCATCGGTCTCGATCTGCCGCTGCGCGCGGTTGCCTGGGAGGACAAGGACGGCACGGCGTATCTCGCCTATACCGATCCGGCGGCGCTGAAGGCGCGCTATGGCATCACCGGCAGGGACGCCCTGTTCGCCAAGATGACGGGGGCGCTTAAGAAGTTCACCGACATCGCCACCACCAAGGGCGCGCTGCCCAAGCGGTGAGCCTTCGTGCTCGCCCGCGCCAAGCCCCGGACCGACCGCGGCGCGGCCCGGGGAGGTTACGGGCCAGGCCCGGCGCAGCCCCGGCGTGATCCAGGGGCCCATCGGTGCCCTTGTCACGCGATGCGGTTCCGGGTGAAAGTCGGCGGATGTTGAAGGCCTGGATCTCCGAAACCATCGTCGGTCTCGCGCGCGAGATGCGGCTTTCGTACCTGCCGCCCCTGATGGTCTACCTGGCGGCCGGCATTTCCGGGCTGACCGCCATCGTCGGCACCTTCTTCGTCAAGGATTACCTCGGCCTGTCGGCGGCCTTCCTGGCCGGGCTGACCTTCTGGGCCGGCATCCCCTGGGCGCTGAAAATGCCGATGGGGCACCTGGTCGACCTGGTCTGGCGCTGGAAGGCGGTCCTGGTCTACCTCGGCGCCGGCCTGATCGCGGCCAGCATCCTGATCATGTACGGCCTGATCGCGCACACCCAGGCGATGGCGGCGGTGATGGCGGTGGAAGCCTGGTACGTGGTGAGCGTGCTGCTGGCCCCGACCGGTTACGTGTTGCAGGACGTGGTGGCCGACGCCATGACCGTGGAGGCGGTGCCGGTGGCGGACGAGAACGGCGAACCCTTCCCCGAGGCCCGCATCAAGGCCATGCATACGACCATGCAGACGCTCGGCCGCTTCGCCATCATTTCCGGCCTGGTCGCCGTCGCCAGCCTCAACATCTTCATGTTTTCAGAGGTCGCGCTCATGACCGAGGCGGAAAAGGCCGCGGTCTATGCCGACATCTACCTGCTGGCGCTGGCCATCCCGGCGCTTTCGGTCCTCGGCGTGATCCTGGGTGGCGTGACGACGCGGGTCCGCCGCCGGCGCATGCGCCGCCAAGGGATGAGCGATGCCGAGATTGCCCGCCTGATGCCCGGCACCGCCGAGGCCACCGAGCCCAACTGGTGGATCCTGGGCGGCGGTCTCGCCTTCGCGGGATTCGTGCTGACCCTGGGCCTGAGCGACGTGCCGTTTTCCCAGGAGGTGATCTTCGCCGGCTCCATGGCGATCGTCCTGTTCCTCATGCAGCGCTTGCTTCTGGAGCTCGATCGCGACGTGCGCCGCGCCCTGGTGGGGACCGCGGTCATCATCTTCGTCTTCCGTGCCGTGCCCCTGCCCGGGCCCGGCGCCACCTGGTTCGAGATCGACGCGCTGGGCTTCGATCAGAAATTCCTGTCGGTGCTGTCGCTGATCGCTTCGGGGCTCGCCTTGGTCGGCATGGTGGTGCTGCGGCCGTTGATGACGCGGCGCTCGCTCGCCTACATCGTGGCCCTCCTGACCGTCGCGGCGGGTATCCTGTCGCTGCCCAATATCGGGCTGTATTACGGGGTGCAGAATTGGACCGCGCCGCTGACCGGCGGCATCGTCGATGCGCGCTTCATCGCCGTCATCGACACCGCCATCGAATCGCCGCTGGGCCAGGTGGCGATGATCCCCATGCTGGCCTGGATCGCCAAGAACGCGCCAAGCCACCTGAAGGCCACGTTCTTCGCGGTGATGGCGTCGTTCACCAACCTGGCGCTGTCGGCCAGCAGCCTCGGGACCAAGTACATCAACCAGATCTTCCTGGTGACGCGGGAGGTCCGCGACCGGGCGACCGGCGCGCTTCAGACCCCCGCAGATTACTCGGAGCTCGGCTGGCTGCTGATCGCCGTCGCCCTGATCACCTTCCTCGCCCCCTTGGTGGCCATCTGGCTGGTCCAGCACTCGCCCTTGCGCACCGAACAATAGGACGCGGCATCATTCGTGCCCGCTGCGGCGCCCGTCCGTCATGCGCCGGCATACATCGGCGCGCGGGCGGTGTATGATGGTGTGCCGCTTCGACCATTAAGCGGAAATCAAACGATCACGATTAGGATGCCGGGCGAACCAGCGCTGCCGGGGCGAGATCGGGAGAGATTCATGGCAAACGAGACCGAAACCTATCCGTGGGAACGGATGCGGGACATCGCCGATACCGGCGATGCCGCGGGCTTGGAAGCGTACCTCTCGTCGCTTGAACCCAGCGAGGCGGTGCGGGCCATCCTGCGGCTCGAACCCGCGGCACAGGAAAAGGTGCTGACCACCCTGTCGCCGGCGGAAGCGGCAAACCTGATCGAGGATGTCCCGGACGAGCAGGCCGCCGACATCATCGAAAACATGCAGCCCAAGGACGCGGCCGAGATCGTCAACGAGATGGTCAGCGACGAGCAGGCGGATCTGCTGGCCGAACTGCAGGAGCACAATGCCCGAGCCATCCTGCGGGAGATGACGGTCGAGGATGCCCAGGAGGCCCGGGAGCTCGCGCGCTATGCCGACGACGTCGCCGGCGGCCTGATGGTGACGGAGTTCTTCAAGTTCCACGAGGACGTCTCGGTGGGGGAGGCGCTGGACGAGATCAACCAGATGGCCGAGGATATCGACGAATATTTCAAGCGCTACGCTTATGTCGTATCGGCTCTCGACCGGGTGGTGGGCGTGGTCCAAGTGCGCGACCTGGTGCTAAGCCCACGCTACAAACCGGTGGCCGACGTCATGGTGCCGTCGCTGTTCGTCACCGATGAGACGCCGCTCAGCGAGCTCAAGAGCTTCTTCGATGCCCGCTCCTTTGCCGCCGTCCCGGTGGTCGACCGGCGCGGGCGTCTGCTGGGGATCGTCCGGCGCACGGGCGTCCAGGCGGCTCTTTCGGAACAGGCGGAGCGGGACATGCTGCGCATGCAGGGCATCGTCGGCGGCGACGAGATCCGCGACCTGCCGACGATGACGCGATTTAGGCGGCGGATATCCTGGCTCAGCGTCAATATCCTGCTCAACGTCGCCGCGGCCAGC
>JAOTVC010000093.1 GCA_029863585.1 Alphaproteobacteria bacterium | reverse complement strand
AACAACGAAACAAATAGCGCTTTTGAAAAGAAGAAGGGGCCCGCTAAGGGGCCGGGGCCGTCTACGGGCCTGATCGGGAGAATCAAGTATGTCGGGGGAGGACCTCAGGACCGCCACGGAAAAAGAGGTGGCGCCGGGTGAGGGGTACGGTGGCGATGTCGTTCCGTCGGATGCTTGGGCCATTTTGGAAGAATCTTCGGAAGCGGTTTTGATTGATTGCCGGACCCAGCCCGAATGGGCTTTCGTCGGCGTTCCCGATCTTCGGTCTTTGGGCAAGGAAGCCCGTTTCATTCCCTGGCAGGTCTTTCCGACCATGCAGGTGAATGCCGGCTTTGTCGATCAGGTCAAGGCGGCCGGTGCGAATGAGGGCGCACCGGTGCTGGTGATCTGCCGCTCGGGCGCCCGCTCCCGGGCCGCGGCAATCAAGCTGACGGAGGCGGGTTTCACGCGTGCTTACAACGTCGCCCAGGGGTTCGAGGGGGGGCACAACGAAAACAAACACCGGGGCGAAAAGGAAGGCTGGAAAGCCAGCGGCCTGCCCTGGGTACAAGATTGAGGCTGGAATTTCGCAATGAGTGACGATTTGTCAGCATATGACGCGGCGTGGGGGCGCGTCAGAGAGAGGCTCCGGGCGGAGATCGGAGATGCCGAGTTCAAGAGTTGGCTGGGACCTCTTCATTTGTGCGGGGTGGATCATGGAAAGGCGCTGATCTGCGCGCCGACCCGGTTCATGGGGGACTGGGTCCGACGCCACTATCTTGATCGCATCAGCGCCCTGATGGACCAGGAATGCAACGATTTGGGCGGGGTTGAGATTACCGTGAAGAAGGCGGCCGAACGCGCCGCCCCGCGCCCCGCCGAAGCGCCCAGCGCGGCGACCGGGGCGTCGTCTTCACGCAAGGGCGCAAACCCGTCGGGCGGCGATGTCAGCGCCCCCCTCGACCCGCGGTTCAACTTCGGCAATTTCGTCGTCGGCAAGTCCAATGAATTCGCTTATGCCGCCGCCCGGCGCGTCGCCGAGGCCAACCATGCCCCGTTCAATCCGCTGTTCCTCTATGGCGGGGTGGGGCTCGGCAAAACCCATCTGATGCACGCCATCGCCTGGCACATCCGCGAGCGGCATCCGGGCCGCCGGGTCATTTATCTGTCGGCGGAGAAATTCATGTATCAGTTCATCCGGGCGCTGCGCTACCAGGATACCATGGCGTTCAAGGATCAGTTCCGCTCGGTCGACGTCCTGATGATCGACGACGTTCAGTTCATCTCCGGGCGGGAGACCACCCAGGAGGAGTTCTTCCACACTTTCAACGCGCTGGTGGACCAGAACCATCAGGTGGTGATTTCCGCCGACAAGTCGCCCTCGGACCTGGAAGGCATGGAGGAGCGCCTGCGCTCGCGCCTCGGCTGGGGCCTGGTCGCCGATATCCATCAGACCGATTACGAGCTTCGGTTGTCGATCCTGGCCAACAAGGCGGAGCATCTCGGCACCGAGGTGCCCCAGAAAGTGCTCGAATTCCTGGCCCACAAGATCACCTCCAATGTGCGGGAACTGGAAGGGGCGCTGAATCGCGTGGTGGCGCATTCCACCTTGGTGGGCCGCCAGATCTCGCTGGAGGCCACCCAGGAGGTGCTCCACGACCTGCTGCGCGCAAACGACCGGCGCGTCACCATCGAGGAAATCCAAAAGCAGGTGGCCGAGCACTTCAACATCCGCATCGCCGACATGCATTCGGCGCGCCGTGCCAGGGCCGTGGCGCGGCCCAGGCAGGTTGCGATGTATTTGGCCAAGCAGCTGACCACCCGGTCGCTGCCGGAAATCGGCCGCAAATTCGGTGGCCGGGATCACACCACGGTCATGCACGCGGTGCGTAAGATCGAAGAGCTGCGTGCCACCGATCCGGGTTTTTCCGAAGATGTCGATCTTCTCCGTCGCATGCTCGAAAACTGAGGTTCGGGGGGGCGGCCGGCGGCCGTTCCGGGGACTTGGGGAGGGGGCCGCATGCGGCCCCTTTTTCTTCCGGATTCCAAGGGCTTGTGCTATAGTCCTTTCCCGGTTGGCGGCGGTTCCGGGGCGCCCGGAATACGCCTTAGCCGGGGGCGTTATCGGCATCCTGTCCAGACCGGGCCGGCCGCCGATCAACGGGACGGCGTGGGCCCTGCCCTGGGGCGCGGCGGTTCCCAAGAAAACCGACTCCTGCCCGCCCCGCGGGCGCAACAGGTAACGATCATACCGATGCAACTCACCATCGAACGCGCGTCCCTCCTTCGTTCCCTCGGACATGTCCAGAGCGTCGTCGAACGCCGCAACACCATCCCCATCCTCAACAACGTGCTGGTGGAAACCGCCGACGGCGCCATCCGGCTGACCGCGACGGATATGGAACTCGCCATTTCCGAGACCGTCGCGGCCGAGGTCGGCGCCCCCGGCGCGATCACGGCATCGGCCCATACGCTGCACGATATCGTGCGCAAGCTGCCCGATGGCGCGCAGGTTGCGCTGGAGACCGCGGACGGCGACGGCCAACTCGCGCTGCACTCTGGGCGCTCCAATTTCCAGCTTGCCTCGCTGCCGCCGGCGGATTTTCCGGCCCTCGGCGACGAGGCCCTGCCGCACAGGTTCAGCCTTCCGGCCGAGGCCGCGCGGGCGCTGATCGATCAGACCCGCTTCGCGATCTCGACCGAGGAGACCCGCTATTACCTGAACGGCATCTACCTTCATGCGGCGGAACGGGACGGCGTGCCGATGCTGCGGGCGGTGGCGACCGACGGCCACCGGCTGGCCCGCTTCGATGTGCCGCTGCCCGACGGCGCCGCCGACATGCCCGGTGTCATCGTGCCGCGCAAGATGGTCAACGAGTGGCGAAAACTGATCGACGAAACCGATTCCGACATTGCCGTCAGCCTGTCCGATGCCAAGATTGCCTTGGCCTTCGATGACGTGATGCTCACCTCCAAGCTGATCGACGGCACGTTCCCCGACTATGAGCGGGTGGTGCCCGAAGGCAACGACAAGACGCTTGAGGTCGATTGCCGGGCCTTCGCCGAGGCGGTGGACCGGGTTTCGACCATCTCCACCGAAAAGTCCCGTGCCGTGAAGCTTGCGCTGGTGCCGGGGACCGTGACCCTTTCGGCGACCTCTATCGAACAGGGCCGCGCCGAAGAGGAGATCGAGGTGGGCTACGATGCCGAGGCCATGGAAATCGGCTTCAATTCCCGCTACTTGCTGGATATCGCCGAACGCATCCACGGCGACAAGGCCCGCTTCCAGCTTGGCGACGGCGCCTCGGCGGCCATCGTTCGCGACGTCGACGATGGCAACGCCCTCTACGTGATCATGCCGATGCGGGTGTGATCGGGGCCCATGCCTGTGGGTTTGCCGTTGTTCACCAATCAAGGATGTTGAAGCGCTGACCGCCTCCTCCCTGCAATATGCGATTCCGGCCCACGGGCCGGGGCCCGGGGCCCAACCGGCACGGCTGGCTATTCGCGCGCTGACCCTGACCGCGTTCCGAAATTATGCCCGCCTGCGGCTTGCCCTCGACGGCCGGCCGGTCGTCCTGACCGGGCCGAACGGTGCCGGCAAGACCAACCTGTTGGAGGCGGTGTCCTATCTCGGCGCCGGCCGCGGATTGCGCGGCGCGCGCCTTGGCGACGTCGATTGCCGCAACGATGGTGTCGGTGGCCAGCCCTGGGCCGTCGCCGCCGTTCTCGAGGCGCCCGGCGGAACCTTCGATGTCGGCACCGGCCGCGACGGGGCGGCCGCCGCAGCCCGGCGCCTGGTGCGGATCGACGGCAAGCCGCAATCGGGCCCGGCGGCCTTGGCCTCCCGGGTGCCGGTGCTGTGGCTGACGCCGTCCCAGGATCGTCTGTTCGTCGATTCGCCCTCGGCCCGGCGCCGCTTCCTCGACAAGCTGGTGGCGGTGGGCGACCCCGCCCATGCGGGCCGCATCAACGAATATGAGCGCGCCCTTCGCGAACGGGCCCGGCTGCTCAAGACGCCCGGCGCCGACCGGGCATGGCTGACGGCCCTGGAACGGACCATGGCGGAGACCGGCATCGCCGTCGCCGCGGCACGCCTCATCGCCGTCGCCGACCTTACCCGGGCGGCGGCCGGCGGGATCGGCCCGTTCCCCGCCGCCATGATCGAAGCCGAGGGCGAGGCGGAAGCGTGGCTCGACCAGGGCCCGGCGCTCGATGCCGAGGATCGCCTGGCCGATGCCCTGGCGGCCTCCCGCGCCCGGGATGCGGACACCGGCGGCGCCGGCCATGGGCCGCACCGGACCGACATGTCGGTCCGCGAGGCGGACAGCGGCCGTGCCGCGGCGACGCTGTCGACCGGCGAACAGAAGAGCCTCTTGCTCGGGATCATCCTCGCCGCCTCCAGGCTGCAGACGGAACGGCACGGATTCGCACCGCTCCTCCTGCTCGATGAAGTGTCCGCCCATCTCGATGCCGACCGGCGCCGGGCCCTGCATGGCGAGATCGTCGCGCTCGGCGCCCAGGCCTGGATGACGGGGACCGACCAGTCCCTGTTTAGCGATTTCGGCGGCCAGGCCCGGCAGTTCAGGGTCGAAAGCGGCGGCGTGGCGGAGACCGCGTAAGCGGCCCGTCCCGCCGCGATGCATGCGCAACCAGTGAAGGTAAGACCATGACCGACAATGCCACCCCACCCGAAGACCAGCCCGCCGCCGGGGGCGAGCCTCTCGATGAGGAATACGGTGCCGGTGCCATCAAGGTGCTGCGCGGCCTCGAGGCGGTGCGCAAGCGGCCCGGCATGTATATCGGCGACACCGACGACGGCACCGGGCTTCATCACATGGTCTACGAAGTGGTCGACAATTCCATCGACGAGGCCATGGCCGGCCATTGCGACCGCATCGACGTGACCCTCAATGTCGATGGTTCGGTGACGGTATGCGACAACGGCCGCGGCATCCCGGTGGAAATCCATGACGAAGAAGGGGTGTCGGCGGCCCAGGTGATCATGACCCAGCTGCATGCCGGGGGGAAGTTCGACCAGAACTCCTACAAGGTATCGGGCGGGTTGCACGGGGTCGGCGTTTCGGTGGTCAACGCGTTGTCGTCGGTGCTGGATTTGCGCATCTGGCGCGACGGGCGCGAATACGCCATGCGCTTTAGGAACGGCGACCCCGAGGGGCCCCTGTCCGAGCAAGGCACCGCGCCGGCGAGCGGGGAAGACGCGTCGCGGACCGGCACCGAGGTCACGTTCCATCCGTCGACCGAGGTTTTCACGAACATTACTTTCGATTACGACACCCTGCGCAGCCGCTTGCGGGAGCTCGCCTTCCTCAATTCCGGTATCACCATCTCCTTGACCGACAACCGGGAGGTCGAGCCGGTCCACCACGAAATGTATTACGAAGGCGGGTTGACGGCCTATGTGGAATATCTCGACCGGTCCAAGACGGCGCTGCACACGCCGCCGATTTCCTTGGCCGACGAACGCGAAGGCCTCCAGGTCGAGATCGCCATGGAATGGACCGATGCCTATCACGAGAACATGTTGTGCTTCACCAACAACATTCCCCAGCGCGACGGCGGCACCCATCTGGCCGGGTTCCGCGCCGCCCTGACCCGCACCGTCAACAACTTCGCCGCCGAGGTCGGCGTCACCAAGCGGGAGAAAATTCAGATCACCGGCGACGATTCCCGTGAGGGGCTGACCTGCGTGCTGTCGGTCAAGGTGCCGGATCCCAAGTTCTCCTCCCAGACCAAGGAGAAACTGGTGTCCTCGGAGGTGCGTCCGGTGGTGGAAAGCATCGTCGCCGACAAGCTCGGCCAGTGGTTCGAGGAACACCCCAACGAGGGCAAGCGAATCATCGCCAAGGCGGTCGAGGCCGCCGCCGCCCGGGAGGCGGCGCGCAAGGCGCGGGAGCTGACCCGGCGCAAGGGCGCGCTCGACATCTCGTCGCTGCCGGGCAAGCTCGCCGACTGCCAGCAGAAGGATCCGGCGCTTTCGGAAATCTTCATCGTCGAGGGCGATTCGGCCGGCGGTTCCGCCAAGCAGGGACGCAACCGGGCCAACCAGGCGATCCTGCCGCTCCGGGGGAAGATCCTCAATGTCGAACGAGCGCGTTTCGACAAGATGCTGTCGTCGGTGGAAATCGGCACGCTGATCACGGCGCTCGGTACCGGGATCGGCGCCGACGATTTCAACATCTCCAAGCTGCGCTATCACAAGGTCATCATCATGACCGACGCCGATGTCGACGGCGCCCACATTCGCACCCTGCTGCTCACCTTCTTCTACCGGCAGATGCCGGAGCTGCTGGAGCGGGGTCATCTCTACATCGCCCAGCCGCCGCTCTATCGCGCCAAAAGGGGCTCTTCGGAGGTCTATCTCAAGGACGACCGGGCGCTTGAAGATTACCTCATCAATGCCGGTATCGAGGAGGCCGTGCTGACGCTGCATGACGGCCAGCAGGTGGCGGGCGAGGAATTGCGCGAGGTACTGGAGGAGGCGCGCACGGCGCGCAACCTTCTGGCGCCCCTGGCCCGGCGCTCGGGCTCCCTGGCGCTGGTCGAGCAGGCGGCGATCCTGGGGGCGCTGAACGACGGCCTGTTCGCCGACCCCGAGCAGACCGAGGCCGTCGCCGATTATATCGCGCGCCGCCTGGACGCCATGGTGGCCGAGATCGACCGGGGTTGGACCGGCAAGGTGGATGAGCTCGGCAACATGGTGTTCGAACGCGTGCTTCGCGGCGTGCCGGAACGCTTCACCATCGACGCCAAGCTGATCTCCATGGTGGAGGCCGGCAAGCTCGACGACCGGGCGGGCAAGCTCCAGCGTTACTATGAGCGGCATTCGAAGCTGAACCGCAAGGAGTCCGAATCCGTGATCACCGGGCCCACGGGGCTGGTGGAAACCGTGATGTCCCTAGGCCGGCAGGGGGTTTCGGTGCAGCGCTACAAGGGTCTTGGGGAGATGAACCCGGAACAGCTGTGGGAGACGACTCTCGATCCCGACGCGCGGACTTTGCTGCAGGTCAAGATCAGCCATGCCGAGGTTCAGGAGGATATCTTTTCCACCCTCATGGGCGATGTCGTCGAGCCGCGGCGCGAGTTCATCCAGACCCACGCGCTCGAGGTCGCCAATCTGGACGTCTGACCCGGCCCTCAGGCGGGGTCGGCCGGGCGTGCCCTTTTCCCGCCCCAATCGCGGGGTAACCCGACGCCATGGCCAATAAACCGCGCCGTACCCGCAAATCCAATCCCAAGGCCGACGCCAGGACGGCCCGCAAACCCGCGCGCAAGGCCAAGCGCCGTGGCGTGTGGGGCACGTTGTTTCGCTGGACGCTGGTGATCGCCATATGGGGCGCGCTCGGCATGACGGCGCTGGTCGCTTGGTATGCCTACGATCTGCCGCCGCTGGACGACGTTCCGGCGCTGAAGCGCCAACCGGCGGTGACCCTTCTGGCCACCGACGGGCGCCGCTTCGCCAGGTTCGGCCAGGTGGTGGCCAAGCCGGTGACGGTCGCCCAGTTGCCGCCTTACGTGCCGCGCGCGGTCATGGCGGTCGAGGATGCGCGCTTTTACAGCCATTTCGGCATCGACCTCCTTGGCCTCGCCCGGGCGGTGGCCGTGAACATCGCCGCCGGGCGCGTCGTTCAGGGCGGATCGACCATCACCCAGCAACTCGCCAAGAACGTCTTCCTGGGGCCGGAACGGACGCTGAAGCGCAAGGTGCAGGAGGTCATTTTGGCCCTCTGGTTGGAGGACAGGTTCACCAAGAACCAGATTCTTTCCCTCTATCTCAACCGGGTCTATTTCGGCGGCGGCAATTTCGGGATCGAGGCGGCGAGCCGCAGCTATTTCGCCAAGCCCGCGGCCAAGCTCCAGCTCAACGAGGCGGCGATGCTGGCGGGTTTGCTGAAGGCGCCATCGCGCTATGCGCCGACCCGCAACCGCGGCCGTGCCGCCCGCCGTGCCGCGACCGTCCTCGACCGCATGGTGGCGACCGGCGCGATCACCGCGGCCCAGGCCCGCATCGTCAAGCGCAACCCGGCGCGCCTCCGGCGTCAGCCGGTCCGGGTGGGACGCTATTTCGCGGATTGGGCGCTCGATCAGGCGCGGGGCTATGTCGGGACCGGCCAGGGTGACATCCTGGTTCAGACGACGCTGGATATCCGGCTCCAGCAGGCGGCCGAGGGCGCGGTGGAACGCTTTCTCGCCGGCCCCGGCAAGGCCCGGGGGGTGGGCCAGGCGGCGGTTGTGGTGCTGGGGCCCGATGGCGCGCTCAGGGCCATGGTAGGCGGGCGCAATTACGGCGAATCGCAGTTCAATCGCGCGACCCAGGCCCTGCGCCAGCCGGGTTCGGCCTTCAAGCCCTTCGTCTACCTGGCCGGGCTGGAGGCGGGGCTGAGGCCGGATACCGTGCTGCTGGACGGGCCCGTCCGAATCGGCCGTTTCCGCCCCAAGAACTACGGCAACAAATATCACGGCGACGTCACCCTGACCGATGCCCTGGCCGGGTCTTACAATTCCGTTGCCGTCAGGGTGCTCCAGCACGCCGGGGCCGACCGCGCCATCCGCTGGGCGCGGGCGCTCGGCATCACCACGCCGCTCCGGCGCGAGGCGGGATTGGCCCTTGGCACGTCGGAGGTGACGCCGTTGGAGATGGCCCAGGCCTATGCGGCCTTCGCCAACGGCGGCAATGCCGTATTCGCCCATGGGGTTTCCGCCGTCAAGGACGCGGGCGGACGGGAGATCTACCGTCGGACCGGGTCCGGCCCGGGCAACCGCATCGGCCCCGACATGCTGGCCGATGTCAACGCCATGATGCGCGCGGTCATGGAGCAGGGGACCGGCAAGGCCGCGCGGTTCGGCTACCCCGCCGGCGGCAAGACCGGCACCACCCAGGACTACCGCGATGCCTGGTTCATCGGCTATTCCGCCGATTTCGTCACCGTCGTATGGCTCGGTAACGACGACGGCACGCCGATGAGGGGCGTGACCGGCGGGGGCCTTCCGGCACGTCTCTTCCGCGAAATCATGGCCGCCGCCCATCAGGGCCTGGATCCGAAGGCCTTGCCCGGCCGGCGCAGTTGGGGCGGCTTCTGGAGCCGGTTGTTCGGCGGCGGCGAGAACGCCGCGCCTGCCGCGGGCGGGCAGGCGGCGGGCGGGCGCGGCGCCCGGCCCGGCAGCTCGCGGCGATGGGTCATTCAGCCCGACGATTCGGGGCCCGAATACCCCCACTGATCCGAAGGCGATCCGCCCCGGCCGGCGGCTCTAGCCAGCGGTCTCGTGGACCCGGGCGGTGCGCGGCAGGATCACCAGGAAACATGCCACAGCGAGGACGGCGCCGGCGAAGATACAGCCCGCCATGGGCAGAGCCGTCCCGTCGACCAGGAGCCCAAGCACCGCGACCATGGAGCCGCCGGCGGTCTGCTGAATGAAGCCGAGCAGCGCCGAGGCGGCGCCCGCCTTTTCGGGGAACGGGGCCAGGGCGCCGGCGATGGCGTTGGGCATGACGAGCCCGAAACCGAACATGAAGGCGAACTGGGGGATCAGGATCGCCGCCGGGTTTGCCGGGATTGCCAGCACCAGGGCCAGCATGATGCCGCTCGCCACGACGGAAATCAGGACGCCGGCGGCCACCAGGCGATGAATGCCGAGCACCGGGACCAGCTTGGTTGAGACCACCGTTGCGAGCAGATAGCCGACCAGCACCAGGGCGAAAAAGACGCCGAACATCCGGGGCGTGTAGCCGAACAGGCTGATGAAGACGAAGGACGATCCCGAATGGAAGGCGAACATGCCGGCGAAGGCGGCGGAGAAGGTGAACGTGTAGCCGAGGAAAACGCGATTGACCGAAATGCTCCGGTAATTGGCGGTGATCCGCGGCAGGTTCATGGCATCGGGATCCTTTTTCGAGAGGCTTTCGCCGAATCCCGTAAGCAGGACGAAAAACGTTGCCGCGCCGATGGCGGTGAGCACCATGAACACCCCCTGCCAGCCGAACCAGCCCTGGAACAGGCCGCCCACGAACGGCGCCAAGGCCGAGGTAAAGGCGAAGGCCGCCGACATCAGGGACAAGATCTGAGCGGCGCGGATCGGCGTGAACAGATCGCGCACGACGGCGCGGGCCAGCACTTGGGCCGAGGCCGCCGCCAACCCCTGGAGCAGGCGCGCGACCATCAGGGTTTCCAAATCGGGGGCGAAGGCGCAGCCGGCCGAGGCCAGGGTGTAGAGGCCGACGCCGGCCATCAGCACCGGCCGCCGCCCGAACCGGTCGGACAGGGAACCGTAGAATGCCTGGCCCAGGCCGAAGCCGACGAAGAATGTCGAGATGGTCAGCATGGCGGCACCGACGGGCACGTCGAAACCCTGGGCCAGGGCCGGCAGGACCGGCAGCACGATGTTGTTGGAAATCGCGCCGTAGGCCACCAGGACCGTCAGCAGCAACACCATGGTGAAGGTTTCCGGCCCGATCGGCCATTTCGGCAGGGCCGGACCCGGCGCCGGCGGGGTCTCAGCCATAACGATGGAGGCCGGTTCCCTGGCGCGTGAGCCAGGCTTCGGCCTCGGTCTGCGCCTCGGCAAGGTCGGCGACCAGCGCCCGGAACTTGGCCCCGTGGTTGAGGTGCCGGAGATGGGCGACCTCGTGGGCCACGACGTAGTCCAGCACCATCGGCGGCGCCATGACCAGCCGCCAGGAAAGCGACAGCCGTCCCGCCGCCGAGCAGCTGCCCCAGCGTGCCCGGGGGTCGCGGATGGTGACCGGCGGCGGCGGCAGGTCGATCGCCGCGGCCTTTTCCTCCGCCGTCACGGTCAACGCCAACAAAGCCTGGCCGCGCAGCCAGTCCAGCACCTGCCCCGGCACCTGGTGCGCTTCCCCCGGCACATGCAGGATGCCGCCCGACAGCATCGGCGCTGGTCCGGCCAGGGGAAAGTGGCGGATCAGAACCGGGTCTCCCTGAAACGGGAAGGTGGCATCATCTTCGAAGGCGGTGAGCGGCGGCAGTGCCCCCAGCCGCCGGGCCAGCCAGTCGGCTTTTTCGCGGGCGAATCCGAATCCGCTCTTGAGGCTGGTGCGCCGCGGCAGGGTCAGGATGGCGCAATCGAGGCGCGGGTCGATCCTGAGCGTGATCCGGCGCGCGCCGTGGTGCCGTTTGGCGCGTACCAGGATTCGGCGCCCGTCCACTTCCAGGACTTCTTCCGGGATCTGGGCGGGTTGACGGAGACGCGTAACGCTCATGACAGGGTCAAACCGGCCTCATCCATGCGATCGGCGAAGGCCTTGGCATCGCCCGGATCAAGGGCGCAAAGAGGCGGTGCCGTCCGCGCCAGGGCAGGGTTCCCGCGGTGGCGGGCCAGAAACGATTTCATGGCCGCCACCATGGGGAAGCCTTCGAGCCGTTGGCGCAGTTCGATGACGCGCTCCTCCAGGGCCTCGGCCTCGGGCCCGGCCCCGTGTTCCCGCCATTGGCGATAGAGCCGCCCGATTTCCGCGCAGGTGACGTTGCCCCCGGCGGTGATGCAGCCGGCGCCACCGGCCTCCAGAATGGGCAGAAGGTAACGCTCGGTGCCGGAGAAGATCCGCATGCTCGGAAATTCCTGGATCAGCGCCAGCATGTTGTCGAGATCGCCCGAGGAATCCTTGAGCCCGGCGACGATCCCGGGGAAGGCATCCAGCAGCCTCGCGATCACCTCATGGGCGATGGGCACCGCCGACATCTGGGGAAAGTGGTAGAGGAACAGGTTGAAATCATCGCGTCCCGCCTGGTCGATCAGGGCGGCGAAGCTCCCATAGACGCCATCGTCGGTGAGGCCCTTGAAATAGAACGGCGGCACCACCAGGCAACCGGCGACCCCGGCGGCGGCGGCGTGGGCCGTCAGCTCCACCGCGTCGGCCAGGGCGGTTGCCCCGGTCCCGACGATGATCCGCTCCGGCGGGATACCGGCGCCAAGGATCGCATCGAGCAGGCCGCGGCGCTGGGCGACCGAGAACGAGGGCGCCTCGCCCGTGGTGCCGAGCAACCCGATGCCGTCGCACCCGTTATCGAGGAGCCATCGGCAATGGGTGACGCAGGCATCCGCATCGGGGGCGAAATCCTGATCGACGAAGGTGAGTGCGGCTGTGAACACGCCTTTGACGGCGTCGGGAGATGGTGTCGTCATAGTCCGAAGTGTACCCGATGGTGCCGGGGGACACAGCTATTTCGGCCAGTCGACGATGAAATCCTCCAGTTGGTCGCCGGCCACCTCTTCCGAGGTCGCTCGCCCGCGGACCGAGACCCCCGCTTCATGCACCGTCTCAGGATCGCCCGACACCAATGGGTGCCACTCGAACAGGTCCTTGCCCTCACTGATCAGTCGGTAGGCGCAGGTGCCCGGCAGCCAGGCGAACCGTTCCACCATTTCCGGTTTCAACACGATGCAGTCGTGCACTTCCTGTTTGCGCCGGGAATAGAATTTGCAGCGGCAGGTGTGGGTGTCAAGGCCGCGGCAGGCGATGGAGGTGTAGGACACTTCCGCCGTGTCCCAGTCCTCGAGTTTCAGAAGGCAGCATTTGCCGCAGCCGTCGCAGAGCGATTCCCATTCCGCCCGGGTCATCTCGTCGAGGGTCTTGCGCTTCCAGAACGGAAGCGCGGTCTTGTCTTCGGTCTCGACCGCCATCGTAACCTTCACTGCATGCTGCGCCGGCGCCGATCATGGCCCCGATCCCCCGCCGAACCAAGGGCGAATCATTGGGGGCTCAGGACGTGGCGGCCCGGGGCATTTTCAGTTCATGGACGTGGACGTCGTGGGCGGAATGGCGGCGGAGGATCTGAAGCGCCCGGCTTTCCTGGGCCCTGTCCCGGACATGCACCCACAACAGCAACCCGCCGCGGTCGATCTGGTCCTGCAGGTAGGCCGTGTAATCGTGCTGAATCCACTGCGCCAGCACCGTGCCGATGAGGCAGCCGGCGGTGCCCACGACGCTGGCCGCCAGGATGGTCGCGAGCAGCGTGCCGCCCGAGGCGACCACGGCACCCGCCGCGCTGACCCCGCCGACATAGAGCAGGCTGCCGATGGCCTAGCCCTTGGCGTCGCCGACGGATTCCGGGGAAATGAAGGCCTGGCGCGGGGTCTTGGGGTCGTCCTCGAGATCCTCGACCCGCTCCAACACATGGCCAAGCTTGGCTTCCACCGTGTCCTTGCCGGCCAGAAGGCTCAGGTCCTCGCGGTCGAAACCGGACGTTTCCAGCTCGTCGATGGCGTCAAGCAGGGCCGCGGTATCCTCGAACACGCAGACGGCCTCGCGAACCGGCGGCGGGTCTTGAACAGGTTTCATGATTGTCTCGCTTTTGGTTTCCGGGGACGTGCCGCGCGCCTCCGCCCGCGACCCACGCGTATGCGACCAGATATGGGGCGCGGCGCCCCGGATTAAAGGGGCGACAGGCTGGGGTCCAGCGCCGGCGGCCTATTGCGGCTTCGAAAGCGCGCGGAACCAATCCAACCGGTCGTGGAAGGCGACATTCCTGCCGACCACGATCAGGGCGGGGGGCGTCATTGCCGCCGCCGCCGCATCGGCATCCGCCTTGCCTAACGTGGTGACCAGGGTGCGCTGGGTGGGTAGGGTGGCGTCGGTCAGGATGGCGACAGGCTCTTCGCCGTCGCGTCCGGCCTCCATCAGAAGGCCCGCGATGCGTTTCAGGTGCCGAAGCCCCATATAGATCACGAGGGTGGGCGAGCCCTTGGCGAGTGCCTGCCAGTCGAGGTCCGACGGCACCGCGCCGCCGGTGGCGTGGCCGGTGATGAAGGTGATGGCGGCGTTGGTGTCGCGGTGGGTCGCGGGGATTCCGGCATAGGCCAGGCCGCCGATTCCGGCGGTGATCCCCGGCACCATGCGGAAGGGAATGCCGGCCTGGGCCAGCGCCAGGGCCTCTTCGCCGCCGCGTCCGAAAACGCAAGGGTCGCCGCCCTTCAGCCGGAGCACCCGGTGCCCGCCCCGGGCCAGGTCCACCAGTTGGGCCGATATATCCTGCTGATTGGCCGACGGCCGCCCGCCGCGCTTGCCGGCGAAGATCAGCTCCGCATCCGGGTTGGCGAGATCGAGGATCGCCTTGTCCACCAGGGCATCAAACACCACCACCTCGGCATGGGCCAGGCCGTGGGCGCCGTGCAGCGTCATCAGGCCGGGATCTCCCGGTCCGGCGCCGACCAGCCACACCGAACCCGGCGCGATCTCCGGCAGGTTGAGACCCGCAATCTCCATGGCAGCTCAGTCCTTTTTCTCGTCTCCCGGCCGCCGCGGCCGGGTGTCCGCTATCCGATAGCCTCCCGATCGGTCCCCGTCAATCGGCGCGGCTTTGCGGTTTACCGCCCCGCGCGCGCGGGCTATTAAGGGCGCCGGGGAGGGGGCCGCGCCCGGGGCGGCCGCCTTAGGCCCGTGTTTTCCGCTAGCGGGAAACGCGGAAAACGGATGCGCCGGAACTTGCATGTTTGAATTCTCGCCCTTGGCCGCCGCTGCCGGCGGCACCCCGATGGTCGTGCTCCTGGCGGTCTTGATGCTCGACCTGGTGCTTGGCTTCGTGCCTCAGATGGGCCGCCTCCACCCCCCCATCCCAGGTTTGCGGCGGCGTCTGGCGGGGATCGAGCGGGGACTCAACCGGGAAAACCGGTCGCTGGCAAACCTCATGATCCGCGGCGCCGTGGTGACGGTGGTCGTTCTGGCGGCCGCCGCCGCGCTTGGCTGGGGGCTGTGGCAGCTGGCGCTGGTCTTGCCCTTCGGCATCGCCGTGGAGGCCGTCGTGCTGTTCCTGGCGATTTCCCAAAGCCGGGTGATCTGCGCCTTGGGCGAGGCGCGTGACGCCATTCTCGACGGCACTCTGGACGTTGCGCGGAGTGCGCTCAACGCGGTCCTGCCGGGCGCCTACCAGGGGCGCGACGGTTACACCATCGCCCGCGCCCTGATCGAAACCGGCGGCCGCGGCTTCCTCGTCCGGCTCCTCGGTCCCGCCTTCTGGTTCTGCCTGGCCGGCCTGCCCGGAATCTTGGTCTATGCGGCGAGCGTCCAGCTGAGCGCCGCTTTCGCCCCGCCCAAGGATCGCGGGGACGCGTTCGGCATGGTCGCCCACGGCGTCCAGGACGTGCTCGACTTCCTGCCCGCGCGCATCGCCGGTCTGATCCTGATCCTGGCCGGCCTCTTCCTGCCCCACGGTGCGCCGAGGGACGGGCTTGCCGTATTGCGGCGGGACGGCAAGCGCTATCCCGGCGTCAATGGCCGGTGGATCATCGCGCCCCTGGCCGGGGTGCTGGGCCTCGCGCTGATCGGCCCCCGGCCCGTTGGCGGCCCGGCGGCCCGGGGCAGCGGATGGATCGGCGGCGGCCGTGCCCAGGCGGGCACGGTGGACCTGCGCCGCGCGGTCTACCTGCTTTCGGTCGCCGGGCTCATCCTGATCGTCGCCGTGGCGGGGGTCTTGCTCGTCAAACTGGGGGCCTGAGCCGCCCTGGTCCGAACCTGTTCAATCG
>JAOTVC010000275.1 GCA_029863585.1 Alphaproteobacteria bacterium | reverse complement strand
ATGGCGACGGCCCGGCCCCCCAAACGGGGACCGGGCCGCATCCGTCCTGAGCACCAATCAGGTCACTTGCAGCTCACTTCCTTCGCCCGCTGGCCGGAACCGGGGTAGTTGAAGGTGCAGGTCATGCCGACCTTGATGTTCTTGCGCTTGGATGCCTTGCCGCCGATCACGACCTTGGTACGCCTGCCCGACACGCTGGTCTTCACCGTCTTGCCGTCGGCGAGCTTCATCTCCAGCCTGCGCCCGCCCTTGACGACCTTGGTGATGGTGCCGGTGTCCTTGACCATCACGATCTTGGCCTTGCCCTTCTGGCCCTGGTAGACCATCGACTGGCGCGCCCGCTCGATCACCGACTTCGGCGTCTTGTAGGCATTGGCGACGATCTGCTGGATTTCGTCGCCGCCGACCAGGGCGACATCCATCGACTGCTTGTTGAGCTGACCGACCAGCTTGGGATCATGGGTGACGTCGGCGAAGGCCTTGCGGATCGCTTCCACCCGTTCCTTCGGCACCCCCGGGCCCATCAGGAACGGCCGCCCCATGACCTGGGGCGCGAAGATCAGCTCGAAGACCTGACGGTCTTCCTTGTTCTTAGCAAGCTCCGTGATCAGCGGCACGTCGCCGATTTCCGGCAGCTTCTTGAGCGAGAGCTGCACCAGGACATTGATCTTCTTGTCCTTGAGCCAAGGGCCTTTCTGGTTCTTGACGGAGGTCCAGGACCAGCCGCAGCGGCCCATCACTTCTCCCCGCTCCAAGGCCAGGGTGATGCCGGTGCCGGTGTAGCCGGAGATGATCTTGAACTTGGTGCCGAGGATGTTGTTGAGCACCGACGGAAAATTCTCGGTGTCGTTGACGCCCGAGCCGCCGATGATCAGCTCCTTCTCCATCGCATCCTGAATGGTCTTGATGCCGGTGGTATGCCAGGCGGCACAGATCGAGACTTCGTTGTTGATGGAGCCGATATAGTTGAACTTCTGGGCGTCGTATTGCGGGCCTTTCTTGCCGTAGAGCGGCAGGAAGGGAATCGCGCGCTGCACCGCCCCTAGGACGGTGCCGTCCTTGGGCGCCACGTTGTAGACGAAGTTGGCGGCCCGGATGCTGGCGGCGCCCTGCATGAACTGGATGATGACCCGCGGCTTGCCGGGGATGTACTGGCCGATATGGTTGGAAACCGTCCGGGCGTAGGTGCCGTAACCGCCGCCGGGCGTTGCGCCGACGATGATCTTGAACTGCTTGCCCTTGTAGAAATCGGCAATGGGGTCGGCCGCGGCCGCCCCGGCAAACAGGATTGCGGCGGCGGTTAATGCCGTGAATGACGTCTTGTTGGCCATGGACTGATGCCTCCCTCGTTGGATGCCGCCGGGCCGCGATCTCTGCCGCATGGGGGCCCGGACAGGCCTTGAAATCTATCGGAGCACGCCGATGCGGTCCATCAACGCGCGCCGGTTCACATCGCCCGGTGCTAGCTGTAGATGCCGCCCTTGCGCTGGTTCAACTCGATCTCGAATCCGTCGGGATCGAGGATATTGGCGACGTAGGTATTGGTGCCGCCCTCCGGCGCCATCAGTTGCCGGGTAAAGCGCACCCCTTCGGCTTCCAACTTGGAGCAGAGCGCCTTGAGATCGGCCACCGCAATGGCGATATGTCCGGCCCAGGGCTTTTCGGCATCCCCGGTTCCGGCGATCAGCTCCAGCACCGGATGGGTGCCTTCCGCACCGTAACCGACATAGGAAATCTCGCGTCCGTCCTCGCCCTGACTGCGCCGGCGCACCACCTGCATTCCCAGAAGCCGGGTGTAGAAATCGACCGCGCGCTCCATGTCGGCCACGGGCAACATGGTATGGCGGAAGCGGAACTGCGCGTCGCCTCCCTGATTTGGATCACTCATGGTAGCCTCCCTTCCTTACAATCGGTTTGTCGCCCGGCCCTAGACCCAGGTCAGCCGATTTTCGCTCCAATCCCTCTCGCCGCCCGGCTTGGCGCCAGCGGCGTCCCTGCGATCGGTGAAGGCGGCACGCCAGCTTGCCGACAAGGCCGGCACGGCAAGGACGCGCTCCAGATCGCCCGGCCCAGCCCCCTTATCCGCCCACAGGCGCGCAACTTCGGCGATCGTGATCCCGGCCGCATCCCGTGCCTCGCGGACGACCTCATCCCCGGCGCCGATCTCGCCTTCGTCCAGGACCCGGAAATAAAAGCCGAGCCGGCCGGCCTGGAAGAAGCGCCGCGGCAGGCCGGGATCGTCGAACTTCATGGCGAGCTTGTGGCAGGGCGTGCGCGGCTCGGTGACCTGAAAACGCGCGCTGCCGACGGCATAGACGTCGCCGATGCAAACCTGGTCATCGGCCATGCCTGTCACCGTCAGGTTTTCACCGAAGGCGCCCGGCGCCAGCGGCCCGGTCCCAAGATCGGCCTCCCAATGGGGATAATGGTCATGGGAATACACATAGACCGCCATATCGGGCCCGCCATGGGTCTTGGGATTGCCCTGGCGGTCGCCTTCGATATTGAGCCGTCCGACCCGGACCCGACCGGCAACCGGCTCCTTGTAGATGGACGTGGGATAGGTGCGATTCCTGTAGGTCACCTCCCGGGGCATCGCGACATTGACGGACACAAGCCTCATGATCGGGGTCCTTCGCCAGGTCGATACAGGGTTACGTCCGGATAACCTTGCCAGCATTCCGGAATGGCGCCCGCGCGCACACCTTTCAAAACGTAATAGTTCCACATCTTCCGCACCCGGTGTTCGCGGTCCTCGGTCAGGCCGATGCGCTCGAAATCCTCGCCGGCGACTGGCTCGACGCTGCGCGAAAAGGCAAATGCCTGCTTGAGCGCGTTGACGTTGTCCTCGAAATGCAGCGTGTCGACCAGCAGCCCGGGCGCGCTCTCCGCGGTCAACACCAGCCCGTGGGCGCGCAGCAACAGCGCATTGCCGTCGCCGAGGCACGCGGCCAGCGCCGCGCCGTCGGCTTCGGTCTTAATGTGTCCGACGGCGCGCATCACCCGGACTCCGTCCACCCAGTGGGCGGCATGGAAATCCATGACCTCGAACCTTGCCCCCCTGGCCATGGTCAGCGCCGCCGCCATCGGCATGTGATTGTGGATCACCGCGCCGATATCGGGCCGGGCACGGTAGATTCCGGTATGGATCACCAGTTCGCTGGGCGGCTTATCGTCGCCTTCCAGCACGTTGCCGTCGAAATCGACCTTCAGCACGCTGGCGGGCGTGACCTCGGCGCGGCTCTCGCCGCGACTTTGGATATAGAGGGCGTCTTCACCGGGGGCCCGCTGGGACACATGGCCGGAATAGTGCAAAATCCCCGCCATGTTGAGGAGCCGCGTGCAGGCGGCGACACGGGCACGGATCTGCGGGACTGGATCATTGGCCGCTAGGCGTGTGTCGATGGTGGCCATGGCATCCCCCCTGCACCGGCGATGCGGGCACTAGAGCTTCACGTCCCAACCTTCGGGAATGACGCCGGACTTCAAACCTTCGGTGGCGTAATAGTTCCACATCTTGCGCACGTGATGATCGCGGTCCTCGTATTCGCCGACGCGGGCGAGTTCTTCCGCCGTCAGC
>JAOTVC010000274.1 GCA_029863585.1 Alphaproteobacteria bacterium | reverse complement strand
GGCTTCGTTCATCTCTTCCTTGCGGTCGATGTCAGCGAGATAAACCGTCGCGGTGAGGATCCGCGCCTTGTCGCTGCCGGCTTCGGCCAGGTCTTGATCGATCTTGGCCAATACCTGTTCGGTCTGTTCCTTCATGGGGAGGGTCTTGTCGTCGGCAACCGCGCCCGAAAGAAAGACCAAGTCCCCATGGACGCTGGCGCGGCTGTTCCAGATGCGCGGTCGTATGCGTTCGATATCCATGATGACGGTGGCTCCCCTCGTTCGATTGCGTATACACCCGCCCGACACGATAAGATGCCGGACCCGGGCAAAACAATGGTTTTGGGCGCTAGGGTTGAAAGGCGATCACGTAGACTACTTGGGGCGCCGCGAAGTGGCTTTCCCGCGCCTGAAATCGCCCCCGCAAGACCTCCCGGGAGCACGTTGCCGCCGTCAAATCGCGTGATCTCGGCTTGCAGCCGTGTCAAAGTCGACCGCGTTTCGAAAGGAGGGAGAGATTTCTCTCTTAGCCATCATCCTCGTCGCCTTTGGGATCATTATCCCCGTGGGGCTTATGATTGCCGTGTGGAAGATCATCAGCAAATCAGACCCCTACGACAGCGGCGACGGCAAAGGCCGGTGAAGCCCGCCACCCATGCCGGTTTGCGGCCGTGGGCGGTGGTTTCCTTGACGCAGGATGGCGCGCTTCCGGGCTTGCCAACCCGTGACCCGCTCATGATCCGCAGCGGACATCGGAGACGCGGAACCAACGCCGCGTCTTCAACCGTCGGCCTTGAAGACAGCGAGATGCAGGGTGTTCAGGAAGCGGCGCTGGGGAATGTTCTTGACCAGGTGATAATCCTGCTCGTGAAAAAGATCCTTTATGCTCGATAAGGACGTCGCCACCTGCCGAGAATTCTTATTGAAAAGGCTGGCCCGCAATCGGCGCCGAACGCTGGTTGGCGACAAGGGGCTGAAATAGGAAATCAAGACGTACTTCTTCGATACCCGGCAAAGCGCACTGATCGCCCTTCTGCGAATCTGATCATTGGGAAAGTGGTGGTAGAGGCGGAAGCACAGAGTGGCATCGAAGGAATCTTCGTCATAAGGCAGATGCTCCAGATCGGCCTTCTCTATGTCGGCCACGACACCGGCTTCCTTCACCTTCTGCTTTGCGACGGCGACCGCGGCGTCCCCTAGATCCACGCCGGTTGTCCGGTATCCCAGGCGCGTCAGCATGATGGTCGCCCGACCGGTGCCGCACGGCGCATCCAGGAAGGTCTCGACACCATCGAGGTGGTCAAGGGCACTGCGAATCAGGGACATTTCGGCATCATGCTTGCTCTGCTTTCGTCGCGTGTAGGATTCCGCGGCTTGCCGGGTGTGTTTGATTCGCTGCTTGTAATTTTCAGCATTCTCTATGTCGGTCATTGTCTCGATCAACTCACGGTGCCTTCCGGTTGCCGGTCCCTGATGGTGCTTTCCTGGTGGCCGTCTCGTTTGACGAAGTCATTTCCCGCATCCCGCCGGCTCGATACCGACAGGTTGCGCCTATTGCAGGGCGCCTGTGCGACCCAGTTTGCTTTCCGCGACCGCTCGCCAGAATGGAACTGTCTTGCAGGGTGGTGCAAGCGATCTTCACGGGAAAATCTTCGCCCCCCTCGGGGGCGCGTCGCCGGCCTTTGGTTGCGGTCGCGCGCCGGGCCGCCGTTTCGGCCGGCCGGGACAGCGCGCGCCATCCATGCTTGCGATCACCGACGATGCTCCGGGTCAGCCGCCCTCGCCCATCCGCAGGATACGGCGGCGGAGGGATAGTTTTTTTCGCATCAGTTTTTTCCGGTTCAGGGCTTTTGAGATCGTCGCGAAGGGGATGACATTGTTATCGCCCAACCCATCGATGAGAACCAGCTCCAACTTTCCGCCGTCGAGCTCGCGCACCACGATGTTCTCGGCATGGGGGTCCTTGGCAACCACGTGAAACTTCGCAAGTTCTTCGAAGAGGGTGTCGAGCGACGGCAAGATCCTCGAAGGTCCGTGCTCTTGAACGTAGCTCACCAGGGTCTCACTTGTCGTTCCGTCGGCATTCCGCACATGTTCGGCCACCAAGCCTCGGCCAAACGGCGTGTCCGCGTAGCCATAGATCGCGTAAATGCAGCCGATGGCCTTGCCGAAGCGCCTTTTTACGCGCAGGTATTGGCGGTAATCGTTTTCGTTGTCGTCGAAACGCCGCACCGACTTGAACCAGCGATCCCACCGCTGCGCCCGCCGCTTTGCCGGAATCTGATCGTCCCAAAACACCTTGATGATCTTGTCCGCGGTCTCAGGATGACGGTAGATTTTTCGCCGTGTCCCGGCCGCGAGAAGCTTCGATTCGTTGACTTCCAGCGTCGATTCGATCGGCATTTCCATTGAGGCGTTTGCCATATCGCGTTCTAGGTCCTCAAGGCAAAGTGGCGACTGCGCCTACGTTCGAAGACTTTCACCGTACCGCCGCTGTCGGGCACGAACGGCAAGGTTCGATCCTTGATCGAACCGATACTCCGCGCGGATCGGTCTAATAGTACAGACTGGCCCATGGCCGGGGCGTGAGGCTATCCATCTTTTGTAGGATGCGGAAACGGAGCGGCCGGCCCGGCCTGGCAACGGCCTGCAAAAACCAACGGCTCGCGGCCACATGAAAGCCGCCCGGCGCCAGGAGTCGCGAAAATCCGGGTCCCGGCCCCTTGCGGGGCCGCGCGCGGGGACACTCGAGGCTTGGGCCGAAAAAAAGCCGGGTCCCGGTTCAGGCCCTGGCCCCTCTACCCTGCCGAACCCGCAGGAAGGCTCAAAACTTGGCGCCAAGACCGACGATCACGGCCTGGCCGCTATTGCCGTGATCCGCAGCCTCGCTCGGCTGGTGCAGGTCGAACAGGTTCAAGGATACGGTGCCCGTCAATCCACCCCCGAAATTGTAGGCGCCGGTCAACATGGAGTGATCCCAAACAAGCCCGCCTTCATTGTCGTCGGTGATGGTGCGCAGATGCAAGAGCGCGACCTCCCAGCGTCCGCCGTTATAGGCGACGCCGACATCCCAGCCGGTGTGATCACCGCTTTCGTCGAATCGCGACCATTCGCCGGCATCCTTGTAACCGGCGGCCACGGTCCACGGACCCTGGGCGTAGGAGAGGCCCGTGCGCCAGCCAAAATTCGCTTCCTCGGCGGTGTCGCCATCGTCGGGCGCGTCGCCCGGCATGATGCTGGCGCCCCAGGTCGCGTGAATACGCCCTGGGCCCAAATTGCCGCGCCATTCGACGGCAAACTCGTGGGCCGGATCGCCGTCCCGACCGGTATCGGCACCGGCGACGGAGCCCTTGGAATCGAGCTCGGGCACCCAGCTGTAGCCGGCCTGGAAGCCGCTGATGCGCGGCGTGTAATAGGTGATCTTGGTCGCGTCCGCGGTGTCGTTGATGTTCATCTTCTCACGGGCGAAACCGCGGCCGCCCTCGATCGACCAGGTGGCGGCAAAGACGTCGAGCAGCGCCGGGTTAACATGCGCTAGGGTCTCCGCGCCCCGATAGATGCGGTCGGCGGGACCGTCCTGGCCGCCGATTTCGACCTTGCCCCAG
>JAOTVC010000092.1 GCA_029863585.1 Alphaproteobacteria bacterium | reverse complement strand
ATGCCGGGACAGGGCGCAAGGGGGGCCTATAATCTAGCCGATGGCGGCCCGGCACGGGAAGCACGGGTTTGCTGCCCTTCGCCGCCGGCGCCGGATACCAAGGCAAAATGCCCTCAGCACCGAGCACCCGACCAGGGAGGAACCGATTTGGCATACCTGCTTCTTCACCCCGAAGACCTCGAAGGCACGGTCGACATGGCGGACGCGATCGACGCCATAGAACGGGCCTATGGCGAGGCCGCCACCTTCCCGGTGGTCAACGCGCCGCGCCAGCGCATCCATTCGCCTGAAGGCATCCGCTTCAACACCTTCCCGGGCGGCATTCCCGGGCTCAACGTGATCGGCGTGGTGGAGCACGCAGAGCGGCTGATCCAGGACGGCGACCGGCAGCTGTTCGCCGACCGGGAACACCAGATCTGCCTGCTTCACGATGCGTCGAACTCGCAACTGCTGGGCATCCTGATCGGCGCCATATCGGAGCGCAGCCTGGGCTACACCACCCAGACGGCGCTGCGCACCGGGGCGACGTCGGGCGTCGGCTTCAAGCACATGGCGCGGGAAAACGCCGAGGTCTGCGCCCTGTTCGGCGCCGGCGACCAGGCAGTCACGCAGCTGTTCGCCCTGACCCGGGTGCGCCCGATCCGCGAGGTGCGGCTGTGTACCCGGACCGAGGCAAGCCGGCTGCGCTTCGCCCAGACCTACGGGCCCAAGTTCGGCGTCGAGATCCGCCCCATGGACGACCCCCAAGCCGCGATCCGCGGCGCCGACGTGGTGGTTGCCGCCACCAACACCAACGTGCCGGTGATCAAGGGGGCGTGGCTGGAGCCGGGGCAGCACGTCTCTTCCATCGTCGGCTCCAACATCGCCTTGGTGAAGGCGGGCTGGCTGGACGCGCCAAGGCGCGAGCTCGACGACGACGTCATCGCCCGGGCCGACGTCATCGCCGTCAATTCCCGCGAACAGATCATCAAGGACGAACAGGGCGACCTGTTCCAGCCCATCGAGGCCGGCATCGTCACCATGGAGGAGATCGCCGAGCTGGGCGAGGTGGCCAACGGCTCGCGGCCGGGACGCACGGCGATTGATCAGATCACCCTGCACAAGAACAACGCCGGGCTCGGCGTCGCCGATATCGCCGTCGCCCATGTCGCGTTCGAACGCGCCAAGGCGGACGGCAAGGGAAGATGGATCGAGCTCGGCCCGGTCCCCGACGAGGGCGCCTGACCGGCTGCGCTTCCCTTGGGAGGCGCGGGCCGCTCCCGGCGGCGTATCGCGGCCGAAACCGCGTTCAAGGACGAAGGCGGCCGAGGCCGCGTTGAAGGACGATGGCGGCCGAGCCGCGTCTCGGCGCGTTGTCACCCCGAGCTCCGTCTCGGGGCTGTGCCGGCCTAAGCTGCTTCCAGCGGGGTGTTGAGGATCGTGCCGTCGCAGATGATGCCCCGCGTCGCGGCCTCGACCTCCTCGTTGAGGGGCCGAGTGCCGCCCATGTCGAGCCACAGACGGAACAGGTGGCGGGCGCGTTCGGGTTCGGGCCAATCCTCGTAGGCCGAGCGCGCATGCAGGGTCACGTGATTGTTGACGTAGGAGATATCGCCGGGCTCGAAGTCGATCTCGATGGCGCATTCGCCCGACATCGCCTGATACATGGCGATCGCCTCGGCCTGGGCCGGGGTCAGCTTCGGCACCCCGGGCAGGTCCTGGGCGCGCTTGATGGTGCTCGACGCCCCGCGGGCGGAAAAGTAGCCGTCCTTGACGCTGACCACCGGCTTGCGGCCCCAAGGCTGGGTCTGGCCCGGCGGCAGCTCGCCGCGCAACGTGTGATAGAAGCGGAAGGAGAGCTCGGAGGCCAGGTCGGGCCGGCGGGCGAGCATCTCGTTATAGGTGGTGACGGAGCTGGCGATGCGGTGGCGCCCGCCGGACCTGGCGGTTGTCAGGCACATCAGCGACAACGAGTCGCAGCCGTCGGCATGGAAGGTCAACTCCGATGGCGAGTTGTAGCCGCGCCCGGTCGGGCTGTTGATGTCGCCGCCGATGTTCTTGACATGCCCCAGCAGGTGCCCCTTGGCGTTCTGGGAAACCGCCCTGCCCATGTGGGTGCCGATGCCCCAGAAGGCGGCGGCGTTCTGGTAGCGCGAGCGCCCGGCGACGGGAATCCCCTTGAAGAAGGCGAAACCCCGGCCATTGATGACCTCATCGCGGACCTCGGCGACCGCCCGCCCGAACACCGGCAGGGGGAAATCGTCCCTGGTCACGTCCTTGAGGTCGGCGCCGCGCGCTTCCAGCGCCGCGACCGCCTCGAACAGGTCGGCGATCTCCGCATCGGAGACGCGGTAGTACCAGGCATTGCTTTTCCGCAAATCATCGGGGTACCAGCCGGCGGGATCGACGATCGGCTTCATCAACTCGGCCGGCTCGCGGTGGCGCGGCCCCGGCTTCCAGGGGTTGTCGGTCATCGGTTTCCTCCGGGGCGGCGTTATTGGCGCTTACAGCGAGCCGCCCATATTTTGTTCATGGCGCATTCTAGCTCCCCCAGCACCAGGGTGCCAGGGAGCCGCAACAGTAGAAGTGATTTGCTGCAGAACATTTCCAAATTTGATGTTCGGTGCTTCAAGCTCCCGCACCGAGCAACCGGCATTCGTGCCGGCCAATAATATTTTTCAACTCGCCTGAGTCCGATATGACGTCGACGTTCAGAGGCACATCAACTGCCGCGGAGATGGCTAATTGGCGCCCATCCTGCGAGACCACAAGCACACCAGCCAGACATGTGGCCAAAATCAAAGTCCCATCAGGTGCCGAACCGGGCAGGCCGCTAATGTGATAATGGGGATTGTTCCCAATCGTCTTGCCTTCGAGTTCCACAGCGGGAACAACCCATTCATCGCGGATAAGCGCATAAACCTCTTCGATTTCGAATAGAGGTGAAAGCGAGATGCGGTTTCCAAGCGCTTCCGTGGAAATTTCCAATGTGAGAGTGTAACTAAAGAACGAGCGGTGGAGATAGTGCTCGTGAGCAGCAGCCTTCAGGATACCTCCATCGTCGAATAAGAAATGGACAACGGAATGGTAGTATTCTTGAGGGTCATGCACCAAGGTCGTCAGTCGCCGACCAGGCGACAGCAAATTCGACCAGTTGTGTGGAACCGTATCCAATCGGATATGCTGCAACTCAATCACCAAATACGTCAGCAGATTTCCTGGGACAGCGCGGCCTTCAGAATATGAAACTTTTTCACCCTTAAATTGGTTTTACCCAGCCTCTGCTTGGCGACGCAACCCGCTTCTGCTGACCATGGTTGCATATTAGACTCTTTGATTTCTTGATCATTTAGCTTGGTTGGGCGAGAGGTTTTATGAGAGATGTCTGGGCTATTGTCCAAGGTTCGCTGTTGTCAGTTGTCGTTCAAGCTGTCTCTCTCCCTCCAAACTTAAAGCTCGCCATCGCTCCCCACTTCCCTCTAGGAGTTGAAGGGTGGCAAGCCCTCACCACAGCGCCTAAAGCTGATCGGGGTCGAACTTCCAGTTCTGCACGATGTGGGACGGATGGAGGGACGCGTTCAGGCAGCGCAGATGGCACCAAAAGCCTTGGTGCATCGAGTTGATGATGTCGGTCGTGTGGCTGACCTCGATCATGTAGAGCTCGTCGGCCGCGATGTCGGCGTTGCAGAAGCCGCAGGTCTGGCGCACCTCCGGGCCGTCGGGGTTGTCCGGCGGGTTGAACGGCAGATCGGGATTGAGCCGGTTGATCAGCGAGGTGATGGCGAGGTTAAACGGCGCCGGATCGGCTTCCGCCCAGAGCTCGGTCAATTCGGACAGCCTGAGCACCCGGGAGACCGCGTCCTTGTACTTCTCCACCAGTTCCGGCGGCGGCGCACCGAGGTTTGCGAGCTTCAGCACAAGGTCGTCAGGCAGGTCCGGCGCCGGGCGGCCCATCATGGCGGCAAGGCATTCGGCGGCGGCGATGATGCGCGATGCCGGGTCGGCATCGACCTCTTCCATGGGGTCATCGGGCAGTTCCCCCAATGGCGTGGCGATGTCGGCAAGCCCGTCGATGGCGAGGGTGAAATCCAGTGCCGTGTCGTTTTCGAACCCGCCGCCGCCCCATGCGCCCATGAATGTCCCCTCCATCGCACCGGCGCCGCCCCCCGCGCCGATGGGCCAGGGTCGCGGGCGCGGGTAAAGAAACCGTTTCCCCGCGACTTTTTGCCGGCCCCCCGGAGCGCTGACCGGCCTTGCGCCTTTCGCGGGGCGGGCGAAGGCGTTAGGCTGGGCCGCGATTCAACCGCCGGCGCAACACTGCGCGCCGGCGTGGAACAGGGAGAGCGCCTTCATGGAACGCATCAAGTTCGGTCCCACCGACCTCATGGTTTCGCCCATCGGCCTCGGCTGCATGAGCATGTCGGGCTGCTATGGGCAGCAGGACGACGCCGAATGCATCGCCACCATCCACAAGGCGCTGGATCTCGGCATCAACCTGCTGGATACGTCATCGAACTACGGCGAGGGCCACAACCACCGCCTGATCGGCGAGGCCATCAAAGACCGGCGCGACGAGGTGGTGATCCATTCGAAGCTCGGCTCCATCCGGCCCGACGGCGTCAATGTGGTCAGCGGCACCCCGGAGCATGTGCGCAATTCGACCGAAAGCGGGCTCAAGAATCTGGGCATCGATTGCATGGACGTGATCTGCATCTCCAGGGTCGATCCGGTGGTGCCGATCGAGGAGACCGTGGGCGCCATGGCGGAGATGGTAAAGGAGGGCAAGACGCGGCACATCGGCATCTCCAAGGAGGCCAACCGCGATATCATCGACCGCGCCTGGGCGGTCCATCCGATCGCCGATATCCAGGACGAATATTCGCTGTTCGTGCGCGAGCCGGAGGAGGAGCTTCTCGACGTCTGCCGGGAACGCGGCATGGCCTTCATGGCCTTTGCGCCGCTCGGCCGGGGCATTCTGGGCGGCCTGTTCCACGGGGTCGCGGAGATGCCCGAGGGCGACCGCCGCCGGTCCGATCCGCGCTATAAGCCGGGCAACATGGAACACAACATCGCCATGGTCACCAAGCTGGAAGCAATGGCGAAGGAAAAGGGCGTCGCCGTCGCCACCCTGGCGCTGGCCTGGCTGATGCACCGGGATGCGGCTGTGATCCCGATCCCGTCGTCCAAGAGCCGGGATCATTTGGAAGAGAACGCCGCGGCCGTCGACCTGGAGCTGTCGCTGGAGGACCTGGTGCGCCTCGAAGGGATCTGCCCGCCCGGCGCCGTCGCCGCGTGAGCAGCCGCGCTTAACGCTCCGGCCGGGGGATAACGCGGGTACCCTCGGTGATCGACGCGCTTGGGTGCAAAAGGACCGTATCGCCTTCGGCCAGGCCGTCCTGGATCTCCGCCCATTCGGCGTTGATATGCCCAACCTTGACGGTCGTGCGGACCGCGCGACCCTCGGCTAGCTTGAACAGCACCCAGTCGGTACCGGAACGGAACAGCGCCGTCAGCGGCACCCTGAGCACATTCTCTCCCTTCCAGCGGACGATGCGGGCGATCACGCGGTAGCCGTGGCCGAGCCGCTGCCAGGCTGCGGGCGGATCGGTGAAATCGATGATGACATTGACGCGCTGCTCGTCGATCCCCAAGGCGGACGTCTTGGTGAAGCCGAACGGCTCGATCCGGCGCACCTTGCCGTTGAGGCTCTTCTCCCCGCCCCAGCCGTCGATCAGCACCGGATCGCCCGGCGAGACCAAGACCGCGTCGGTGGAGAGAAGGTCGGTGACGATCTCGAGATCCTTGGGATCGCCGATCTCGACCAGCGGCGCGCCTGCCTGCACCACCGCCTCGCTTTCGCGGTAGATGCGCAGGATGGTGCCGCTGACAGGCGCCTTGACCTCGAAACAGCAACGCGGGCCGCCCGTCGCGCGGTTCGCTGGGCTCGCCGCCCCCGGCGTCCCGGCGACCGGGGCCAGCAGGGCGGCACGGGCGTTTTCCAGCTGGAAGTTGCGCACGCGGACGGCGGCGCGGGCTTCGGCCAAGGCGGCGCTTTTGGTACGGGCCTCCATGCGGGCCCGGTCGCGCGCGCTTTTAGACATGGTACCGCGCTCGGCCAGCACTTCCGCGCGCTTGCGCTCGGCCACGGCGAAATCGCGGGCCGCCTCGGCGCTCGCGACCTGGGCCTTGGCGAGGTCGAGCGCCGCCTCCGCCGCCTTGACCGCGGCCTCCAGCTCGGATTGCGTGCGCACGTCATGGAAGGCCGGATCGGAGGGCTGGATGGTCGCGACCACGGTCTCGCCGGCGATGACGGAATCCCCCACCTTGCCCTCGAACCGTGCCACTCGGCCGGTGAGCGGCGCGGAGATGACATAGGCTTCCTTGACCCGGGTTTCGCCCTCGTCCTCGATGGTGACAAGCATCTCGCCCCGCATGGCCTGGGCCAACGAGACGGTGACGGGCCGGGGCCAGAAGGCGTAAACAAGGCCCGCCGCAAGCAGCACCGCTGCTGTCACAGGAACCGCCCATCTCTTGGCGTTCACGGCCATCGTTTACTCCCTGGTCTTGAGCACGGCGATGAGGTCGAGCCGCGCCACCCGCCGCAGCACCACCCAGGACGAGAACGCCGCCGCGGCCAGTACCACCAGGACAGCGTAGCCATATGTGGCGGGCGCAACAACGAGGGGGATGCGATAGAGTTTCGTATCGAACATCGTGACGAACAAGCTGGCAAGGCCATAACCGATCAGGCAACCGATGGGAAGGGCCAGCAGGGTCAGCGCCGCCATCTCGCCGGCCAGGATGGTGCCGACCTCGCCCTTGGTGAAGCCCAGCACGCGCAAGCTCGCCAGCTCCCGGCCGCGCTCGGAAAGCGATATGCGCGCGCTGTTGTAGATCACCCCGAAGGCGATCAGGCTGGCGAAGCCGATATAGAAGCTCAGCATGGTGTTGATGTTCTGGTCGACCAGCTTCCTGAAGGTCTCAAACGCAGTTTCGCGCACCGTCAGGCCCAGCAGTGCCGGCGTTTCCTTGAGCCGGGCGAAAAACCTGGGCTCCTTCGCGGCGTCGCGCTTGAGATGGGCGCCCGAGACAAGGTTGCCCTCGCCCATCAGGCGGTTGAGCGCCCGGCGCTCCATATAGGCGGCGGCGCCGACATATTGCTGTACCACGCGGGCGACGGGGACGGCTTTCACCGGGCGCCGGCCCTCCAGCGCCTCCACCCTGACGGTATCGCCCGCTTGGGCCCCCAGAAGTTCGGCGAGCTTGTTGGACAGCACGATCCCTTCCGGGGGCAGGGTGATGGGCCGCCGGTCCTGATCCACCAGCAGGCTGAGCCGGCCCTCCGCGTCCAGGCCCTGAATGCCGACCCGTTCGGTCCGCCGTCCATGGCGGAGCCGGGCCGGCACGGTGCGGTAGGTCTCGACCATCATGGCGCCCGGAAGGTCGTCGAGGCGGAAGCGGATGCCGTCGGTGCGCTGATCGGTGAACGCGACGGACACATCTTGGCGTTCGGTCTCGAAGAAATGGGTGTTTATCATCTCGTTGACCGCGTCGATGAAAAAGAGCGTCGAGACCAGGATCGCGCCGGAGAGCGCGATTCCGGTCACGGTCAGGGCGGAGCGCAGGGGCCAGCGTACGATGTGGCGCAAAATCATCCTCCCCGTGGCGGGAAGGGCGTGAGCCAGGCCGAGGCGTTCGATCAGGTTGGCGTGATAGGCGGCGGGCGGCGGCGGCACCATGGCCACCGCAGGGGCGATGCGCACCGCCCGGCTCAAGGCGGCGAGGGTGCCCGCCACCGCGGCGGCGATGCCGATCAGCGCGCCGATGGCAAGCGTCGCGGGGTCCAGCACGAAATTGAGGAAGGGAAAGCGGAAGAAATTGCCGTAGAGCACCGTCATCTCCCGGCCCATCCAGATGCCCCCGGCCCAGCCCAGAGCCACGCCCAGCGCGGCGATCACCATCACCAGCTTGAGGTAATGCCAGCCGACCTCCCCATTGGTGTAGCCGAACGCCTTGAGGAGGCCGATCTGCTCGCGCTCGGTTTCGATCACCCGGGAGATGACGATATTGAGCAGGAACGCTGCCACCGCCAGAAAGATCGGCGGGATGATGCCCGCCATGTTCTTCATCTGGTTGATCTCGCTTTCGACGAAGGCATCGGACACCTGATCGGCGCGGCCGATGGCGCCGGTCCCGCCATAGGGGTCGAGGATGCGGTCGATCCCCGCCAGCACCATTGCCTCGTTCGCGAAGCGCGAGGTCTTCGCCACCACGCTGTTGAACGCGCCCTTCAGGTCGAAGGCCGCCTCCAGTGCTTCCCGTTCCATCCAGATGATACCGAAATGCGCATCGTCGGGGACCAGCTCGCCGGGCCCGATGGCGTAGATGAACTCCGGCGACAGCACCACGCCGACGATTCTGAGGGTGCGGCGCTTGGCATTGATGTTGCCGTGGATGGTGGCCCCAAGCTCCAGCCCATGGGCGTCGGCGAAGGCTTCGTTGATCAGGACCTCGTCGGGCCGGCCGCGGATCAGATCCCGGCCCCGGCGGATTACAATGTCGTTGAGCTTGGCTGGCACGCCCGCCACGCGCGAAACCACGCGGCCGCGCGCCGGTTCCGATGCGGTCTTCACGTCGATGATGACGTCATGGACGATGCGCCCCTCGGCACGGGCGACGCCGGGCAGGGCCTCGATCCTGGCAAGCGCATGGCGCGGCGCGCGCTTGGCGGCGGCGAAGATATCGGCGAAGCGGTAGCGCTCGTAATAGGCGGCCCGGGTCTCCGACAGCGAATCGATGCTGCCGAGCGCCATCACCAACGTGGCGATGCCCCCGGAAATGACGGCGGCGATGGCCAGCGCCTGGCCCCGCATGTGCCACAGATCGCGGGTGAGCTTCTTGTTGAGCGGCGTCACGGCGTCACCATTTGATGCTCGCGGCGGGCGCCCGCGTGGCATTGACCTCGACGCCGACGACATTGCCGTCGGCGAAGCGCACCACCCGGTGGGCCATGGCGGCGATGGAGGCGTTATGGGTGATGATCGCCGTGGTGGTGCCGAGCTCGCGGTTGACCCCTTCGATGGTTTCCAGCACGCCGATTCCGGTCTCCGAATCGAGCGCCCCGGTGGGTTCGTCGCACAAGAGCACCTCGGGCGATTTGGCGACCGCCCGGGCGACGGCGACGCGCTGCTGCTCGCCGCCGGAAAGCTGGGCCGGAAAGTGATCCATGCGTTGGGCCAGGCCGACCAGGGCGAGCGCGTCGGCGGCGGGCATCGGATGGGCGGCGATATCGGTCACCAGCTCGACGTTCTCGCGCGCCGTCAGGCTGGGGATCAGGTTGTAGAACTGGAACACGAAGCCCACGTGATCGCGCCGGTAGGCGGTCAAGGCGCCATCGTCGAAGGCGGTCAGCTCGCGACCCTCGAAGAACACCTGGCCGGAGGTGGGCCGGTCCAACCCACCCAGGATGTTGAGAAAGGTCGACTTGCCCGAACCCGATGGGCCCAGCAGGACCATCAGTTCGCCCGCCGGGAATTCGATATTGACGCCGCGCAGGGCCCAGACCTCGGCCCCGTCGCCGGGATAGACCTTGGTCAGGTCTTTGGTGCGGAACGCGGGCTCCGCCGCCGTGTGCTGGGTCGCCTCATTCTCGGTCATAGCCATAAGGGTTCCACAACTTCCCCGGCTTGGCGAGGGGCAAGATCGGCCACCGCCGATTTCCCAAAGCGGTATCAGTGGCGGAAGCCCATTGGATCAAGCCTTTTGCGGCGCGGGCCGGACTTGCGCGGACCGGGACCTCTTCGCCACCAGGGTCAAAACCGGTCTGAGGCCGTTGAAATCGCCGGTTCGGAGGCTCGGCCCAAGCCCCGAACCGGGTGGCTCGCGTGTTCTGCGCGTGCAGCATCGACAGAAGACGGCAAAAAACCAGGAAATATCTGCTATCGTTTTGAAATACTGACGACTTTGAATCGCTGTCTACCGTCGGATTCGTGCGTGGGGAGGATGGTGGCGATATGGCCGGTGTTGAGGACAGCGAGCGGCGAGAGCAGGCTTTGCGCTGGTCGCTCCGAATGTTCGGAGACATGCAGATCGACGACCCCGGCGGCGAGTCCGTAAACCTTCCGGGGCGGAGGGAGCGCGTTGTCCTTGCCTATTTGGCTCTGGCCCCCGAATTCAAGGAAAGCCGGCGCAACCTAGTGGGACTGCTTTGGGGCGACAGAACGGACGACACCTCCTTGGATAATCTCCGCACCTGCCTGTGGAGCCTCAGGAAATCCCTCGGCGACGGTGGGCACGATCTCATCCTGTCCGATAGGGGCTGGATCCGCCTGAATCACGAGCTCCTTGATGTCGATCTTTGGCGTTTTTGCGAGCTCGCCAAGAGCAACGCCACCGACGACCTGGAAAAGGCGGCGGCACTCTTTACCGGCGAGCTTCTTGAGGGGCTTGACCTGGCCTCCGATGAATTCACCGATTGGATTCGCGGCCAGCGCGCGCGTTTGACCGAGATCCAGCTGGATGTCCTGTCGCGGCTCATGCCCAGGTACCAGGAAACGGGAGATATGGAGTCCGGCATTTCCGCGGGGCAGGAGATTCTCCGTCACGATCCCTATAACGAGGCCGCGCTCAGGGGTGTGATGACTCTCTATGCCGCATCCGGACGGCGCAATACGGCCCTCCAGACCTACCAACGCTTCGCGGAAAACCTGGACAAGGACCTTGGCGTTGAGCCCGAGGCCGAAACACAAGAGACCTTCAAGGCACTCAGCCAGTCCGACGGTACCGGGGCGGCCGCGCCACCGGCCCGCAGAGAGGCTGCGGCTCCTCGGGCCCCGGCCCACGACCAACCGGCGCGGCATATTGCTCCCCCCACACCAGCCGGCCCGTCGGCGCTGATGCGGGTACTCCGTATTCCCCTATGGGCGTTCGCAGGTGCCGCGACTATCGCCCTCCTAGCCCTGATCGTAACGGGCATCGTGTTCTGGCGCGTGCCCGCGCTGGCCCCTCCCATCGTCAGCGGCTGGATCAGCGGCATAAAGACGGAAATCGAGGGCGCACCCCCCTCGATCGCGGTGCTTCCGTTTCGCGGCCATGGCGACCTGTCCGCAGAAACCTATGCCGCGGCCATTTCCGACGTCATCACCTCGACCCTGTCCCAGACCTCCAACATGGTGGTCATCTCGCGCAGTTCGGTCGAGCGGTATCACAAGGACCGGCCTCCCGCGCCGGTGATCGCCCAACAGCTCGGTGTGCGCTACCTGTTGGAAGGAAGCATCACGAAATTCGGCGAATCGGTCACGGTTCAGGCCGGACTCATCGACACCTTCGAGGGCGAAAAGACGATCCCGATCGGGACCTACGAAAAAAAGACAAGCGACTTCTTCTCCCTGCGCCGGGACATCACCCTCAGTGTGGTGACGGCTTTGCGCGTGCGCCTGACAGAGGGCGAGGAAGAACGGATCTCCCAGGCCCACGGAACCCAGGTGTTCCAGGCATGGCTGCTGGCGACGAAGGCCCAGAAGCAGTTGCGCCAGTTCACCGTCGCCACCAATCAGCTTGCGCGCCAGAACTACCTCGCGGCAATTGCCGCCGATCCAAGATACGCCGGTGCCTGGACGGGCCTGTCGTGGACCTATCTGGTCGAAGCGCGCTTCGGCTGGGTGAAGGACCGGGTGGCGGCCCTCAAGAAATCCGCGGAGCTCGCCCAGAAATCGCTGGCGCTCGATGATCGGCGGTCCGGGACCTATGCCCTGCTCGGCACCGTCGCCCTGTTCGGCGGCAAGTACGATATTGCCCGCCAGATGGGCGAACGCTCGGTCGAACTGGAGTACAACGACGCCGATTCCGCCGCCCTTTACGCCTTGATCCTGACCTATACCGGCCAACCGCGGAAAGCCAGGAACCTGATCGAACGGGCGATCCGCCTCAGGCCGTATCCGCCCCGCTGGTACAACTGGCTGCTGGCCCGCACTCACCGGCTGGCCGGCCGCCCGTCACCGGCCATTGATATCCTGACCACAAGCAACCGGACAGGCTCTCAGTCGATCATGCCGTTGGTCGAACTGGCCCTTGCCTACAGCCAGATGGGCGCGATGATCCAGGGCCGCGCCGTGGCCAATGAAATCCTGCAACTGTCGCCGCGGTTCTCGGCCAAGAACTGGCTGACCATCCCGTCTTACGAAGACCCCGACGACACCCGGCGCGATCTCAAGGCATTGCGGGACGTCGGCTTACACGACTAGACCACCGCCAGGCCCACTTGCCGTCGACCCCCGGGCTTGGCATCCCTGGGCTGTGCCAGATCCCCGGCGATGCCCGGATGCAGTGCCCCGGTCTCATCGGTGACCAGAGTCGGGGCGAAATGATCGGCATACCGTGCCGCAATGGGGACCAGCGGGGTGTAACAGGGATCGAGGATCTCCGTCGGCCCGTAGAAGGTCTGTTTCGGTCGTCCGGTCTGGCGCCGTCCCGGGGAGGAAGCAAAAAACTCTGTGCAGATCAGCGCCGCCGCTAGCAACGACGCGTATAGCTGCATCGGCTCCAACACGCCGTGATAACGACGCGCGAAGGCCATGCTGTGGCGCAGCGCCGCGTGCCTGTAGCCGCGAATCGAGATTAGGCCGCGCACGAATTCCATGACCTCGTCCAACGGATCTAGTGGCTGCATGGTCAAGGTCACGCCGTCGAGGTTGCGCAGGCGCGTATTGGGAAAGAATGCGCCCTTATCCAGGCACTGGTAGAAGTAAGGCGTGCCGATCAAGGGAATTGCCAAGGTGAAGTAGGCCGGCAGCGTGATCTGCGGCTTGCTCAAGATAAACTCGATCTCATTTCGAAGGTCGGCGATTCGCCGCGTGGTGGGATCGAGCATCACCCCGTAGGTGAAGACGATGCCGGCCTCGAGGCAGTTGGTGATCATCTCGATCTGGGGAACGATGGCGTTCTGCTTCTTGTTGTAGGATTTGAGCGTCTCCTGATCGAAGGATTCGATGCCGCTGAACAGAGCCTTACATCCGGCCGCACGAACGAGTTCGAGATTCTCCGGACGGGCGAAGAAGTCTCCGGCGACCAGGCAGGACCATCCCTTGATCTTTCCCGCCTCGTAAAACTCCTTGCAAAGCGCCACCTTGGCCAAGAACGCGTCGCGATCGTTGCCATAGAAATTGTTGTCGATGAAACAGATCTGCTTTTTGCCCACCGCTTCGATCTGCCGACGGACCATCGCGAGATCATAATTGCGGTACGCCGCGCCCTCACCGGTCAGCGAGCAGAAACTGCAACGGAAGTTGCAGGCCCGGCTGGCTTCCACATAGCCGAACATGCCGCCGCCATAGGGCAGATCCAGGCGCGGTTCCATGACATCGGCCGCGTAGTCCCGGCCGAAGGCGTCGCGCACCACGTCCTGAAGCTGCTCCACGTCGCCGGTACAGGCATAATCGAAGATCGAGCGCGACAGATTGGGAAGGGCGCGAACCGGCGGTCCTCCGGCGACCACAATGACCTTTTCGTTGAGCGTCCGGGCATAGGCCGTGAGCTGTTTCATGCGATCGAAAGAAGTGGTCACACCGGTCAACACCAACAAATCGGGCCATCCCAGCAGATCGAGATCGGTCAACAGGCCGCTGTACTGCTCATTGAAGAGACGGATATCCCAAAGATCCGGTGCGAAGGCGCCGGCCAGGGTGGGAGGCCCCATGGCCCGCGGTACCCGGAACGGACTTCCTCTGGTGCGCCGGTATTCATCCAGGAAAGCGTTGACGATCAGCACCCGTTTCCGCGGCGGCCGGCGGCGCGCCGGCGGCACCGGGCATTTTGCATGGCTTTGCATCGGTCCAGCCCTTGTGACGTTTCCTTGGTCCTCTTCCAGGGAAACTTCAGCCTAGGGCCCAGCCGTCAGGGGCCTATGCGAGAGGCCGGCAAAAAACCGTCAAAAACCCATCAAAAAACAAATTGCTTGGGAATCGAGCCGTTTCCGCGCGGTGAGGACGGGCGATAGCCGTTCCAGTGCCGCAGGCTCAGACGGTGTGATGTGGCGATCGGACTAGGTGGTGGAACGGTCGGCCGCCGCTTCTTGGATCAGTTCTTCCGGGATGTCGTCGAAGGAGGCGTAGTTCATCGAATAGAGCCGGTGGTAGAGCCCGCGCTTCGCCATGAGCTCCCCATGGCTGCCGGTTTCCACGATCCGCCCCTGGTTGAGGACGATGATGCGGTCGGCGCCGCGGATGGTCGCCAGCCGATGGGCGATGACCAGCGCCGTGCGCCCCGCCAGGAGCCTCTTGAGGGCGACCTGGATCTGGCGTTCGGTGTAGCTGTCGATGCTGGCGGTCGCCTCGTCCAGCAGCAGGATCTTGGTATCGGCCACGATGGCGCGGGCGAAACTGAGCAGCTGGCGCTGTCCGACCGACAGGTTGCCGCCCCGCTGTTCCAGCATGGTGTCGTAGCCCAAGGGCAGGCGCATGATGAAGTCATGGGCATCGACCGCCTTGGCCGCGGCAATCACGTCGTCCCGGGACGCACCCTCAGTACAGTATTTTATGTTTTCATGGATAGTGCCGGTGAACAGGAAGGGCTCCTGCAGGACCATGCCGACATGGCGGCCCAAGGTCGCTTGCGTGAGGTCGCGCACGTCATGGCCGCTGATCCGCACCTCGCCCTCCCAGACGTCGTAGAAGCGGTGGATCAATGAGGTGATGGAGGTCTTGCCCGATCCGGTCGGCCCGACCAGGGCGACGGTTTCGCCGGGATCGACCCGGAAGCTGATGTCGTGGAGGATGGGCTGGTCCTCGATATAGCCGAAGGTCACGTTCTTCAGCTCCACCGTGCCGTCGATCTCATCCAGCGCCAGGGCGCCCGGCTTGTCCTTGATGTCCACCGGCACGTCCATCACCTCGAAGATGCGCTGGCCCGAGGCCATGGCCCGCTGCATGACGCTGTACTGGATGGTGAGCGAGCGGATCGGATCGAAGAAGCGCTGCACATAGAGAATGAAGCCGACCATGGTGCCGACCTCGAGGCTGCCGCCCAGCACCATGTTGCCGCCGACGATCACGACGATGGCGAAGGCGGTCCCGGTGAGGGTATCGACGATGGGGATCATGACCTGGGAGAACTTAGCCGCGCGCAGATGGGAATGCAGGTTGTCGCGCGCCTTGACCTCGAAGCGCTCGAAATTGATCCCTTCGCGCAGCATCTCCTGCACCGTGCGGACGCCGTTGATGTTCTCGGCCAGCGCGCCGTTGACGATGGAACTGGTCTGGCGCGCCCGCATGAAGGCGCGCTTCGCCATCGGCAGCCAGATCATGCGCACGACCAATAGCGCCAACACCACCGAAAGGGTCAGGAGGCCGAGCTGCCAGTTCAGCGAGACCAGCACGATGACGATGCCCAGGAGCAGCAGGAGGTCGCCGATGGCCGTCACCGTGGTGTCGAGGAATTCCTGCAGGGCGCCGACATCGCTTTGCAGGCGCGCCATCAGGCGGCCCACCTCGGTCTTGTCCATGAACGACATGGACAGCCTTTGCAGATGCACATACATCGCCCGGCGCAGGTCGAACAGGATGCGCTCCGCCGTCTTGCCGACGATGGTTTCCTGC
>JAOTVC010000091.1 GCA_029863585.1 Alphaproteobacteria bacterium | reverse complement strand
TCCCGTCCCTAAGCAGATGAGCCAACCCTTTCTTTGCCGGGTCATAGCCCACCGGCTCCAGGAGAATGAGAATGATTGCCCAAATGCTCCGCTTCAGCGACGCCTGCGAAAACTTGCCAAAGAACTCAAATTCAGCGGCACTATCTCGACCGTGCCCTCTAAACCAACCAAGGCAGGCACCCGATTCCTGAGGGAATGGCAGGGAGAAACACACATCGTGTCCGTGACCGAGAGTGGCTTTCTCTATCGCGAACAGACCTATCGCAGCCTTTCGGCGGTGGCCCGTGAGATCACCGGAACACGTTGGTCCGGCCCCGCTTTCTTCGGACTGAAGGACCGCAAATCTCAAAAAGCAAAAAACAGTGCCCGCTAGAAGGGGGAAGAAGCTCCGCTGCGCCATCTACACCAGAAAGTCCTCGGACGAGGGCCTAGATCAAGAGTTCAACTCCCTGGATGCCCAGCGCGAAGCCTGCACGGCGTATATCACCAGCCAGAAGCACGAAGGCTGGACCTGCCTACCGGACAAATATGACGATGGCGGCATCTCTGGGGCCACCCTGGCCCGCCCCGCCATGCAGCAGCTTCTCGGCGATATCAGAGGCCGCAAGATCGACGTGGTGGTGGTCTACAAGGTTGATCGTCTGACCAGGGCGCTGTCGGACTTCGCCAAGATCGTCGATGTCTTCGATGCCCAAAACGTCTGCTTCGTCTCTGTCACACAGCAGTTCAACACCACGACCTCGATGGGCAGGCTAACTCTCAACGTGCTCCTGTCCTTCGCCCAGTTCGAACGCGAAGTCACGGCGGAGCGTATCCGGGACAAGATCGCCGCCTCCAAGAAGAAAGGCATGTGGATGGGGGGCACCGTGCCTCTTGGCTATGACGCCAAGGACCGGGCCTTGATCATCAATCAGGCGGAAGCGGAGACGGTCAGGACCCTGTTCCGCCTTTATGTTGTTAAAGGCTCGGTAGGACACGTTTATACAGAGGCCAACCGAACTGGTCTCCGCACCAAACTCCGCCAGGACCTCGACGGAAAGATGCGGGGTGGCATACCCTTCTCCCGCGGCCATATCTACCGGATCCTCTCCAACCCGATTTACATCGGGCGAATCGCGCACAAGAAGGAAACCCATCCCGGACTTCACGCCCCGATCATCGATCTCGATCTCTGGAGAGAAGTTCAAACAAAACTAAAATCAAACAGGAAGGATCGGCGTAATGGTATCAATGCCGCCGACCCTTCTCCCCTTGCCGGCAAACTGTTCGATGACTTAGGTCACGCCTTTACACCTAGCCACGCGACCAAAAATGGGCGCAGATACCGCTATTACATTGAGCGTCGTTCAGAAAGCCCCGCAGGCAGTTCTCCCTCCGATCGCCCCAAACGTATTGCGGCGAGTGAAATCGAGGGACTCTTGCTTGATGCCCTAAGCCACTTCCTAAAGACCCCCGCCAGGCTCCTCGATGCTCTCGGCCTGGGTGGCCTTGGAGCGGCGAAGGCCAAGGCTATTATCGCCGCTGGCGCGCAGTTAGCTGCTGGCCTAGATCGACACGACTCGAAGAATAGAAATACCACTCTCCGAAGCTTGATTTATCGGTTCGTTCTCTCGAATGATCAGGTTGTGGCGAAACTGAGTCCTCCGAGTCTCATGAAAGCGCTCGGCATTCCAGAGACGAGAGCCACCTTCCTCGATGAACCGATCACCATCACGATCCCAGCACGGCTCAAGCCAAGAGGCGTCGAGCTCAAGTTCGTCATCACCGATCCAGATCACAGCAAACCTGCCAAGACCGATCCCGTCCTCATCAAGGCCATCGTTCAAGCTAACGATTGGCTGGAACAGATCTTATCTGGGAAAGCAAAATCGCTGCGGGAGATTGCGGAAAAGGAAAAGCTTCCTGAGCGTTACCTCAGACGCATTGTGGAGCTCGCCTTCCTGTCACCGGACATCACGGAATCGATCCTCGACGGAAACCAACCAGTCGATCTCACTCTCAAACACCTGATCTGCGACATCAAGCTGCCGCTAGCTTGGAATAAGCAGCGCAGGCTCTTGGGATTTGCCTGAAGTCTTAGCGGCAAGATCCCACAGAACCGCACCCCGAAAGTCGCAAACGGAGAAAACGGTCAGAAGACCTTCGAATTTCTCCAATCCTGTCTCTCTGTTTTGAAATCTGATCCGACAAGCACGGCAAAGGCCCGCAGCGTGCGGGCCTCCTAGCGCATACAAGATGCTGGAAACCGCTCCCTGGTTTCAGGAGCAAACGAATGGCGGAGAGGGTGGGATTCGAACCCACGAGACGGTTTCCCGCCCACACGCGTTCCAGGCGTGCGCCTTAAGCCACTCGGCCACCTCTCCTTTCACCGGCCCTCATGAAGGGCCTTGGGGGCTCGGTCATCCGTATCGGGGCCCGGCCGCCCACGGCGCCCGGAGGGTATCCGACAATGGTTAAGGATTCAATTTCGATCGACGGCCACGGACTCACGTGGGTTGCGCCGCTTTCTTCCGGGGCGCTAAGCTAGTTCGCGACGGGGGCTTGACCCCCGGCAGACGCGGGCAACCGTCAGGCGAAGGACATGATCACCCGGACCATCGGCATCCTGCTCGTGCTTGCCGCATTGATCGCGGCGGGAGTCGAAATCTATGACTGGCGGACCACGGGCACCTACAAGCCGCTGTCCACCGGCGAGATTTGGTACAAGACCCACCGGGCCAGCCTCAACGGAGCCCAAGCGGCAACCCAACGCTATTTGGCGCCCTGGCTGTGGGACCCGCCCATGGTCTGGCTGCTGCGCCAGCCGGCATGGGCCGTCGCCGGGGTTCCCGGCATCTTGCTGCTCCTCATCGGCCTCAGCCGGCGCAAGAAACGCAGAAAAGGGGCGGTGCGCTTCCCCCACGACGACTGACCCGGCGACGCCCTCTTGGCAGAAGCACGGGACCACAAAGTGAGAACAAGACATTGAGCGAAACCGCATCCATCAATCCCACTGCCCCGACTGGCCTCAAGGTGCGGCGCATCGCCCCGTATCTCGGCGCCGAAGTGACGGGCATCGACCTGACCCATCCCCTCAATCAGGCAACAGTCGCGGCAATCAGGGCTGCTCATGCCGAGCATGAGGTGTTGGTCTTCCCCAACCAGAAGATCGGGTCGGAGGACCTCAAGCGCTTTGGACGCTATTTCGGTGATCTCTCGGTGCATCCGTTCTCGACGAACGCCGAGGACACGCCCGAGCTTATCGTCTACGACAACAAGGAAGGCAATCCGCCACGGGCGACCGACCTCTGGCATTCCGATGAGATGTTCCGCGAGCGCCCGCCCATGGGCACCGCGCTCTGCGCCAAGATCGTGCCCGAATTGGGTGGCGACACCTGTTTCTGCAGCATGACGGCGGCTTACGAGGCGCTTTCGGACAAGATGCAGAGCTTTCTCTCCGGCCTCGAGGCGATCAACGACTTCAAGATCTTCAAGACGCTGTTTTCCGAAAGCGAGGAAGACCAGCGCCGCCTGCACGAATACGAACTGCTCTACCCCAAGGCGATCCACCCTGTGGTCCGCGTCCATCCGATTACCGGGCGCAAGGCGATCTATGTCAGCCGCTCCTTCACCGTCGCCATCAAGGGCCTGGAGGAAATCGAAAGCGCGATGCTGCTCGACCGTCTCTACCGCCTCAATTCCATGCTGGAGATCCAATATCGCCACCGCTGGGAGCCGGATATGCTGGTGTTCTGGGACAACCGTTCGGTGCAGCACGCCGCGGTGCACGACTACTACCCCCAACGGCGCTTGATGGAACGGGTCACGATTGAAGGCGATCAGCCCCAGGGGACCGGCGAGCGGGCCGAAGGGACGGCATTGCAGCGCTTCAAGCCCGGCAAGGACATCCCCGATTCCGAGCGCGCCACCCGCTATCACGACGTGAAACGCCCGTGATCTAAGCTCCTCAGGGCTCCCTTAGGGCTTGAACGGGGTCAATGCCGCCGTCCGCTCAAGAAGCGAGCGACTTCACCACCCAGTTCATCTTGACCTCGACGCCGGCATCCTCGAACAGCCGGCTGATCGGGCAGCGGTCGACGGCGAGCGTCTTGAGGCGCTCGATCCGGTTCTCCGGCTCGTCGGTGGCGAAGGAGATTTCCATGGTGGCGGCGCCGAAACGCATGACCGCATCGTTGCCCTCCAACCCCGGAATCCGCCCGGTGGTGGTGGAACAGACCACATCGAGGTCCTGCATGTTGAACCGCATGGCGTCCTTGACCCTGACGATCTGAACCGACTGGCAGGCGGCCAGCGCCGCGGTGATGGTCTCGAGCGGCCGGGGCGCCGTTCCCGTGCCCCGGTTGTCGAGCGATTCGTCGGTATAGATGTCGAAGCCGCTTTCGGTGCGGATCTTGAAATTGACGTTCTCGACCTGGGTCAGCTCGACGGTGCGGGTCTTGTCCCCGACGGTTTCCTTGGATCTGATAAGCATGGTCTTTCCCCCGTTTAGGGGCCCATAGCTTAACCAAAAAGATTACCGAAACAACCTCTAGAGCCCGTCCCAGCGGATCAATCGTCGCTGGTCTTCAGTGCCGCGATGAAGGCTGATTGGGGGATCTCCACATTGCCGATCTCGCGCATCCGTTTCTTGCCCGCCTTCTGCTTTTCCAGCAGCTTGCGCTTGCGGGTGATGTCGCCGCCGTAGCATTTGGCGGTCACGTCCTTGCGCAGGGCCGAAAGCGTCTCCCGGGCGATGACCTTGCCGCCGATGGCCGCCTGGATCGCCACCTTGAACAATTGCCGCGGGATCAGCTCCTTGAGGCGCTGGCAAAGCGCCCGGCCCCGGGCTTCGGCCTGGCTTTCATGGACCACCATGGAGAGCGAATCCACGGGCTCGCCGTTGACCAGGATGGCGAGCTTGACCAGCTTGCCCGCGCGGTAGCCCTCCAGCTGATAATCGAAGCTGGCGTAGCCGCGGGAGACCGACTTCAGCCGGTCGTAAAAATCGTAGACCACCTCGTTGAGCGGCAGCAGGTAGACCACCATGGCCCGCCCGCCTGCGTAGGTGAGGTCGACCTGCTCGCCGCGGCGTTCCTGGCAGAGCGACAAGACGGCGCCGAGATAGTCGTCGGGCACCATGATGGTGGCGCGGATCCAGGGCTCCTCCATGCCATTGATCCGCACCGGGTCGGGCATGTCGGCGGGGTTGTGGAGCTCGATTTGCGAGCCATCGGTGAGCGCCACGCGGTAGACGACGCTGGGCGCCGTGGTGATAAGGTCGAGGTTGAACTCCCGCTCAAGCCGCTCCTGGATGATCTCCAGGTGCAGAAGGCCCAGGAACCCACAGCGGAAGCCGAACCCCAACGCCGCCGAGGTCTCCATCTGGTATTCGAAGCTGGCGTCGTTGAGCGCCAGCTTGGCGATCGATTCGCGGAGCTTCTCGAAATCGTCGGCATCGGTCGGGAACAGGCCGCAGAACACCACCGGCTGGCTGGGGGCGAAGCCGGGCAGCGCCTGGGCCGTGGGCTTGCGCTCCTCGGTGATGGTGTCGCCCACCCGGCAATCGGTGATCGTCTTGATCGAGGCGGCGATATAGCCGATGGAGCCCGGGCCGAGCGCGTCCACCTTGGTGAGCTTGGGGGTGAAGACACCGACCTCGTCGATCTGATGGACGGCGCCGGTGCCCATCATCTTGACCTTCATGCCTTTCCGGATTTCCCCGTCGATCACCCGCACCAGCACGACGACACCGAGATAGGCGTCGTACCAGCTGTCGACCAGCATCGCCTTCAAGGGCGCCGCCGCATCGCCCTTGGGCGCCGGCAGGCGTTCGATCAGCGCCTCCAGGACGTCGGTCACGCCGACCCCCGTCTTGGCGGAAACGGGGATCGCAGTCTCGGCGTCCAGGCCGATGACGTCGGCGATCTCCTGCTTGACCCGTTCGGGCTCGGCGGCGGGCAGGTCGATCTTGTTCAAGACGGGCACGATCTCATGATCGGCCTCGATGGCGAGATAGGCGTTGGCGAGGCTCTGGGCCTCGACCCCCTGGCTCGCGTCGACCAGCAGCAGCGAACCTTCGCAGGCCGCGAGCGAGCGCGAGACCTCATAGGTGAAGTCCACATGGCCCGGCGTATCCATCAGATTGAGCTCATAGGTCTCGCCGTTCTTGGCCTTGTAGGCCAGCCGGACCGTCTGGGCCTTGATGGTGATGCCGCGCTCGCGCTCGAGATCCATGGAATCGAGTACTTGGTCGCGCCGTTCGCGCGCGGTGAGGCCACCGCATGCCTCGATCAGCCGGTCCGCCAGGGTCGACTTGCCGTGATCGATATGGGCGATGATCGCAAAATTGCGGATATGGGCGAGATCGGTCATCGCGGCTGGGGCCGTTATCCGCGCAAGATCGCGCCGACGGCCTGTTCGGCGGCGGCGACGATCTTGGCCGCCACGGCATCGATCTCGGCATCGGTCAGGGTCGCCTCGGTCGGCTGCAGGGTCACGGCGACGGCAAGCGACACCTTGCCCTCGGGCACGCCCTCGCCGGCATAGACATCGAACACTTGGGCGTCGCTGATCAGCGCCTTATCGGCCCCCTTGACCGCCCGGACCAGGGCCTCGGCGGCGGTCCCGGCCTCGACCAGGAAGGCGAAGTCGCGGGTCACGGTCTGCAACTGCGAAAGCTTGAGCGCCGGCCGCGCCTTGCCCGGCTTGGCCCGGGGCGCGGGCAGGTTGCCCAGCATCACCTCGAACCCCACCACCGGACCCGCCACGTCCATGGCGGCCAGCACCCGGGGATGGACTTCGCCGAACGCCGCCAGCACGGTCTTGGGGCCCAAGGTGACGACGCCCGATCGCCCGGGGTGATACCATGCGGGCGCGGGCGCGCCGGTTTGCAGATTTGCGATCGGGGCACCGCATTCGGCAAGCACCGCCAGGGCATCGGCTTTGGCATCGAACGCGTCGACGGTGCGCGCGGCGCCGGACCAGTGCCGCGGCACCGCGGCGCCGGCACGGATGCCGGTCGCCACCAGGGTTTGCCCGTCCGGCGTCGCATCGGCAAAGGCGGGGCCGACTTCGAACAGGGCGAGGTCATTGAGGCCGCGATCGGCGTTGCGCCCGGCGGCGCCGATCAAGGCCGGCAGGATCGAGGGACGCATGTCCGTCAGCTCACTGGAAATGGGGTTTGCGAGGCGCAGTTCCGCGGCGCCGCCGCCGAACAGTTTTGCGTGCTCCTCACCGATGAAGGAATAGGTGACGGTCTCGGCGAGGCCCCGGGCGGCGAGGCAGCGCTTGGCGAAGCCGGTGCGGCGCTGGGCCGGGGTCGCGACCGGCCGGGAGAGCGCCGTGGGCTTGGGCAGATGGAGCGCCGGGATCTTGCCGTAGCCTTCGACCCGCAACACCTCCTCCACCAGATCGGCGGTCTGGGAGACGTCGTGGCGCCAGCTCGGCACCGTCACCCGCAGGCCGCCGGTATCGGGGATCGCCGTGAACCCGAGGGCTTCCAGGATCTCCTGGACCCGGTCTTCGGTCACGTCCAGGCCGCCGCGCTTGGCCACCTCGGCGGCGGAAAAGGTCAGGCCCAACTCGGTCTCCGGTGCCTGGCCGACGGTCACCAGCTCGCTCGCCTCGCCGCCGCAGATCTCCAGGATCAACTGCGTCGCCGCCTCGATCCCGGGCCCGGTAGAGGCGGGATCGATGCCGCGCTCGAAGCGGTAGCGGGCGTCGGAGTCGATTCCCAGCCGGCGCCCCGTGGTGGCGGTCCGGATGGGGTCGAAAAGCGCCGATTCCAGCATCACGTTGACCGTGCCTTCGGCGCAGCCCGACGATTCGCCCCCCATCACGCCGCCCAGGGACAGGATCCCGTCGTCATCGGCGATCACGCAGGCGCCGGCGCCGAGCTCGTAGGTCTCGCCGTCCAGCGCCGCCAGGCGTTCGCCGTCACGCGACAGGCGCACCGACAGGTTTCCGGCGATGGTGTCGGCATCGAAGACATGCAGCGGTCGACAGCGGTCGACGGCGAAGTAATTGGTGATGTCCACCAGGGCCGAAATCGGGCGCAGGCCCAGGGCCAGGAGTTTTTCCCTCAGCCATGCGGGGCTTTCGACGTTCTTCACGCCGCGAATATAGCGGCCGATGAAATGCGGACAGGCGTCCTTCGCCGCGTCATCGAAATCGAAGGAGATGCCGATGGGGCTTTGGAACGTGCCCTTGACGGTGGCGGGCATCAGCGGCTTGAGCGCGCCGAGCCCGGCCGCGGCCAGGTCGCGGGCGATACCATGCACGCCGAGGCAATCGCCCCGGTTGGGGGTGATGGCAACATCGATCACCGGATCGGCGAGGCCCAGCGCATCGGCGGCGGGGCTGCCGAGCGGCGCATCGGTCTCGAGCTCGATGATGCCGGAATGATCGTCGCCCAGCTCCATCTCCATCGCCGAACACATCATGCCCGATGATTCGACGCCGCGGATCTTGGCCTTCCTGAGATCGATGCCGGTCCCGGGTATATGGGTGCCGGCCGGGGCGAACACACCGATGAGGCCGGCCCGGGCGTTGTGGGCGCCGCACACCACCTGGATCTCCTCCGATCCGTTGTCGACCACGCAGACCCGCAGCTTGTCGGCATCGGGGTGCGGTTCCGCCGATTTGATGCGGGCGACGACGAAATCGGCAAGGGCGGCGGCGCGGTCCTCGACGCTCTCGAGCTCGAGCCCCAATGCCGTCAAGGCGTCGGTCACCTCGCCCAACGGCGCCTTGGTGTCGAGATGCTCTTTCAGCCAGCCGAAGGTGAATTTCATCGCGCCAGCCCCCCGATGAGGCTGGGCTGATCAAGGGCGGCAAAGCCGTAATGACGCAGCCAGCGGAGATCGGTTTCGAAGAAGGTGCGAAGATCGGGAATGCCGTATTTGAGCATCGCCACCCGCTCGATGCCGAGGCCGAAGGCGAACCCCTGCCATTCGCCGGCATCCAGTCCGCAATTAGCGAGCACGTTGGGGTGCACCATGCCGGCGCCGAGGATCTCCAGCCAATCGTCGCCGGCACCGATCTTGAGCTCGCCGCCGGCGCGGGAACAACCGATGTCGACCTCGCAGCTGGGCTCCGTGAACGGAAAATAACTCGGCCGGAAACGCAGCGGCAGGTCGTCCATCTCGAAATAGGCGCGGCAGAAATCCTCCAGACATCCCTTGAGGTGGCCCATATGGGTCGACTTGTCGATCACCAGGCCTTCGATCTGGTGGAACATCGGCGTGTGGGTGAGGTCCGAATCGCAACGATAGGTGCGCCCGGGCGCGACGATGCGATGCGGCGGCGGGCTCGTCATCATGGTGCGGATCTGAACCGGCGAGGTATGGGTGCGCAGCAGCTTGGCCTGGCCGTCGCCGTCGGCGGGGAAATAGAAGGTGTCGTGCATCTGCCGGGCGGGATGCTCTTCGGGGATGTTGAGCGCCGTGAAATTGTGGAAGTCGTCCTCGATATCCGGCCCCTCCGCCACGGTGAACCCCATTTCGCCGAATATCGCCATCAATTCGTCCATTGTCTGGCTGATGGGATGGACGAATCCCTGCGCCTCCGGCCGCGGCGGCAGGGTCACGTCGATCCTCTCATGGGCCAGGCGGGCGTCCAGGGCGGCGGCCTCCAGGGCTGCCTTGCGGGCTTCGATGGCCTCGCTGACCGCGACCTTGACCGCGTTGTTGGCTTGGCCCTGGGCCTTGCGTTCCTCGGGCGGAAGCTGGCCCAGCGCCTTCATCAGCCGGGTGACGGCGCCGTTCTGGCCGAGCGCCCGCACCCGGACCTCCTCCAACACCGCGAGGCTATCGGCGGCGGCCACCTCGGCAAGGAGTTCGGTCTTCAGTTTTTCCGGCGTGTCCAGATCGGCCATTGGGCGGTTACGCTCCTGATATCCGGGATTTGCCCGTTTGATATAACAAAAGGGGCTGTTAACACAGCCCCTTCGATGTTTCGCCTTGTGCGGCTGGCGCCCGGGGCGCGGCTTAGGCTGCCTCTGCAAGCGCCGAGCGGGCCTGCTCGGCGATGGCGGTAAATGCCGCGGGGTCGCGGGCGGCGATATCGGCCAGCACCTTGCGGTCCAGTTCGATCCCGGCCAGCCGCATACCGTTCATGAACGACGCGTAGGTCAGGCCGTTCAGCCGCGCGCCGGCATTGATGCGCCGAATCCACAGGGACCGGAATTCCCGCTTGCGTGCCTTGCGGTCGCGATAGGCGTATTGCAGCCCCTTTTCGACCCGCTGCACCGCGGTACGATAACAGTTCTTCGCCCGGCCCCGGTAACCCGAGGCCATGGTGATCACTTTCTTGTGGCGGGCGCGGCTAGTGACGCCTCTCTTGACTCGGGCCATGGCTTGACTCCTCAGGCCCTACAGGTAGGGCAGGAACTTCTTGACGATTTCCGAATCCTGCTTCGACAGGATGAACCCGTACCTTGCGGTGCGCTTCATCTTGGTCGACCGCTTGCGCAGATTATGGCGCTTAAAGGCGTAATTCGCCCGCACCTTGCCAGAACCGGTCGCGCGGAATCGCTTCTTTGCGCCACTTTTCGATTTCAGCTTGGGCATGGCTTTCGACCTTTTTCGCTACCGTCTTCACAGGATCAAAATTGAGGCCGGGCGCGGGGCCCGGCAGCGGGCATGCTTATAGCGGGGAAGCGCCCCAATTGCAAGGGGCCCGGGGGCCCGATGGCGCCCTGAACCGGCCCCGGCGGGGCGGAAGGATGGACCGCACCGGCGGCCCTAGCGGGGCGCCACCACCATGACCATCTGGCGGCCTTCCATCTTGGGCACCGCCTCGACCTTGGCCTTTTCCTCGATCTCGGCGCGCACCCGCTGCAGCATCTGCATGCCGAGTTCCTGATGCAGGAATTCGCGGCCCCGGAAGCGGATGGTCACCTTGACCTTGTCGCCTTCATCCAGGAACTTGTTGATGGCCCGCATCTTCACGTCGTAATCGTGACGTTCGATGCTGGGACGCATCTTGATTTCCTTGACCTCGATGATTTTCTGCTTCTTGCGCGCCTCGTTGGCCTTTTTCTGGGCCTGGTACTTGAACTTGCCGTAATCGAGGATCTTGCAGACCGGCGGGTCCGAATTGGGTGAGATTTCAACCAGATCCAGGCCGATCGACTCGGCCTTCGCTAGCGCCTGGTCCACCGACATCACGCCCAGCATTTCTCCGTCGTCGCCAACCACACGGATGCTTTCGGCATTGATGTCCTCATTCACACGGGGCCCGGTCTTTTTGGGTGGCGGGCCTTGTAGGGGTCTCCTGGCTATGGATACGTCTCCATTCTCTGTTGTAGGCGTCTCTCGTTGGATCCGGACTTCCGGGCGCCACGGGCGGCCACCGGAAATCGGACGCACGGCACCACCACTCTCGTCTGGATGCCGCCGGAGTGTGAAATCATAGTGTTATTTTGTTTATGGATGGTTATTCACCGGCAACATGGACATGGGGCACGCGGGCTTCTTTTACAAGTCTATCGCGCGCATCGTCCAGCGCAAGCACTTCTTGGCCCTTGGAGCCCAGCCGCCTCAGCGCCAGCGTCCGGTTTTCCGCCTCCCGCTTGCCGATCGCGGCGATCACCGGCACTTTGGCGAGCGAATGCTCGCGCACTTTATGGCCGATTTTCTCGTTAGAAAGATCGAGCTCGCAGCGTAACCCGGCGCGGGTCAGGACGTCCGCGGCTTCCCTGGCATAGGCGTCGCCGTCGGAAGTGATGGTGGCGATCACCACCTGTAAGGGCGCCAACCAAAGCGGGAAGGCACCGGCATATTCCTCGATCAGGATGCCGATGAAGCGCTCCAACGATCCCAGGATGGCCCGGTGCAGCATCACCGGCCGGTGGCGTTCGCCGTCTTCCCCGACATAGCTCGCCTCTAGGCGCTCCGGCAGAACGAAATCGACCTGCAGCGTCCCGCATTGCCATTCGCGGCCGATGGCATCGCGCAGCACGAATTCGAGCTTCGGCCCGTAGAACGCGCCCTCGCCAGGATTGAGGATGGTTTCCAAGCCGGTGGCGGCAACCGCATCGCGGAGCGAACCTTCGGCCCTGTCCCAGATGGTGTCGTCGCCGGCGCGCACGTCGGGACGGTCGGAAAACTTCACGACAACATCGGTGAAGCCGAAATCGGCGTAGACGCTCATCAGCAGGTCGCAGAAATCTCTGGTCTCCGACGTGATCTGATCTTCCGTGCAGAAGATATGGGCATCGTCCTGGGTGAAGGCGCGGACCCGCATCAACCCGTGCAATGCGCCCGAGGGCTCATAGCGGTGGCAAGATCCGAATTCCGCCATGCGCAGGGGCAAGTCGCGGTAGCTCTTGATCCCTTGGCGAAAGATCTGCACGTGGCAGGGGCAGTTCATCGGCTTGATGGCGAGCACCCGGTTGGCGCCCTCCTGGTCTTGCGCCTCGGCCGAGCGGGGGGCGGCGGTGAACATGGCATCGCCGAATTTTTCCCAATGGCCCGAGGCCTCCCACAAGGCGCGGTCGACCAGCATGGGTGTACGGACCTCTTGATATCCCGCGCGTTCGAGGCGGGCGCGGATGTAGCTCTCCACCTGGCGGTAGAGGGTCCAGCCCAAGGGGTGCCAGAAGGTCGAGCCGACCGCCTCCTCCTGCATGTGGAACAGGCCCATTTCGCGGCCGATCCGGCGATGGTCGCGGCGTTCCGCTTCTTCCAAGCGGTGGACGTAGGCCTCGAGCGCCTTCTGGTCGGGCCAGGCGGTGCCGTAGATCCGCTGCAGCATCTCGTTCCGCGAATCGCCCCGCCAATAGGCGCCCGCCAGCTTCATCAGCTTGAACGCGGTGCCGAGCCGGCCGGTGGACGGTAGATGTGGCCCGCGGCAAAGGTCGACGAAATCGCCCTGACGGTAGAGGGTGATCGGCTCGTCCGGCGGCAGGGACTCGATGATCTCCGCTTTGTAATGCTCGCCCTGGTCCTTGAAGAACTGGATCGCCTTGCCACGATCCCACACCTCGCGGGTGATCTCCTCATTGCGGCCGACGATGTCTCGCATGCGGGCCTCGATTTTCTCGAGGTCTTCCGGCGTGAAGGGCTCGGCCCGCGCGAAGTCATAATAGAAGCCGTCCTCGATCGCCGGGCCGATGGTGACCTGGACATCGGGATAAAGCTCCTTCACCGCCTCGGCCATCACATGCGCCGCGTCGTGGCGCAGCAATTCGATCCCGTCATCGGACTTGGCGGTCACGATCTCCACCGCCGCATCTTCCTCGATCTCGCGCTTGAGGTCCCACATCGCCCCGTCGACCTTGACCGCGAGCGCCGCCTTGGCCAGGCCCGGGCCGATACCAACGGCGATATCGGCGCCGCTGGCGCCTCTCGGCACGGCGCGAATTGAGCCATCGGGAAGAGTGATGTTGATCTCGGCCATGACCGGTCCGGTTGATCACGCCCCTGGTTTGTCCGGCCCGGGGCGGGCGTGTCGGCCCCGGCCAGCGCGATTGCGGCGGGAGAGTACCTTGGTTAATCCCCCTGTCAAGCACGCGCCTCATTAGGCGGTCATGGTTAACCGCCGGTTAAGAGTGATGGACGGAGCCGCGGCCACGGCCAGGCCCCATGGCTGGTAGAATCAGTTCCAAGTTGTCCCATAATTAGCAATAGTATCAAGAGACCGAGCCCCCCATACTGTCAGCGTTTGCGTAATGTGATCCGCTCGCAACCGGACAGAGGTTCCCCCCATAGATACAAGACTTTTCAGAGGACCGACCGACAGCACCCCCATCACCAAGCGGCGCAAGAAGACCGCGTCCAAGCCGAAACGGCGCGCGGTTAGACGGATCGGCTGGCGCGAATGGGTGGGATTGCCCGATCTCGGCATTGATCAGATCAAGGCCAAGGTCGATACCGGCGCCCGCACTTCGACGCTACACGCCTACCACATCTCGCCGTTCGAGCAGGGCGGTAAGACATTTGTGCGCTTCCGGGTTCATCCCGTGCAACGCCGCCGCCTGCCGGAAATCGAATGCGTCGCCCCCGTGGTCGCGCAGCGGCACATCCGTGATTCGGGCGGCCGTGCCGAGGAACGTTTCATCATCCTGACCACTTTGCGGATCGGCGAGGATCGTTTTGAGGTAGAGTTGACCCTGACCAACCGGGATCAGATGAGTTTCCGGATGCTGGTGGGGCGGGCGGCGATCCGGGGAAAATTTACCGTCGATCCCGGCCGGTCCTTCCGCACCGGCCGGCCCATCAGACGAAAGACACGCGAGTTTGAAGCCAAGCAAACGGGGACACAGAGACCATGAACATCGCGATGCTGGCCCGTAATCCCAGGCTCTATTCCCACCAACGACTTGTCGAGGCGGCCAAGGAACGCGACCATGAGATCAGGGTGATCGACACGCTGAAGGTCTACATGAACATCACCTCGCACCGGCCGGAGATCAGGTACGCGGGCGAAACGCTGCCGATGTTCGACGCGGTGATCCCGCGCATCGGCGCCTCCATCACCTTCTACGGGCTGGCCGTGTTGCGCCAGTTCGAGGTGATGGGGGTCTGGCCGCTGAACGAATCGGTGGCCATCGGCCGGTCCCGCGACAAGTTGCGCAGCCTGCAGCTGCTGGCCCGGCGCGGCATCGGCTTGCCGGTGACCGGCTTCGCCCACGACGCAAGGAACACCGACGACCTGATCGAGATGGTGGGCGGCGCACCGGTCGTGATCAAGCTGCTGGAGGGCACCCAGGGCGTCGGCGTGATCCTGGGCGAGACCCACAGTTCGGCCAAAAGCACCATCGAAGCTTTCCGCGGCGCCAAGCAGAACATCCTGGTTCAGGAATTCATCAAGGAGGCCAAGGGCGTCGATATCCGCTGTTTCGTGATCGGCGGCAAGGTGGTCGGCTCGATGATGCGCAAGGGCGCGCCCGACGAGTTCCGCTCCAACCTGCACCGGGGCGGCTCCGCCGAACGGGTCCGGATCACGCCGGAAGAACGCTCCACCGCCGTCCGCGCGGCAAGGACACTGGGCCTCAACGTCGCCGGCGTCGACCTGCTCAGGTCCAATCATGGCCCGGTGGTGATGGAGGTCAACTCCTCGCCCGGCTTGGAGGGAATCGAGAAGGCCACCAATCTGGACCTCGCCGGCATGATCATCGAGTTCCTGGAAAAGAACGCCAAGCCGAACAAGACCAAGACTCGTGGCCAGGGCTAGGGTCAAACGCCCCCCCTTCGAATTGAACGGCACCTCCGTCCCGGCCGGGACGCGCGGGGCCGTCGACCTGCCGCTCAGCCTGCTGTCCGACCACACGCCGATCACATTGACCGTCGAAATCGTTCACGGCCGCGAGCCTGGACCTACCGTGCTGATCAACGGGGCGATCCACGGCGATGAGGTCAACGGCGTGGAGATCATCCGTCGGGTGTTGCGCGAGCCGTCGCTCCGGCGTCTCAGGGGAACCCTGATCGCCGTACCCATCGTCAATGTCTACGGGTTTCTCACCAACATCCGCTACCTGCCGGACCGGCGCGATCTCAACCGCAGCTTTCCCGGCTCACCCACCGGCTCCCTGGCGGCGCGGCTGGCACATATGTTCTTCTCCGAAATCGTCATGCGCGCCGATTACGGCATCGATCTCCATACCGCCGCGGTGCACCGAGA
>JAOTVC010000273.1 GCA_029863585.1 Alphaproteobacteria bacterium | reverse complement strand
ATCCCCGCGTGACCCTCGGTGATGACCCAGGCGCGCTTGCCTTCGAGACCCTCCGTCACGCCGACGCTCCCCACCCGCGCGCGGCGCGGGCTATTGGTTCAGAAGATTACGCAGTACGAATTGCAGGATACCACCATGACGATAGTAATCCACCTCGTCCAGGGTATCGATGCGGCAGGTCAGCGGTACCGTTTCCGTGCTGCCGTCCGCCCGGTTGATGGTCAGCGGCAGTTCCATGCGCGGGGTGATGTCCCCTGTGATGCCCAGGATGTCGAAGGTCTCCGAACCGTCGAGCCCGAGCGTCTTGCGGGTCACCCCCTCGGGGAAGACCAGCGGCAGGACCCCCATGCCTACCAGGTTGGCGCGGTGGATGCGCTCGAAGGATTCGGTGATCACGGCACGCACGCCGAGCAGCAACGTGCCTTTGGCGGCCCAGTCCCGCGAGGAGCCGGTGCCGTATTCCTTGCCGGCGATGACCAGGAGCGGCACGCCCTCTTCCTTGTATTTCATCGCCGCGTCGTAGATCGGCATTTCCTCGCCGTCGGGCATGTGGCGGGTCACGCCGCCCTCGGTCCCCGGCGCCAATTCGTTGCGGATGCGGATATTGGCGAAGGTGCCCCGCATCATCACCTCGTGGTTGCCGCGCCGGGCGCCATAGGAATTGAAATCCTGAACGCCGACCTGACGGCGGACCAGGTAGGAGCCAGCCGGGCTGTCGACCTTGATGGAGCCCGCCGGAGAGATGTGGTCGGTGGTGATGGAATCGCCCAGCAGAGCCAGGATGCGGGCCCCTTGGATGTCGGTGACCGGTTCCGGCTCCCTCTGCATGCCGTCGAAATAGGGCGCGAGACGGACATAGGTGGAATCGTCTTCCCAATCGTAGGCGACGCCGGCGCTGGTCTCCACCGCCTTCCAGTTATCGTCGCCCTCGAACACGTCGGCGTAGCGCGCGCGGAACATTTCGGGCGTCAGGAATTGCTGGATGGCCTCGGCGATTTCCGCCTTGGTCGGCCAGACATCCTTGAGGTAGACGTCGTTGCCGTCCTTGTCCCGGCCCAGCGGGTCGGTGGTGATGTCGACGTTCAGCGATCCGGCCAAGGCATAGGCCACCACCAGCGGCGGCGATGCCAGGTAGTTGGCCTTGACGTAAGGGTGCACCCGGCCCTCGAAATTGCGGTTGGACGACACCACTGCCGCGGCCACCAGGTTGCCGGTGTCGATGGCATTGGTGATGGGCTCGTCCAGCGGGCCGGAGTTGCCGATACAGGTGGTGCAGCCGAAACCGACCAGGTTGAAGCCGAGCTGATCGAGCGGCTCCTGCAGGCCGGATTTCTCCAGGTAATCGGCCACCACCTTGGACCCCGGCGCCAGGGACGTCTTGACCCAGGGCTTGCGGGTCAGCCCCTTGGCCACCGCGTTGCGGGCCAGCAATCCGGCTCCCAGCATGACCGCCGGATTGGAGGTATTGGTGCAGCTGGTGATGGCGGCGATCACCACGTCGCCGTGTCCGAGATCGTGATCCATCCCTTCCACCGGCACCCGGGCGTCCGCATTGGCGCCGGATAGCATGTCGGGGAGGGACGCCGCGAAGGCTTTGGCCGCGCCGGACAGCGCGACCCGGTCCTGAGGCCGCTTGGGCCCGGCGAGGGAGGGCTCGACGGTGGAGATGTCGAGCTCCAAGGTATCGGTGAATACCGGATCCGGCGCACCGGGTTCGCGCCACAGCCCTTGGGCCTTGGCGTAGGCCTCGGTCAAGGCGACGGTGTCCTCGTCCCGTCCGGTGAATCTCATATAGGAAAGGGTTTCCTCATCAACCGGGAAATAGCCGCAGGTGGCGCCGTATTCCGGGGCCATGTTGGCGATGGTGGCGCGGTCGGCCAGCGCCAGGTGGTCGAGGCCTTCGCCGAAAAACTCCACGAACTTGCCGACGACGCCCTTGACACGCAGCATCTGCACCACCGTCAGCACCAGGTCGGTTGCCGTGGTTCCCTCCTTCAGCGCCCCGGTCAGACGGAAGCCGACAACTTCGGGGATCAACATGCTCATGGGCTGGCCCAGCATCACCGCCTCGGCCTCGATGCCGCCGACGCCCCAGCCCAGCACCGCGAGCCCGTTGACCATGGTGGTATGCGAATCCGTGCCGACCAAGGTGTCGGGATAGGCCACGCCCTGATCGTTGGACCACACCACCCGGCAGAGATATTCCAGGTTCACCTGATGGCAGATGCCCGCTCCCGGCGGCACCACCCGAAAATTGTCGAAGGTCGACTGACCCCAGCGCAGGAAGGAATAGCGTTCCTGGTTGCGCTCATATTCCCGCACCACGTTCGACGCCGCGGCGTCGGCCCGGGCGTAAACGTCCACCATGACCGAATGGTCGATCACCAGATCGACCGGGGACAGCGGATTGATCCGCTTGGGATCGCCGTCGAGGTCGATCATCGCCTGGCGCATGGCGGCAAGGTCGACCACCGCCGGCACCCCGGTCAGGTCCTGCATCAGCACCCGGGCGGGAGAGTAGGCGATTTCCCGGTCCGAACGCCGATCCTTCACCCACTGGGCGACGGCGCGGACGTCGTCGGCGGTGACCGTCCGCCCGTCCTCATGCCTGAGCAGATTCTCCAACAGGATCTTCAACGAAACCGGCAGGCGTGAAATATCACCCAGCCCACCTTCGGCCGCCTCGGGCAGGCCGAAATACGTGTAGGTCTTGCCATTGACCTCAAGGGTACGTTCGGCATTGAAGCTGTTGGCCAAGGTGCCTCTCCCGCTGTTCGGACGGTGGGCCCATAGGCCGTCCCTGCCCGCATTCCGTGTCGACATTAACGTCTGATTAGAAACGAAAAGGGGTGTTAGCGGAGATTGGCAGCGCCGTCAAATGCGCCGTCCCCCAGCCAGCAAACCCCATTGATTCCGCCATTTTTAAAGTGGCCTGTAAATATCACATTTCCGCCATGATCCCGACCTAATGGCGTCACATTGAAACGTTCTCATGAGCATGCCGGATGACCAACGCATCCACCCCTCCCCCAGGCGCGGTCTCCGGCCCTAGCCTCCAGGTCCGGTACCCCTTACCGGAGGTTGGCGCGGTCACCGGCCCCCCACCGGTGACCGCACTCTTTTGGGCCTCCCTCTTCTCTTCACAGCCGAGTTGCCCGCCCGCCCCAGCCTTGGCCGCCCGGGCCCGGGTTTGTGCTATTAGGAGGACATGAGCGAACCCACTTCCACCCCCGGCGCACAACCCGGACTGACGGCGCACAACCTCGCCTGCGTCAGGGGCGGCCGTGTGCTGTTTTCCGGCCTCGAACTCGCCCTGCTCCCGGGGGGACTGCTGCTGCTGACCGGACCCAACGGCATCGGCAAGTCCAGCCTGTTGCGGGTGCTGGCGGGCTTGCTGCCGGCGGCCGCGGGCACGGTCGAACTTGGCGACGACGAAATGCGGATCGGTTACCTGGGCCATGGCGACGGACTGAAGCCGCTGGCCACGGTGGCCGAGACACTGGCGTTCTGGGCCACGCTGCACGGCCCCGCGGATGCCGGCGTCCAGGCGCAAGCGCTGGATCGGGCGATATCGCAATTCGCCTTGCGCCCACTTGCCGACCTCC
>JAOTVC010000272.1 GCA_029863585.1 Alphaproteobacteria bacterium | reverse complement strand
TCGTTCGCCTCATCCACGTGAGAGTTGATCCCAGCCAGACCGAAGAAGCGGAACGGATATGGAAGGAAGATTGCGCGCCCCTGATGATCACGCAGCCCGGTTGCCTGTCGGAGCAGCTCTTGAAATGTATGGACGCTCCCGGTGAATACATTTCCTATTCGGAGTGGGAAAGCCAGGACGCCATCGACCGCTACCGCGCCAGCGAGGACCATAAACAGATCCAGTCACATTCCCGGGGGCTGCAAGGCGCACAGGCCGAGGTGAAACGCTACGAGGCCGTGGGCTAGCCCTCCATGCCCCAATCCGAAGCGCCCGCAGGCCGGCAACTGCCCCGGTTGTCAGGTCGCCGCACGCCCGAGGCGAAGACTTTAGACGCGCCGACAGGTCACGGGCTTCGCCTGCAACGTCGCCGCCAAGGGGGACCGGTTTCGGTCGCCGTCCGACGGGCTGGTCCCTCCCCACTGGTTTGTATCGCATAAAAAGGCGCCCCGGTTCAGGGGCGCAAGGAAGCAAGGTTGTGGTCGGGCGGGACGACGGCGCAGTTGAACGCTCTTCCGGGCCCAGTTGATCGCTGAGCCAGCGCTCGCCGCATCGCGGTTAGACGGGAGATCCGACCCGGCGCCGTCTGCGTGCCACCAGGCCGACCGCCGCCAGAGCCGATAGGAACAAGGGCAAGGCCGCCGGGACGGGCACCGTTGTGCCAACCACGAAATTGTCCCAAGACGTCAGTCCTCCCGGATCGGATGCAGAAATCTCGATACTTGTGACGTTCCCCGCCAACCCGGTAATACCCCAGAACATGTTATCGCCGCTGGCATTAAAGGCGTTGCTGCCGAAGGTTTGCACCGTGCCATCATTGAACTTGATGGTTACCAAGCCGCCATCATTGTCGTGGACGAAAAACCCAAAGGCGTCCACCCCAGGCCCGGCAATATCCCAAATGAACCTACCGGTCGGGTCACTACCGGAGAAAGGTCCCTTCGCAAGCTGGAGCACCCGATCCGCGGTAACCGGAGTATTCACGGGCTCCGACGCGTAAATTGATCCGAAACCCGTGACGCCAGAAAATTTGTTGCTGCCGGAGGTGCAAACGTTAGGCGATGCGCCGCTGCACGTCATGGTGCTGAGTTCGTCCGACAAACCCCCGCCCACAACCTGACCCTGCCAAGCAGCGTAAGCCGCATCAGAATTTGTCGACAGCCCAAACCCATCCGTGCCGGAATGCACCGTCGCAGCATTCGCAGACACCGCAGCAATCGAAGTGCAAACAACAACCACCGCAGCAGAGCCAAGAGCCTTGGCGGACGCCATTAATTTTCTTTGGATGTAGAGAGATCGCATAAGATGACACCTCCTTTATAACCGTTGATCGGTCGTTAGGAGACGATGCTAACTCTCCCCAAAAGAGTCTGCAAAGTATATCGCATCGAATATAAATAAAAGAGACGATCAATCGTCCATTTTTTGTCACAGGTTACTTTATTTTTTTCTTATTTATTACGTTCACAAATTTTATTATATTCTGAAAGAAATAATTGGGAGTCTGGGCGCGCGGTGACGGCACCGTTCCGGATCAATAAAAGCCGGTCTCTCCCTCCCGCGCATTGGTCAGGACCGAACCCAGCCAGTTGCTCCCTCTCAGGAGGTCCAGACCGGCCTCGATCTCGCTCTCCTCGCTCTTTCCTTCCTGCACGACCAGGATCGTGGCATCGACGTTGGGAAGGATCACCAGCGCGTCGTCGCTCGCCAGAAGCGGGGGCATGTCATAGATCACCAAGTGGTCACGCCCGCGTCCCTTCAGCTCCCGCATCAGGGACTTGGTCTTGGGCATCGATAGCACTTCCGAAGAATTATAAATGGATGCCACCTGCGGCAACAGCGCCAACCTGTCGATCCCAGGCGTCACCAGGCAGGTTTCGAGCTTGCAGCGGCCCGTGAGATAGTCGCTCAACCCCTTGTCGGGGTCGATTCCGAACACCTTGTGGACGCACGGGCGGCGCAGGTCGAGGTCCACCAGCAGGACCGTCTGGTTCATGTCCATGGCGACGGAAACCGCGAGGTTGGCCGCAGTCAAGGTCTTGCCGTCGCCGGCGGCGGCGCTGGTGATTCCTAAGCTAGTCCAGCCTTCATCCACCATCTTCCGCAGCACCCGGGCCCTGAGGACGCGGAAAGCATCGGCCCGGGCGTCATCCCTCATGCCGGCGATGATGTGGTTGCGGCGGAGCGTCGCCTGGGGAACCTCCTCCCGGCGCGCCTTGGCCCAAATGCCCGGATCGGCGGCGCAAGCAACCGCTGCCCCGAATGGATCGGGCACTTCCAGGGTTTCGCGATGACGGCGTGATTTCTCGAGTGCTTTCTCGACCCGGTAGCTCATGTCAGCCACCTGACGCCATAACCCTGTATAAACATTCTTCTGCCGTACATTGATTTCACCATGCTTCGGCTTAGTTGAGGAGATGGTAGGATTGGCGGTGGGAAAGGGCAAAATGTATCGCGTTGAATGCGGTTCAAATTGAAGCCACCCGGGCCACGGACAACCTCTCCCACCAGCAGGCCCCTTGATCGATCGTCGCGCTGCCATGGATGACGGAGCCCCCCCTGCAATCGCCTTCTCGGTCTGTCCCCATGACTGCCCGAGCGCCTGCGCCATCGACGTCGAGCTCGTCTCGCCCGACCGGATCGGACGCGTCTATGGATCCGAAGCCAATCCCTACACCGCGGGCGTCATCTGCGCCAAGGTCGCGCGCTATGCCGAGCGCGTCCACCACCCCGACCGGCTGACCCGTCCGCTCCGCCGCAAGGGCACCAAGTCCGCCACCGCGTCCCTGAGTGATTTCGAGGAGGTCACCTGGGATGACGCGCTGGACATTGTCGCCGGGAACCTCACCCAGGCGGCGGCGCGATACGGGCCGGAAACCGTGTGGCTCTACAACTACGCGGGCACCATGGGACTTCTCCAGCGCGACGGTATCCGGCGGCTGCGCAACGTCATGCAGTACTCGCGCCAGCTTAACACCATCTGCTCCATGGTGATGGAAGCCGGCACCGTCGCCGGTATCGGCGGCAAGTACTCCATCGACCCGCTGGAGTTCGCCGAAAGCGACCTCATCGTGGTGTGGGGGTCCAACCCGGTCTACACCCAGGTCAACCTGATGACCCATATCGCCCGGGCGCGAAAGGAGCGCGGTGCCAAGCTGGTAGTGGTGGATCCCTACCGCACGGCGACGGCCCAGCAGGCCGATATCCATCTCCAGCCGCGTCCCGGCACGGATGCCGCCCTGGCCTGCGCGGTGATGCATGTCCTGTTCCGCGACGGCTACGCCGACCGGGACTACATGGCCGCCTTTACCGACGATCCGGCGGCGCTGGAGGCGCACCTCAAGACCCGGACGCCGGACTGGGCGGCGGCCATCACCGCCATCCCGGCCGCCGAGATCGAGGCCTTCGCCGCCGCCTATGGCACGACGGAACGCGCCCTGATCCGCATGGGCTACGGTTTTTCCCGCTCGCGAAACGGCGCCGCCGGCCTGCACGCAGTCAGCTGCCTGCCCGCCGTGCGGGGGGCATGGAAACACCGGGGCGGCGGGCTCTACGCATCCACGGGCGGCCG
>JAOTVC010000090.1 GCA_029863585.1 Alphaproteobacteria bacterium | reverse complement strand
TCGGTCAGGCTGAGATAGGCCTCGATCGCCTCGGCTGCGTGCTCGACACCATCGGCGGCACCGCTCTTGCCGCATTCGATGGTGATGGACGGGCACAATGGCGCGAAGGCCGCGGATTGCACGCCCAAGGGGCGCTCGAAATAGACCACGGTGCGGCTGAACAGGAGCGCCATATGAAAGAACCGCCGGTCCAGCCGGTTGAGGCAGGCGTAGTGGGGGTTGAGCCCCGTATTGTTATGAATGTCGACGCTGGCGAAGGGGCCGCGCCGGCCCATCTCTTCGGTCACGCGGCGCAGAAGGGTCCGTTCGGGGCAGGTTTCGACCACCGTGCCGGGCCAGCAGCGGTTGTAGTCCCGCTGACCTTCGAGGCTCCGCACCCCTGCGGCGGCGGCATCGACATTGCCGATGAACACAGACATCGCCCGGGGCAGGCCGGTCTTGCCGTGGCGCTTAAGGACCGCGCGGACGGCATCGAATCCGGTGTGCTCGTTGCCGTGCAACAGAACCGAGACGAACAGGGGCGCCGTATGCCGGCCGGGGAGGTGGATCAGGGCGGGACCGTCGAGGATACCCGCGAGCTCCGGCGCGCGGCAGTCGAGCAGCCCGTCCGGGATATGGTCGAAGATCGTGAGGTCAGTCATGGACGGCGGTCTGGGCTCAGGATTTCCACTGGCTGATTTCCACGCCGCTCCGCTGGCGTTCGCAATAGGCGGCCATCAGCCGGTAGAAATCGCCGCCCCGTGAATCGAGTCCGGCCGTCTGCCAGACCGTGCCGGTCTGGCCGTGGCGCACCCTGTTCTCCACCACCCCAATATAGCGGTCGCGGTCGTCGGCATCTATGTTGAGGTCGGCGAGGCCGGCGCGGGCGGCGGGCAGGAGTTCCTCCAAGAGGAGATCCCGGGCGCTCACCGGCGGCGTGCCGGGCCAGCGCAACTTGGCATCGAGGCCGTAGCGCGCCGCGGTGTAGAAATTCACCCTCGAGTCCTCGAAGCTGAGCGCCGGCTCCTCGTCGGCCCGCCGTCCCACCAGCTGATGGGTCATGCCGACATAGAACGCGGCGTTGGCGACCATGTCGAGAATCGTCGGACCCGCCGGCAGGATCCGGAATTCGATCCTGAGATGGGGCTGGCCATCCTGGCCGAACCCGACGAGGGGACGGATCCAGCGCCAGATCGTGCCGTTATGGAGTCGAAGGTGGCGGAGATTTTCGGCCGGGTCCTCGAAACACAGAGGCAACAGGACCGGGTATTGATCCAGGTTTTCATGGAAGCATTCGGAGAGGTGATCGACGAGGTAGGAGGAGCCGAACGAGACGCGCCGGGCACCGCCATCGCGGCTGCCCAGCGCGATGGCCTGTTCGAACAGGGGGATGCGGGTTTCGTCCCACAGGCGCTTGCCGAACAGGAAGGGCGCGTTGACGGCGGCCGCCAGTGCCGGGCCGGACACCATCAGGGAGGCGTTGTAGTAATGGTGGGCGAGGTCGGCGGGAATCAGCAGATGCACCTGGAAAGAGGTGGCCGCCGCTTCCATCATCACGTCGGTGCGCTGGAGACTGAGTCGTTGGGGGCCCTCGATCTGGATCTGGATCGGCCGCCCGCCCCGTTGGCGCAAGACCTGGGTATTGAGGGCGTAATAGCGTTTGAGGGGGGAAATGTTGGCGAGCGATAGGTCCTCTTCCCTAATCGTCGGCAGGCTGCCGATCATCACCATATTGCTGTCGAGCCCGTGGGCCGTGGCGTTACAGCGATGCCACAGACCCGTCAGGTCGGTCTCGGCATGGCTGAAGGTGGCGCCGCCGAGCGGCAGCGGGGCGCAGTTGAGCTCGACGTTGAAACGCGAGAGTTCGGGCACGACCAGGGGGTCGTCGAGGGTCTCCAAGAACTCTTCGTTCAGGGAGTGGGGAAAATAGTTGTGATCGAGAAGCCAAGCCTCTATCTCGAATCCCAGCACATAGCGGTTGTTCTCGAACCGTTTCGCGCTGCGCCATTCATCGGCAAGACGGGTTTCCCGGGCAAGCGAGACCTGGAAGCGTTCGAACTCTTCCGGCGTGAAATCCGTCGTTGTGATCTCTTCGCCCATGCGGCGTGGCTTTCCCCACTTACCCCGTGGTAACGACTGTGATGCCCGGCTCCATCCCCAGGCCGGTTTCGACCGAAACCCCTACCGGTGCCGGGAGGGCCAACCCAGGACCCCGGGCCTTCCTATGCCGGGGCCGGATCAGGCGCTCAGGGCGTTGCGCAGGTCTTGCAGATGCACGGGCTTTTGCAGGGTGGTGATGACCTTGGTCCCGGACAAGGCGCTGAGCTTCTGCGCCATTTCCATGTAGTGCGGGTTGTAGCCCGTGACAAGGATGACCTTGGCCTCGAAGGATTGCGAGGAGAACCAGTTGAGGAACTCGATGCCGTCCTCGCCCGGCATCACGATGTCCAGGACCATCAGGTCGGGCATGAATTCGTCGAGCGTATCCCGGGCCGAGGCACAGTCATGGCAGACCTTGACGTCGTATCCGAAGGTCGCGCTGGCGGAGGATACGAAGTTCGCGAAATCCACTTCGTCGTCGACGATAAGCAGCCTTTTCGTCATGTCTCGCCGCGTCCCGGCCCGGTTGAGCGGAACATCCCGCAACCCGAATTGCGCCGGAACGGCGTTGCGGTTCTGCCCCAGATTTGGCGCGATCATGGAGCGGTACGGTTAACCCGGGGTTAACAGAATCCGTTTCGCCAGGGTTGGCGAGGCCTGGTCCGCCCGGGGCGTCCCGGACGATGACGGCGCCAAAAAGTCAGCGGTAGCGCTCCTGGAGCTCCGCCAGGGCGCCGGACCCAGGGCACAGGTCGTCGTACGGAAGATCGACCAGGGGGGTGCCGATGGTCTTGTTGGCCTCGTGCATGTCCGGGCGGGTCTCGTCGATGTAGAGCAGCCCGGTGACGACCTGGCCGTTTTCCTGGTGCCGCATGATGTAGTCGAAGGCCCGCGCCCGGTCGCGGGGGTCGAAGTCGTCCCCGGCCTTCTTGAGGACGATCCTGCTGCCGTCGTGAAGGGTTACGGCGAGGCTTTCGCCTTCATCGTATTCGGCCGTGATCGCCTCCCTGTCGGGATCGATGAAATCGGCATCCGCGGCGGGTTGGAGATTCTGGTAGGCATAAGCGTAGCTCATGCTCGAATCTTCGTGATCGTTGAAGGTCACGCAGGGCGACAGCACGTCGATCAGGGCGAACCCCCGGTGCGAGAGGCCGGCCTTGATCAGAGGCACCAGTTGCTTCTTGTCGCCGGAAAAGCTGCGGGCAATGAAGGTGGCGCCGAGCGACAGTGCCAGCTTGACCGGATCGATCGGGACCTGGACGTTGGTCTCGCCCTTCTTGGGCACGGCGCCGAGCGCCGCCGAGGCGGAGAACTGTCCCTTGGTCAGGCCGTAGACGCCGTTGTTCTCGATCACGTAGAGCATGTCGAGATTGCGCCGGATGGCATGGGCGAACTGGCCCAGGCCGATGGAAAGGGTATCGCCGTCGCCCGAAACCCCGATGCAGTGCAGCGCACTATTGGCGGCCTGGGTTCCGGTGGCGATGGACGGCATGCGGCCATGGGCGGTGTTGTTGCCATGGGACTGGCCCAGGAAATAGGCGGTCGTCTTGGAGGAACATCCGATGCCGCTGATCTTGACCGCGCGGTGGGGCGGGATCGAGAGCTCGAAAAACGCCCGGGTCATGGCGGCGGTCACCGAATCGTGGCCGCAACCGGCGCACAGCGTCGACATTGACCCTTCGTAATCGGACCGGGGGCGGCCGAGGGCATTGAGCTCGCGCCCTTCGTGGGGAACCTTCGGTTTGCGGATGAAGCTCATGCCGCCGCCTCCTTGGCCAGGGTTTCCTCGATCGCGCTTTCGATGACCCGTGCATCCATGGGCAATCCGTCATACTGCAGGACCGAGGTCAGCTTGTCCTTCTCCACCGCGGTTTCGGTGACCAGCATGCCCCGAAGCTGGGCATCGCGGTTCTGTTCGACCACGAATATCCGGTCGTGATCGGCCAGGAAGGATTCGACCTTGTCGCTGAAGGGGAAGGCGCGGACCCGCATGTAATCCAGTGCGATGCCCTGACGGCTGAGATGATCGATGGCTTCGCGCACCGCGCCATCGCAGCTTCCGACGGAAAGGATGGCGCGCTTGGTTTTTGTCCGGGCCCGGCGCACCACCGGCGGTGGCACCAGATCGGCGGCGGTGCGCCATTTCACCACCAGCCGGTCCATCACGTCCTGGTATTCAGCGCCCACCTCGGTGCGTCCGCCATAGCGGTTGTGGCCGGCGCCGCGTGCGAAATAAACGCCCTTCGGATTGCTGCCCGGCAGGGTCCTATAGGGAATGCCGTCGCCATCGACATCGAGATAGCGATAGAAGTTCTCGACCTTTTCCAGGTCTTCATCGCTCAGCACCTTGCCCCGGTCGGGCCGATAGCGGTCGTCCCATTTGAGGTCCTTGCACATCCAGTCGTTCATGCCGATGTCCAGGTCGGAGACGACGAAGACCGGCGTCTGCAGGCGTTCGGCCAGGTCGAAGGCGGTCACCGCCTGATCGAAGCACTCGCCGGGATCCGCCGGGAACAGCAGCACATGCTTGGTGTCGCCGTGGGAGGCGTAGGCGCAGAGCTGGATGTCGGCCTGCTGGGTGCGCGTCGGCATGCCGGTCGACGGCCCGACCCGCTGAATATCGAACAGCACCATCGGGATTTCGGCGTAATAGGCGAGCCCGATCAGCTCGCTCATCAGGGAAATGCCCGGGCCCGAGGTGCAGGTGAAGGCGCGCGCCCCGGTCCATCCGGCGCCCAACACCATGCCGGCCGACGCCAGTTCATCCTCGGCCTGGATGATGGAGAACCTCTTTTCGCCGGTCTTCCTGTCCACCCGGTAGCGGTTGCAGAAGGCCTTGAAGGCGTCCATCAGGGAGGTCGAAGGCGTGATCGGGTACCACGCGCCGACGGTCGCGCCGGCATAGACGCAGCCGAGACCCGCCGCGGTGTTGCCGTCGATCATGATATGGCCCTTGGTCTTGTTCAGGGCCTTGACCCGGAACGGCAGGGGGCAATCGAAATTCGCCTTGGCGTAATCGTAGCCCAAGGCGATGGCCTCCATGTTGGCCGGCACCAGATTGGGCTTGGAGGCGAAGATCTGTTCGATCAGTTGGCGGATGACGGCCATGTCGATATCCACCAGCGCGGCGACGGCGCCGACATAGGCCATGTTCTTCATCAGGATGCGGACCCGCGGATTGGCGAAATGCTCGTTGCACATCTGGGCCAGCGGGATGCCGATGATGGTGATGTCGGGGCGCGACAGGGTCTTCTGGCGCGGCCAGGTCGAATCGTAGATCAGGTAGCCGCCCGGGGCGACCTCCTTCACGTCGTCGGCATAGGTTTCGGCGTTCATGGCGACCATGATGTCGACATCGCCCGAGCGCGCCTTGTAGCCCTGCTTGGTGACGCGGATCTCGTACCAGGTGGGCATGCCCTGGATGTTCGAAGGGAAGAAATTCTTGCCGACCACGGGAATGCCCATGCGGAAGAACGTCTTCATCAACAAGCCGTTGGCGCTGGCCGATCCGGTTCCGTTGACGTTGGCGATCTTGAGGCAGAAATCGTTCAGCCGGCTTTTCGCTGCTGGCAAGGTGAGGCTCCTCCCGCTCCGTCCGCGGCATAGGGTAAATCGATGACGGATTTCTGCATGTCCCATGCCGCGGTCGGGCAACGCTCTGCGCAAAGGCCGCAATGGAGACATACGTTCTCGTCTTTCAACATGACCCGGCCGGTATGTTTCAGCGGTCCCGACACGAACAGCGGTTGGTCCGGGTTGGTGGCAGGCGCGGTCAGCCGTCCGCGCAGGTCGTCTTCCTCCCCATTGGGGGCGATGGTCAGGCAGTCCACCGGGCAGATATCGATGCAGGCATCGCATTCCGTGCACAGGCTGTCGGTGAACACGGTCTGGATATCGCAGTTGAGGCAGCGCTCCACCTCGGTCGCCGTCTGCTCGGCGGTGAAACCGAGCTCCACCTCGATGTCGAGCTTCTTGAAGCGCTCCTTGAGGTCGACATGCTCCATCTTGCGCCGGGCCGCGGGCTCGAAATCGTTGGAGTAGCTCCACTCGTGAATGCCCATCTTGGTGGACAGCAGGTTGACGCCCTGGGCCGGGCGGACGGTGACGTCCTCGCCGTTGCAGTGCTTGTCGATCGAGATCGCCGCCTGGTGGCCGTGTTCCACCGCCCAGATGATGTTTTCGGGCCCGAAGGCCGCGTCGCCACCGAAAAAAACCGACGGGTGGCTGGATTGATAAGTCGTGCGGTCCACCACCGGCATGTCCCATTTGCCGAACTCGATGCCGCAGTCGCGTTCGATCCAGGGGAAGGCATTGTCCTGGCCGATCGCCAGGACCACGTCGTCGCAGGGAATGACCACGTCCTCCACGACCTCCTGGCCGACGATCTCACCCTTGTCGTCCAGCTGGTATTCAAGCTTTTCGAAGGTCATTCCGGCAAGCTTGCCGTTCCTGATGACGAAGTCCTTGGGCGAATGGTTGACGATGATCTCGACCCGTTCCTCTTCCGCGTCTTCCAGTTCCCAGTCGGATGCCTTGAAGAAGCCGCGGGGTTTGCGGGCCATCACCTTCACGTCCTTGGCGCCGAGCCGCAGCGAGGTCCGGCAGCAGTCCATGGCCGTGTTGCCGACGCCGATGATCAGCACCCGTTTGCCGATCGACGAGATGTGGTCGAAGGCGACCGATTCCAGCCACTCGATTCCGATATGGACGTTGGCATCGGCTTCATGGCGGCCCGGCAGGTCGAGCTCCTTGCCCTTGGGGGCGCCGGTGCCGACGAACACCGCGTCATAGCCGTCGTCGAGCAGCGCTTTCATGCTGTCCACCCGCGTCCCGAGGCGCAGGTCCACACCCATGTCGATGACCTGGGAAATCTCGTCGTCCAGCACTCGAGCGGGCAGGCGGAAGGAGGGGATGTTGGACCGCATCAGGCCGCCGGCCTTGTTGAGCGCCTCGAAGATGGTGCAATCGTACCCCAGCGGCGTCAGATCGTTGGCCACGGTCAACGAGGCCGGCCCGGCGCCCACCAGGGCGATGCGCTTGCCGTTCTTTCGGGCCGGCGCCTTGGGCAGCCGGCCGCTGATGTCGTCGCGGTAATCGGCGGCGACGCGCTTCAAACGGCAGATCGCGACGGGCTCCTTCTGATCCATGCGCCCGCGCCGGCAGGCGGGCTCGCACGGGCGGTCGCACACCCGGCCGAGGATGCCGGGAAATACGTTGGATTCGCGGTTCACCATATAGGCGTCGGTGAACCGGCCCTGAGCGATCAACCGGATGTATTCGGGGACTGCGGTGTGGGCGGGACAAGCCCATTGGCAATCAACGACACGATGAAAATAGTCCGGCTCCGACGTGTCGGTGGGTTTCATTACTTAATCTCAACAAATCCCGATGTGTGTGCGGCCCGCATAATGTGTCAAATGGGTAGCATGCGTCCAGGGTTTTGCGTCGATTCCGCGCCATTTTTGCGCAAAATATCCCGGCTGTGTCCGCAACCCCTGGAAATGCCCGGCAAAAGGCGATAACCCCTTGTAAAATTAAGTGTATCCTAACACGTCGCGGTCTTCGAACTGGCTTCGGGAACGGCGCTACTGTGCCCCGGCGGCGGTTCGTGCTACCAATGGAACCGGTAAGAAATGCGGTTAAAGCCGCGCTAGACAGGGGGAAGGATGATGAGCCACACGCCGCCCACCATCGACGATATCCGTGCATCCGAAACCGCGGCCGCCATGCCGCCCACCGCGGTGCCCCAAGGGGTTGCCTTGCGCGACCGCTTCCAGGCCTACGCCAATCTCATGAAGGTCTTCGCCATCCGGCCCGGCGAGCGGGTCGCCTTCCTCACCGACCCCAGGCTCGATCGCCGGGTGGTGGAGGCGATCTCCGGCATCGCCAGGGCCAACGGTGCCACCTTCCGCGAGTTCATGTGGCCGTCCACCCGGATCACCGAAATCCCGGAGATGGCGCGGCCGTTGCTCGAAGAGAGCGAGTTCGTGGTGTCCTCCTGGTTTGCCTCCACCGGCTGCCCCTTCGCCAACAAGCTCCGCAAGGAGAGGGGCCAGCGTTGGGTCAAGATTACCTATTTCCGCAACCTCGACCTGCTGGACACGCCGCAGGCGCGGTTCCCCGTCGACCTGGTGGGCGAGATCATCCGCGCCACCGCGCGCCTCTATCCGAGGAATGTCGATTTCGACATGCAGTTCACCGATACGCGCGGCACGGACCTGACCATTTCCTTCACGCCGAAGATGACCGACACGCTTCTCGGCATCACCCGCTGGAAGGGCATCAACACGGCGGACGAACCCGGCTGCTATGTCCATTACCTGCCGACCCACGGTCCCAACCTCTACGGCAACACGGCCCATGGGCGCGAGCCCGGCGCCTTCGCCAAGATGGAAGGGGTGGTGTTCCCGCAATGGGCGGTGGGATATCCCAAGCCGTTCGAGGACGAGGTCGCGGTGGAGTTCAAGGACGATTTCGTGACCAAGGTCCACGGCAAGTCCCTGGCGGCCGAAAGCCTGCGGGAATACCTGATCGGCGGCCGTCTGAATGAACTCGGCTGCGGCCACAATCCCAAGGCGCCGCGCTACCAAGTCTATCCTGCCGGTCCGAATTCCCCGGGCGGCCTGCATTTCGGGATCAATGCCACCAAGGAAAGCCCCTACCTGCGCCGCACCATCCCCAACTGGGAGGAGCCGCACATCCATATGGATCTGGTGACCTTCGATTCCACTGTAAAAGCAGGGAATACGACATTGATTGACAATGGTTTTTTGATGTCGCTTCGTGACGAGCAAGTGGTGGCGGCGGCGGCCAAATACGGCGATCCGGTCGAGCTCCTCGAAGCCTACGCGAGCTAGGCGCGAGGGGGGCAGACATGGCCGCAAGCGAGCTCACACCGGAAAAGTGCGCGGCGTTCGATTGTATCGAGCGCAACGCCGAAGCCATCGCCCTGGTCGGCGATTCCATCTTCTATTTTGGCGAGCTGGGCAACCAGGAATACGAATCCGCCGCCCTGATGAGTGGCCTGCTGGAGCGCGAGGGCTTCACGGTGGAGCGGGGCATGTCCGGCTTTCCCACCTCTTTCCTTGCGACCTACGGCGCGGGCAAGCCGGTGATCGCCTTGCATACGGAGTTCGACGGCAATCCCGACAACAGCCAGAAACCCGGTGTCCCCGAACCGTCGGCGATCGTCGACGGGGCGCCGGGCCATTGCGAGGGCCACAACGTCAACGCCGCGGTGATGACCGGGGCGGCCATCGCAATCCGCCGCGTCATGGAGGAGCGCAAGCTGCCCGGCACCTTGAAGGTGCTCGGCGCGCCGGCGGAGGAACAGGTGCTGTCGCGCCCGTATTTCGTGCGCGATGGCTATTTCGACGATGTCGATATCGCGCTCCATCCCCATATCGGGGCGGACCTGCGTGTCGGCTACGGCCTTCTTCAATCGGCGCTGATCTCCGCCACCTTCACCTTCCACGGCGAATCCGCCCATGCCGGCACCGCACCGTGGAATGCCCGGGACGCGCTGGACGCGGTGATGCTGATGGATGCCGGGCTCAATCAGTACCGCGAACACCTGCGCCCGACGACGCGGCTGCACCGGGTGATCGTCGAGGGCGGCCATCAGCCCAACGTCATCCCCAAGCGGGCCAAGATCTGGTGGTATTTCCGCGATCCCGGCGCCGAGGGCGCGGAGAAGCTGTTCGAACACGCCAAGCGCGTCGCCCAAGGGGCGGCGATGATGACCAACACCGAATGGGAGCACATGGTGCTGTCGGCGGTGTGGCCGACCCGGGGCAACCAGACCGTGGCCGAGGTGGTGCGCGGCAATATCGAGAATGTTGGCATGCCGCGCTGGTCCAATGAGGAAAACGATCTTGCCGTGGCCTTGCAGGAAAAGGCGGGCGCCGGGGTTTCCGGCCTGCGCCATGATCTGCCTCCTTTCGAGGGTCCGGCGGAGCAGCGCGCCTCGGCCAATGACGGGGGCGACGTGTCGTGGAAGGTGCCGATGGTGAAATTCTACTACCCCGGCAACGTTCCCAATATCGGCTTTCACCATTGGGCCGCGGGGGTGGCGCTGGCGACCTCCATCGCCCACAAGGGCGCGGTGGCCGGCGCCAAGGTCTTGGCGGCCTCGGCCCTCGATTTCCTGATGAATCCGCAGTTGGTCGCCGAGGCCTGGACCACCTTCCGCCAGGAACTCGGCGGCGTTGAATACCATCCGCTATTGCCGCTCGGCCAGGACCCGCCCGCCGATCTCAACCGGGACCTCATGGAAGCCTTCCGGCCGGCCATGCGGGAGCACTACATCAAGGACAAGCCCGAATTCGTCTAGGGGGCGCCCGGGTTTCCATCACCTGACAGAGGCAACGTGACGGGGAGAGCGTCCATGAACTATCGCACCTTGGGCCGCACCGGCCTGAAAGTTTCCGAAGTCGGATTCGGCTGCGGCCGCACCGGCGGTCTGTTGCTCAACGGCACCGAAGAGGAGCAGATGACCGCCATGCGGACGGCGCTCGACGGCGGCATCAACTGGTTCGACACGGCCGCGGCCTATGGCTCGGAACCGGCGCTGGGCAATCTTCTCAAGCAGGTCCCGGAAACCCCTTACGTCTCCACCAAGGTCACGCTCGACCCCGGCGCGCCGGATCTGGCCGGCCAGGTTGAAAGGCATCTCGATGATTGCCTGGAACGCCTGCAGCGCGACTACGTCGACCTCGCCCAGCTCCACAACCGCATCGATGCGGCCGACGACGCGGACCCACGTGCCGTCACGCCGGCCCAGGTCCTCGGCCCCGGCGGTATCGCCGAAGGCCTGGAGAAAGCGCGTGCCGACGGGCGCTGCAAGTTCATGGGGTTTACGTCCTTGGGCGATGTGCCCGATATCCTCGAGGTCATCAACAGCGGCCGCTTCGACAGCACCCAGATCTTCTACAACATGATCAACCCGTCCGCCGCCCGGCCCATGCCGCCGGCCTGGACGGGACAGAATCTTTTTGGCCTGATCGATGCCTGCAAGGCGCAAGCCATGGGGATCATCGCCATCCGTGTCCTGGTCGGCGGCATCATCGCCGCCGACATGCGCGAGCGTCGGGTTTCGATGATGACCAAGGAGACCGATAAGGACACCGAGATCGCCAAGGGCCAGGCCATCCTGGATGCCCTCGGCCACGACCTCGGCTCCGGCGCGCAACTGGGCCTGCGCTTTGCGCTGTCCTGTCCCGATATCTCCCTGGCCCTGGTCGGCATCGGCGAACCGGGCCATGTCGATGCGGCGCTGGAGGCGGCGGAGCTGGGGCCGCTGCCGGGTAATGCGCTGGATGACCTGGAGGAACTTTACAAGACCGATTTCGGCCGCGCCTGAGCCCCCGCTGGAAGACGGGTCCCGCCGTCCGGGCCCTGGCGTTGGGGCGGGGATGTTGTTATCAAGAAGGGTCGCCGCCGCGCCCTGGGCGGCGGAGGCCCGACAGGAAAGTTCCGGAGTAAAGCGAAGCAGATGCCATCGGTCGATACCCTCAAGCAGTCCCTGATCGATGCCGGGAAAATCCTGGCCAGCGAAGGTCAGGGCGATTTGATTTTCGGTCACGTCACCGCCAGACTGCCCGACGACGCCGAGCACTTCCTGATGAAGCCCCATCAGATCGGGCTGGAGGAGATCACGGCGGACAATCTGATCACCGTCAACCTGGAGGGCGAGAAGGTCGCGGGGGACGCCCCCCGGCACATCGAGGTCTTCATTCATTCGGAAATCCTGCGGGTGCGCCCGGATATCGGCGCCGTGGTCCACACCCATGCGCCCAACGCCGTCGCCTTCTCCGCCCTGGGCCGGCCGCTTCAGGGGATCGGCCATGAGGGGACATATTTTCACGGGGGCCTCCCGGTGTTTTCCGAGACCGCCGACCTGATCATCGACCAGACACGCGGCAAGGCGGTGGCCCGGGCGATGGCCGACAGCGACGTCCTGATCATGCGCAACCACGGGATCGTCACGGCGGGTCGCAACATCGAAGAGGCGACGGTGCTGGCCCTCTATCTGGAGCGCGCCTGCAAGTCGCAGCTCCTGGTCGAGGCCTGCGGCGGTGCCAAGCATATTTGTTCCCATGAGGACGCGGTGGCCAAGGCGGGCAGGGTCTTGCCGCAGAGCCCGAGGGTGTTCGATTATCTCGTCCGCCGCGTCAACGGCGAGATCGGTTAGGGACGCCGGCGCGGCGGAGACATCACCGGGGCCGGCGGCGCACAGCCGCGTGCGCCTCAAGCCTAGAGAGAAGGAGGGCCGAGCCATGGCCGAACTTGGCACCCGCGAAGAACTTCCGGCGGAGTATCTCGATCATCTGGCGGCGAAGAACCTGGTGCCGCTGTGGCCGAGCCTGCGTGCGGTGCTGCCCTACGGCAAGCCCGCGCCCAACACCCAGCCGGTGCTGTGGCGCTACAAGGACATCCGCCCGCTGCTCCTGCAGGCCGGCGAACTGACGCCGATCGAAAAAGCCGAGCGCCGGGTTCTGGCGCTCGGCAATCCGGGCCTCGGCGTCGACAACATGATGGCAACGCCGTCGATCTACATCGGCATGCAGCTGATCCAGCCCGGCGAGACCGCGCCCTGCCACAAGCACACGCCGAGCGCCATCCGCTGCGTGGTCGAGGGGTCGGGCGGGTTCACCACGGTGGAAGGCGAAAAATGCCCGATGGAAAAGGGCGATTTGATCCTCACGCCGTCCGGCACCTGGCACGAGCACGGCCATGAAGGATCCGGCCCGGTGGTCTGGATGGATGCGCTCGATTTGCCGCTGATCTATTACCTGGAGGCTTCTTACTGCATCGAGGGCGAATCCCAGCCGCTCACCAACCTGCCCGATGCCTCCCAAACCCGATACCGGCGCGCCGGCCTAGTGCCCTACAAGTCATTGGCCGGAGGGCGGGCGCCCTATCCGCTCTACCGCTATCCCTGGATCGAGGTCCGGGAATCGCTTGAGGCGCTGGAAGCGGACACCGGCGCCGATGAAATGATCTGGCTGGCCTACGTCAACCCGGAAACCGGGACGGAATGCCTGCCGACGCTGGGGTTCTCGGCCGCGATGCTGCGGCCCGGCGAGACCGCCAGGCCGGTGCGGCGCTCGGCCTCTTCGGTGATTCACGTGATCGAGGGGGAAGGCGAGGCCACGGTGGACGAGACTGAATTCGTCTGGGAAGAGGACGACACCTTCACCGTGCCGACCCATGCCGCCGTGACGCTCACCAACCGCTCGGCCCGGCACCCTGCCTTCCTGTTCGTGGTCGACGACGCGCCGATCCAGCGCAAGCTGCTGTTCTATGAGGAGTTCCCCGAGGCGTGAACCGCCGGGGAGTCGCCTTGTCGCTGGCCTTTCTTGTCTCGCCCCGCCAAGGCCCCATATCTCGAGTGCGGGACCAAGCCACGACGGGGAGAGAGGTCATGACGAAACCGTTACGAGCCTTTGGTCTGCAATTTGTCGTCGGCGTGCTGGCGCTGGTCGCGCCGGCAGCACTCGCCGCCGATCCCGAACCGCCCAAATCCTATGCGCAGTGCGCGGGCTGCCACGCTCATCAACAGGGCGCGGCCGATAGCAACGGACCCAACCTTTACGGTGTCTTCGGGCGCAGGGTGGGGACCGCGGAGGGCTATGCCTATTCGCCCCAGGCCAGGCGCGCCGGGTTCGATTGGAACGAGGAGCGGCTGCGGGCGCTGATCAAGGACCCCAAGGGCTATAAGAAGTATCTGCGCAAGGCGTTCCACGCTTGGAAGCCTGCCGCGGTCAAGACGCTGGAGGGTGAGGTGATTCCCTTCCTCCGGCAGATTTCGCCCGCCGGGGCGGCGAAGTAGGACGTAAAGGGCGGGCATGGCCAAGATCCTGGTGACAGGCGCGTTGGGGCAGATCGGCTCGGAACTGGTCGCCGCCTTGCGCGATCGGTTCGGTGCGGAAGAGGTCGTGGCGTCCGATATCCGCATGGGCCGCCCCGATGACGGGCCGTTCGAGCTGGTCGATTGCACCAAGAGCGGCCAGTTGCAGGAGGTGGTCCATCGCCATGGCATCGGCACCATCTATCACTTGGCGGCGATCCTGTCGGCGGTGGCGGAGGAAAAGCCCCAGGCGGCGTGGACCGTCAACATGGGCGGCCTCTACCGCGTGCTGGAAGTGGCGCGCCAGAACCGCTGCGCGGTCTTTTTCCCGAGTTCCATCGGTGCCTTCGGTCCGACGACACCGCGCGATCAGACGCCCCAGGACACCATCCAGCGGCCGACCACGATGTATGGCGTCACCAAGGTGTCCGGCGAGTTGATTTGCGATTACTACGCCCGGCGCTTCGGCGTCGATGCGCGGGGGCTGCGTTTCCCCGGATTGATTTCCCACGTGACCCGGCCCGGCGGCGGCACCACCGATTACGCGGTGGAGATCTTCTACCAGGCGGTCCGCTACGGCCATTACACCTGTTATCTAGGCCCGGACACGCGGCTCGACATGATGTACATGCCGGACGCGATCCGGGCGATGATGGAGGTGATGGCGGCGGATGCGGCACGGCTTGTGCACCGTAACGCCTTCAACGTCACCGCCATGAACTTCACGCCCGAAGAGCTGGCGGCGGAAATTCGCAAACATATTCCCGACTTCGTCATCGATTACGAGGTCGATTCCGAGCTGCAGGCGATCGCCGATACCTGGCCCCATTCGCTGGACGACAGCGCGGCGCGCGCCGAATGGGACTGGGCGCCGGAATTTGATCTGGCGGCGATGACGGCGGACATGCTGGAACGCCTGGGTCGCCGGCTCAGCCGCGCACGCTGAGGCCGGGCTCGCGCATTCGGGCAGCGATGGAGGGCACGCCATGACGGTGGAACGGTTCGAACGGGCGCTCGCCCGCGATCTTGCGGAAATGGAGACATCGGGCCGGGCTAAGGGGGCGGAGACGGTGATCGCGGGCGTTGTCCCCGCGGTCGCGGACCGGGGGCCGCGCTACCTGCTGGCGGGAATGGGGGACAAGCCCTTCCTGCGAATGAATTCCAACGGCTATCTCGGCCTGGCGGCGCATCCTTTGGTCCGCAGTGCGGAAGAAGAGGCGGTCCGGGCCTACGGCGCGGGGCCCGGCGCGGTGCGCTTCATCAGCGGGACCTGGGCGCCGCACGTTGAGCTCGAGAACGCCCTCGCCGCATTCCACCGCCGGCCCGCGGCGATGATCTTTTCCTCGGCCTATGCCACGGTGATGGGGACGCTGGTGCCGCTGATCACGCCGCAGACCGCCGTCATCAGCGATGCGCTCAACCACAATTGCATCATCAACGCGGTCCGGCTGGGGGGCCCAAAGGAGAAGCACATCTATCCGCACCTTGACCTTGACGGGCTCGAGGACCGGCTGGGGCAGGCGGCGGCAGGGTGCCGGCGGGCCGTCGTCGTCACCGATGGGGTGTTTTCCATGCGCGGGGACTTCGCGCCTCTCAAGGAGATCATGGCGCTGGCGCGCCAGTTCGACGCCGCCTTCGAGGAAGGCGTGATCGTCATGGTCGATGATTCCCACGGCGCCGGCGCCTTCGGGGAAACCGGCCGGGGGACCGAGGAAGTG
>JAOTVC010000271.1 GCA_029863585.1 Alphaproteobacteria bacterium | reverse complement strand
ACGGTCTCAGCTATCATCGTGGTTTCCAAAGGCGAGGCCTGGGCATCGACCATGGTAAGAAAGCCAATCGCCACCCATACGCACAGTATGGTGGCGCGGTATTTCCCAAGCCAATTCGCCAATGCGGACAGTTGAGTCATCTCAACTGAAACTTTGTTGGATCGCATCTTGCGTATCACTTCTTCTTTACGTCCGCGACAAACCAATTAGATCAACATGTGTGGTTCATTAGGCAATTTCCATGCCATCTGGGGATAAATCATGTAACGCACTTAAATTACATGAAAAATCAAATCATAAGGAACCATTCCGAGGCGCCAAGTCGGCTCGTTTACGTCAAGAGTGACACATGATTGTTACAAATATATATCGTAAGTGATAACGCGGCTCACCCCCAGGGCGCGCCTACCGCAGCAGAAGTGCTCGCCTACGCCGCCTCCTATTACCCGGCCGCGGTTCCTGCCGTGCCGCGCTGGTCAGCGGTGGCGGCCCGCGGGCCCTCGTCCGCTCCCCGATCTTTGCCGGAGCTGCGACGGGCCTTGCGTTTCTTGAGCGGCGGCGGACCGAGCGCCTCCTCGATCGCGGCACGGTCGAGCGACTCCTCTTGCTCCAGGCGGGCAATGAGGCGTTCCACGGAGGCCCGATGGGTCCGGATGATCTCGGCGGCCCGCGCCTCCTCGGCCATGATCAAAGCGCGCACCGCCTTATCCACCTCGTGGGCTGCCGATTCCGAAAACCGCCTGGGCTGGGCGATTTCACGGCCCAGGAACGGGTGCTCTTCGCTGTCTCTGAGGTCGACCGGCCCGACCGTTTCCGACATCCCCCAGCGCGCCACCATGGCCCGGGCCAACGCCGTGATGCCGCGGATATCGTCATCGGCGCCGGACGATACCGAGCCCAGCAGCTCCTTCTCGGCGACACGCCCGCCCAGCATCACCGCCAAGCGGTCATGGAGATAGGATTCGGGCAGGGTATGGCGCTCATCCTCGGGCAACTGATGGGTCGCGCCCAGCGCCTTGCCCCGGGGAATGATGGTGACCTTATAAAGCGGATCGGCCTCGAGCAGGAAATGGGCACAGGCGACATGGCCCGATTCATGAACGGCGAGGCGATGACGCTCTTCGGGCTGGATCGCCAGCGTCCGCACCGTCCCCATCATGATGCGGTCGCGCATGGCGTCGAAATGAGCCATGGTCAGCGCATCGCCGCCCTCCCGGGCGGCCAGCATCGCCGCTTCGTTGGCGAGATTCTTGAGATCGGCCCCGGAAAAGCCCGGCGTGCCGGCGGCGATCACCGCGAGGTCGACATCGGGGGCGAGCGGCATTTTCCTGGTATGGACCTTGAGGATCGCCTCCCGCGCCGCCTTGTCGGGCAGGTCCAGGGTCACGTGGCGGTCGAAACGGCCGGGGCGCAGCAAGGCCGGATCCAACACGTCCGGCCGGTTGGTCGCGGCCAGCACGATGACCGATTCATGGCCCTCGAAACCGTCCATCTCGGCGAGGATCTGGTTGAGGGTCTGCTCGCGCTCGTCATGCCCGCCGCCGAACCCGGTGCCGCGGACGCGGCCCACGGAATCGAGTTCGTCGATGAAGATGATCGAGGGCTGGCGCGCCTTGGCCTCGTCGAACATGCGCCGTACCCGCGACGCCCCGACACCGACGAACACTTCGATGAATTCCGACGCCGAGATCGAATAGAACGGGACCTGCGCCTCCCCCGCCAGCGCCCGGGCCAGCAAGGTCTTGCCGGTGCCGGGCGGCCCCATCAGCAGGACACCACGTGGCACCTCGGCGCCCAGCCGGGTGTATTTGTCCGGATTCCGCAGGAAATCGACCAGTTCCGTCACCTCGCGCTTGGCGTTGTCCTGGCCGGCGACGTCGTCGAAGGTGACCTGGGGCACGGAAACCGTCTCATCCTGCTCCTTGCCGCCCACCAGGCTGCCGAGGCCGCCCTGGCCGGGCATGCCGTCGAGGCCGCCGGCGATGTTGCGGTACATGCGGCGCCAGAACCACCAATAGATGCCGAGGAAGAGCAGCCAGGGCAGAAGGCCCATGACGATGCGCCAGCCTCCAGACTCTTCCGCCGGGGCCACAGTGATCGGCACGTCGGCTTTCTCCAGCGCCGGCAGCAGCGCGGGATCGCCGAACGACGGCACTTCCGTCACGAAGGTGGTGACCGGCTGGCCCCCCGGCGTCGCCGCCGCCGGCGCGCGCAGCTTTCCGGTCAGACGGTTGCCTTTGAGAGTGACGCTGGCAACCCGGTTGGCGGCAAGATGGGATTTGAACTCGGTATAGGGGATGGCCTGGCTGGTTCCGGAGCCGGCCCCCGGCCATTGCACGCCGGCGAACAGGGCGAACAGCAGCACCAGCCCGACGAGGACGACGGCGGGCAGCCATTTCGGCCAGCCGTTCATGACCGCGACCGGCTCATGCTATTTGGAGTCCTCGGCCGCATGCGCCTTGAAGGCGGCAAGCTGTTCCGCCGTCGCTTCAGTCTGGTACTTGGCCTTCCATTCGTCGTAGGGCATGCCGTAGATGCTGGCCCGGATGTCTTCGAAATCCGCCGCCACCCCACGTTCGTCGGCCGCCGCCTTGATCCATTTGGACAGGCAATTGCGGCAGAAACCCGCCAGCTCCATCAATTCGATGTTCTGCACGTCGGTCCGGCCCCGGAGATGTTCCACCAGGGTCCGGAATGCCGCGGCTTCCAGTTCGGTTCGCGTCGCTTGATCCATGCCGATCTCCTTCCTGTGTGTGCGCCCTCGAAAGATGGGGATGTCCCGCAGTATAGCCAAGGGCGGCGTGCCATTTCACCCTCCCCGGCTGTCCCATCCACGCCCTAGCCGCCGTTTCCCCGGCCGCGGGCGCGCTTGTCGCGGAGGGCCTTGGGCCAAAAGGTCTTGATATGGGCGATAATAGCCCAGATGTCCCGATCACCGAGGATCTTGCCGAAGGCCGGCATGGCGCTCTTGAAGCTCTTGGGCGCCACGGCCTGGCCGCCGAACTTGGTATAGGCGAAGATCTGGCGGTCCGAATGGTGCCAGGTGTGGCCGGCCTCGTCATGGGGCGGGGCGGGAAAGGTGCCGTCGGCCTTGCGCTGCCGCCAGTTATCCTGCCCCTCGCCGTCGATTCCGTGGCAGCTTGCGCAGTGCTTTCCATAGAGTCGCCGGCCGCGCGCGAGTTGCTTACTGCCCTCTTTACGGGCGGCCTCCAACGCCGGCCCCTGCAATCCCATTTCGTGCCCTTGATGGGAATGGGCCCGGGCCGGACCCACGGCGACGGCGAGCGCCGCGGGCGATGCGCAAACCAGCGCCAGCGCGATCGGCACATTCCGTTTCATTCCGCCGGTCCCCTTCATCCTGCCTAAAAGTCCACGATGCTGCGGGCGTGACAAGGGTTGGTGCCGTCGCGCGCCGGCCAAGCGTCTGCCACGCCTCGGCAAAGGTCAAGCGTCGCGTGCCGTGTCGCCGAAACCAATCGGCGCCGGCCCGCCCTGGGCCCAATCGATCAGCTCCACCACATGCACCACGGGTGTGGCCAGCCGTCCCGCGAGCTGCACCATGCAGCCGAGGTTCGCCGACGCGATCACGTCCGGCTCCAACCGGGCGAGCGCCCG
>JAOTVC010000089.1 GCA_029863585.1 Alphaproteobacteria bacterium | reverse complement strand
ATCGCGTCCCCTGATCGCCGTTTCCGCCGCCCCCGTCAACCCCAAAGGCGCGGGCGGTGCGGTTGCGTCCGAGCCCGGTTTGAGGGCAGAGTTGAGCCAATCACTTGGGCGGAACGAGGAATGCAGAAATGGCCGTGGATCGGGATGACGGCGCCGAACTCACCGATTGGATCGGCCGGACACAGACGATCGAGGACTTCATCGCGGCGACGCCGGTGGCGGCGCTGGACGCGACACTGGACCGCGCCGGGCCGGTTCCCGGGATCGGGGCGCCGCTGCCGCCGCTCTATCACTGGCTCTACTTTCTGCCCCTGGCGCCGACGTCGGAACTTGATATCGACGGCCATCCCAGGCGCGGGACCTTCCTGCCGCCGGTGACGTTGCCCCGGCGCATGTGGGCGTCATCGGATGTCACCTTCTTGGGCGCCGTCCCCATCGGCGCGCCCGCGACCCAGACATCGGTGATCGAGGATGTGGCCGAGAAATGGGGGCGCAGCGGGCCGCTGGTCTTCGTCACCATCCGCCACGAGGTCTCCGGCGCCGACGGTCCCGCCGTCGTCGACCGCCAGACCGTGGTCTACCGCGAGGCCCCGCCCGGCGGCGCGGAGATGGTCGCCGCCGGCAGGCCGGCGCCGGCGGAAAGCGATTTCTCCCGCGTGGTGACGCCGAGCGCGGCGCTGCTGTTCCGCTATTCGGCGCTGATCTTCAATGCCCACCGCATCCATTACGACGTCCCCTATACCAAGGAGGTCGAGGGTTACCCCGGCTTGGTGGTTCATGGCCCCCTGCTGGCCACGCTGCTCACCGATCTGGTGCGCCGGGCCTTGCCCGAAGCCGCGATCGCCCGTTTCCGCTTCCGCGCCGTCAAGCCGGTTTTCGACACCGCACCCTTCACCCTGTGCGCCCGGCGCGATGCGGACAAAGTGATCGCGCTTTGGGTGCGCGACGAAGCCGGTGACCTTTGCGTCGATGCATCGGCGCAGATCGCCTGAGGTCCATCGTCCCATGGCCACCTCACGCCGATCGTGCTAACCCTCGAAGCGGCGGATCTTGTTGGATAGGCACCCGGGGGAGGGCAGGTTGGCGGAAATTGAGTCCAGGGTCATCATCGGCGCGGGCCATGCCGGCGGCCGCGCGGCGGAAGCCATGCGCCAGGCGGGCTTCGGGGGCGAGATCGTCCTGATCGGCGAGGAAGCTCATGTCCCCTACGAACGGCCGCCGTTGTCGAAGGAGCTTCTGACCGGCGATGAAGGGCCGGAGAAGACCTTCCTGAATGCGCCGCAATTTTATGCCGAGAACGAAATCGACCTGAGGCTCGAGTGCCGGGCCGCGCACATAGACCGTGCCGGGCACCGGGTGGTGCTGGACGGCGGGGACGCGGTCCCTTACGGCAAGCTCCTGATCGCGACCGGAGGCCGGGTGCGGCACCTCGCCTGCGAGGGCGCGGGGCTCGCCGGCATCCACACCATCCGCACCATCGACGACAGCTTGGGTCTGCGCCCGCATTTGGCCGAAGGCGCCCGGGTGGTGGTGATCGGCGGCGGCTTCATCGGCCTGGAGGTCGCGGCCAGCGCGCGGACCCGGGGCGCCCACGTCACCGTGGTGGAACTGGCCGATCAGGTGCTGGCCCGGGTCGCCGATCCCGCGGTGGGCGATTTGGTTGCCGGTCTGCATCGCCGCCGCGGCGTCCATGTCATGACCGGGGCGACCGTGGAACGGCTCGACGGCAATGGCCGGGTGGCGGAGGTGATTTGCACCGATGGGGAAACCATCGCCGCCGATGTCGTTGTGGTCGGAATCGGCATCCTGCCCAATCAGGAGATCGCCGCCGACGCGGGGCTCGCGGTCGGAAACGGCATTGTGACCGATGAATTCGGGCGCACGTCCGATCCCGACATCTTCGCCGCCGGCGATTGCGCCTTTCACTTCAATCCCATCCTGGGCCGCCACCTGCGCCTGGAATCCTGGGAGAACGCGCAACTGGGCGCCATTGCTGTGGCCCGGAACATGGTGAGCGACCCGGCGCCCTACGCGGCGGTCCCCTGGTTCTGGTCGGACCAGTTCGACCTCAATCTCCAGGTCGTGGGCGCCCCTGATTCCTGGGACCGGCTGGTGACGCGGGGTGATCCCGAAAGCGGGCGCTCGGTGATCTTCTATATGGACGGGGCAAAGGTTTGCGGCGCCACCGCGTTCAGCCAGGGCCGGGAGGCGCGGCCCTTGCGCCGCATGGTCGAAAGCGGCGCCGATTTCAGCGACGCGGAGCTGGCGGACGAAGGCATCCGCCTGCGCGACCTCGCCGGCCGCAAGGCCTGAGCAAAGGGCGATGGCCGGGATCGCGGGCGCCAAATAATCGGTACGGGCGCCGCCGCCCCTGCGCTATAGTTTTCGAAAATATCCTGCGTCTTGATTTCAAGGGTCACGGTGCGGCCGGCCAACGGCCGCCGGGAGGAGCGGGGGAGGCGCAAACCGATGACACCTCAGGAAAACGAGCGACTGACCCGCATCGGACCGGGAACGCCGGCGGGCAACCTGCTGCGCCGCTACTGGTGGCCGGTGTGGTTTTCCGCCGAGGTCACCGACAAGCCGGTGCCGGTGCGCTTGCTCGGCGAGGATCTGGTGCTGTTCCGCGACGCGACGGGAAGCTGCGGCCTGCTCGACCGGCGCTGCCCCCACCGCGGCGCCTCGTTGGAGCTTGGCCGGGTGGAGGCGGACGGCCTGCGCTGCTGCTATCACGGCTGGAAGTTCGACCGTGCGGGATGCTGCCTCGACATGCCCGCCGAGCCGGCCGACACGCCGCTCAAATCCGAGGTGCGCCAGACCGCCTATCCGGCCGAGGATCTCGGCGGCTTGGTGTTCGCCTATCTGGGGCCCGAGCCCGCGCCGCTGCTGCCCAATTATGACGTCATGGTGCGCGAGGACTGCAAGCGCGTGGTCGGCGTCAAGACCGATCATTGCAACTGGCTGCAACGCATCGAGAACGGCCACGATCCTGCCCATCTCGGCATCCTGCATGCCGCCGGCTATCCCCAGATCGCCCTGCAGCGCAACGTGTTTAACCGGGAAAAGACCTGGTACGGATTCCGCACCTTATCGAGCTTCGATGATGGCATGGCCAAGGAGAGCCACCAGATTTTTCCATGCCACACCAGGCGGACCGGAGCGCGCGTCGGCGATCCGCCGCGCCACTACATCCATTACCGGGTGCCCCTCGACGACACCCACACCGCAACCTGGTCGGTCCAGGTCGAGATCACCGACACCGGTCCCTATGAGACGGTCTACCGCGGCTGGGCCCCGACCGAGCGCATGGTCTATCAGCGCGAGGACGATGGCTGGTGGGGCATCCCGTCGCGCGACCAGGACCGCATCGCCCAGGAGAGCCAGGGGCAGATCCACGACCGCAGCCGCGAGACCCTCGGCACCTCCGACGCCGGGATCGTGCAGTACCGCAGGCTGTTGGCCGAGCAGATCAAGGCGGTGGAGGACGGCCGCGATCCCTTGGGCGTCATCCGCGATCCAGCGGCGAACCAGTGCATCGATTTTCACGCGGTGATGAATTTCGCCGACGGCGGCAAGGGCGCGCCGGAGATGATCAGCACTTAGGCCGGGGCCGTCGCCGCGCCGCGCTGGGTGCGCTACCAGGACTCGCGAAGGCCAAAGGAAGAGGACCTGTTGAAGGAAACACCCAACACGGGAGGAACGCATGGCAGCGGAATTCATCGACGTCAACAAGCATCCCCGGCTCGAAAAAGGTCACGGTAAGAAGATCCTTTTCAATTCCCGAGGGTTTCACACCTGGATCCATGGCGATTACGCCGGTGATACGGGGGTCATGCACAAGCACTCCGCCGATCAGACCTTCTACTGCATCGAGGGCGAGTGCACCTTCCACTTCCCCGACGGCTCGAGCCGTAAGCTGACCCCGGGCATGATCGTCCATCTCGACGCCGGCACGCTCTACCAGCTCGAGAATACCGGGGGCGGCTACATGGCGTTGCTGGGCAACCGGGCGGAGAACGGCAAGAATCCGCGTTACCTGGAAGGCGGCGAAGAAGTCGCCATCAACCGCTCGGCCGAACAGGTCGCCGCCATGGAAAAGGCCAAGGCCGCAGCCAAGGGCTGAGAGGATCGCGCACAGGGCCCGGGCCCGTCGCCGGGTCCCGCCGCGCGGCGGCGCGGCGGCTGTGTGGGTACCGGGCGCGCGGCGTTCAATTCGTTTCCCTTTGAGGGCAGAAGCCTCTAGGCTCGCGCGCCATGCTCGGTGCCTTTTTCGCCATCTGTTCCGCCGCCACATTCGGTTTCAATTCCGCAGCCATGCGCCGCGGCGTGCTGCAGGGCACCGTCTTCCAGGCGATCGCCATCACCGTGCCGATCGGCGTGCCCTTGTTCCTTCTTGCCGCCCTGATCGGCGGCCAGTTGGGCGACATGTTCGCCTTCGGCTGGACCGGCACCGGGTACCTGGCCGCCGCCGGCATCCTCCATTTCGTCTGGGGCCGGTACTGGAATTATCGCGCGGTCAAGGAGATGGGCGCCAACCTGTCGGGTGCCGTGCAGCAGATCTCCCTGGTGGCGGCGCTGGCTTTCGCCATGGTGCTGCTTGGCGAGCAGCTGACGATCCTGCGCATCATCGGCATCGTGTTGGTGGTGGGCGGTCCCTTCATCATGACCAGTGGCCGGGGCGCCAAGCGCGGCAAGAAGGCCAAGGCGGGGGACGGGGAGAAGGACGCGGCGGCGGCGGGCGGGGCCAAGCCTCCGGTATTCCGTCCCAACATCCTGGCCGGCTATGTCGCGGGCCTCATGGCGACCTTGGGCTACGGCATGACGCCGACCCTGGTGCGCCTGGGCCTGGCCGATACCGGGGCCAGCCTGGCGGGAGGCGCGATCTCGTATATCGCCGCGACCCTCGCCTTCGCGGTGCTCCTGCTGGTGCCGGGGCAGCTCTATCATTGCTTCGCCATCGACCGCACCGCCGCCAAGTGGTTCACGGTGTCCGGCGTCTTCGTCTTCCTGGCGCAGATGTTCCGCTATCTGGCGCTGGCCATCGCGCCGGTCACCGTGGTGACGCCGATCCAGCGCCTGTCGCTGGTGTTTCGCATCCTGTTGTCGACGCTGATCAACCGCGACTACGAGGTGTTCGACACCCGCGTCGTCATCGGCATGGTGGTCTCGCTGCTGGGCGCGCTGGCCCTCACCCTCAGCGTCGAACTGGTGGCGGATTTCCTCTCCTTGCCGATGTGGGTGGTGGACTGGCGCTTTCCCTGATCGGTGCCGCCGGGGCGCCGATTCCACCCGTTCAAACCTGCGAAACTTCTGGAATTCCCTACATATTGTGGTAGTTTGATCATCAACCACAATTTGCGGCCTTCGGAGGGACCGGCTTTGAGTATGGGGGATATCGGCGTCAGCGTACCGCCTCATCAGACACGGACCACCACCCAGCGCAGAAAAGGGAAGGAAGCGCGGCTCAGTGCCAAAGGCACGCTGCCGGTGCCCCATGGCGTGCTGGAGACCACGGCGCGCAACCGGCGGATTCTGTCGTTTCAGGCCGCCGCGCTGATCCGCCTGATCGACGATCTGCTCAAGGGCGATACCCAATCGGTCGAGGTCGATGCCGCGCTGTTCCCTGATCTGCGCTTGCCCGGCGACAACCCCGACGACGCGCTGCGCTACCTGCTGCGGGGCCTGCGCGCCGAGCTTCGGGCCTTCGACGAAGGCCTGGCGGCCATGGCCGGGGACGCCGGTGGTCTTGGGCCGGCGCTGGGCCCGCTGCGCCAGCTGGCCCTCGCCGTCGCCCAGGTCTTCGCCCAGGTCTTCGCCGCCGCCCCCGACAGCGGCGCGGGCCACGCGATGCTCTCGATGATCGGCAATATCCTGGACCAGAGCGGCCTGATGGCCTGGCGCGACTTCCTCGGCCGGTTTGGCGGGGCCCATGCGGAGCCCTGGGCCGAGGTGGCGTTCGGTGCGGGCAATGCTCCGGACGCCCCGGGCCCGCGGCCTCAGCAGACCGCCCGGCCCCAGCCGGCCGCCGCTGATCATCCGCAAGCCCCTGCGGTTGCCGCCACGGCGGCTGAGGCGGCCGGACCCACCGCGGTCCCGGCGCCATCCGCCGGCGCGCCCCCGGCGGCACGTCAAACGGCGGAACCGGCGGCCAAGTCCGGTCCCGAGCCGGCCAAGGCGCCCGCGCGCCGGATTGAGCCCGCCGCCGGGACCGAAGATCCGCTGGAGATTCCCCTCATCCTGGTGCGCCCGGACCACGGCGACTGGGCCCGGGTGCTGTTCAAGCGCGGCCTCGCCTACCTGACCAAGGTCTATGGCGAGCCGCCGGAGAAGCTGCGGCCGTTGCTCGGCAACTGGGTCGCCCAGTCCGGCGACGACCACCAGAAGGTGTTCCGGCTGCTGGCCAAGGCCCAGAGCCAGCGGGAGCCCGACCCCAAGGGCTGGGTGTCCAAGATCCTGACCGAAAGCGGCGGCGCGCCGAGCCCGGCCTGAACCCTTCCCCATCCTCGTGACACCGCGAAATGCCCGCATCCCCGTCGCCCGCGCGGCTCCCGGGCCGGGTGCCCGGTGCCTCCGCGACCCCAGGCAATGCCCCCTTGCCGGGTAGGGTTGACAAGGCCGCGAAACAAAAGTACGAAGCCTAAGCATTAGATAGATAGGCTTTTTCGCGCGGCGTTGGGGAGGCGCCCGCGACGGCGGTACGACGGCGGAGCCGTCCTCAAGCACGCAGGGTCTCACACCGATGCCTTGCCCGCGGTCGGCGCGACCGGCGGGCCGCGGCGCCGGAATCGTCACCACATCATGGGGAGCAGAATGCCCGAGTCACATTTGGTCGCCAAAACGACGGAAATTCCCGAAGACGAAGCCAAGCGGGTGATCATCGGCGAACACCAGATCGCCCTGTTCAACCTGGGCGGCGAATTCTACGCCACCGACGACATCTGCTCCCATGCCTACGCCTCCCTGTCGGAGGGCTATATCGAGGACGGCTGCGTCGAATGCCCGCTCCATGCCGGGCTGTTCGACATCAAGACCGGAAAGGCCCAGGGCGTGCCGGTGACGGAAGACATCAAGACCTTCCCGGTCCGCATCGAGGGCGAAGACATCTACGTCGAGATCTAGGGGCGGCGGCCCTTGGGCGCCGGCGCCGGAAAACGAGGGAGACCAGCATGAGCGAGACGATCGGTCCGGACCTGATTCCGCGCATCGAGTTCGAGGATTTCGCCCACGACCTGAAGGAATCGCTCCGGCCCAAGGTCGAGCGGCTGGGCTATTGCGGCGAAATCTGGCAGATCGGCGCCAACGTGCCGCAATCGATGTTCCAGTTCTGCGAGCTGACCGAGGCGCTGAAGAGCGAGATCGACATGAAGTATGTCGAGCTGGTGGCGCTGACCGCCGCCGGCGTGATGGGCAACAGTTACGAGAAGAACCAGCACGAACGCCTGGCGAATTCGCTGGACTACGGGCGCGAATGGATCGCCCAGGTCAACGAGTTGCAGGCCGAGCGCGGCAATCACATGACGGATGCCGAATGCGCCGTGCAGAAATTCGCCATGGCGGCGATCTACCGCCGCGGCCACGATTGCCAGGACCTGTTCAAGGAGGTCATCGCCGAGGTGGGGCCGCAGCAGGCGACCGGCATCCTGCTGTCGGTCGGGCGCTGCGTCATGCATGCGATCTTCCGCAATACCCTCGGCCTGGAACCCCCGGTCTCGTCCCTGTTCGAGGACGCCAAGGGCGGCGAAGCGGCATGAGCGAGCGCATTCCCCGGCTCGAGTTCGAGGACCTCACCCCCGCCCTGCAGGACGTGTTCCGCGCCCGGGTGGAACGGCTCGGCTATCTCGGCGAATTCTTCAAGGTGATGAGCCACGCGCCCGAAACCATGGGCGGGTTCTATACCATCACCGAAAGCCTGAAGGAGGTGCTGCCTGACAACGTGACCGAAATCGTCTCGCTGTCGCTGTCCTCGCGCCTCGGCAACCTCTATGAGCAGTACCAGAACGAGCACCTGTCAAGGCGCCTCGGTTTCTCCGACGACTGGATCCGCGAGGCGCTCGCGCCCAATGACGGCCCCGACAGCGTGTTCACCCCGGGAGAGAAGGCCGTCCAGGCCTTCGCCATCGCCGTCATGGAGAACAAGGGCCAGGGGGTCGAGGACGAGCTCGACGCCGTCATCGACGCCATCGGCCCGAAACAGACCGTGGGCGTGATGTGGCTGATCGGGCGCACCGTGACCCATGCGATGATCTCCAACACGCTGAAGCTGGAACCGCCGGTCAAATCCCTCTTCGAAGACGGCTGACTTGGGAATAGACGCATGAAGCTCGGAGGCGAAGTCATCAATCCAATGCGTCATTGCCCGGTTTATCCGGGCAATCCATGGATGCCCCGGAATCATGCCAATGCGTGGTCTGCAGAATGGATGCCCCGAACAAGTCGGGGCATGACGAGATCGCATAAGATTGGGTAACGCGCCATAAATCGCGGGCCGAAACCGCCTGCAAGATCTGGCGACAGGGAAACGTAGATAAGAAAAGGAACCGCACTCATGGCCGATATCAAAATCCCCGAAACCTTCCTGTGGATCACCGAGCAGGACGTCTGCGACCTGATCGATCTCTCCGGTTCCGCCGAGGCGCTCGAAAAGGGGCTGATGCTGGAGGCCGAAGGCAAGGCCGTCAACATGACCAAGACCCAAACCGTGTGGGACGTGGGCTCGCTCAACGTCACCGGCGCCCAGTTCACCGGCGACGGGCTGGTGGGCGCCAAGGTGTGGTCCAACGCCAACCTCGGCGCCGCCCCGATCATCGTCATGCACGGCGCCAACGACGGCCAGATCTACGCCATCGTCGAGGCCTTCGCCCTCGGCCAGATGCGCACGGCGGCGCTGTCTTCGGTCGCCACCAAGTGGTGCTCCGCCCCCGACGCCGACGAGATGGCGATCATGGGATCCGGCCATCAGGCGCTGCCCCAGGTCGCGGCCATCGACGCGGTGCGCGATCTCAAGCGCGTCCGGGTGTGGAGCCGTACCCCCGCCAACCGCGACGAGTTCGTGGCCCAATTGCGCGATGCCTTCGATTTCGAGATCACGGCGTGTGATTCGGTGGAGGAAGCGGCCAAGGACTGCCCCATCATCACCACCTTCACCCGCGCCAAGGAGCCCTTCGTGTTCGCCGACATGATCAGCCCCGGCACCCATATCAACGCCGGCGGCGCCATCATCCCGACCAACGCCGAGATCGACCAGGGCGTTCTCGACCGCTGCGACAAGATCGTCTGCGACAACCTGGCGCAGGTGCAGAAGGGCTCACGCGAGCTGATGGAATATGCCGAGCGCGCGGGCGGCTGGGACAAGGTCATTCCCATCTGCAACCTGGTCAAGGACCAGAAGCCCCGGCCCGCCGGCGCCGACATCACCATCTACAAGTTCATGGGCATGGGCCTCGCCGACATGGCGAGCGCGGTGGAGATCTACAAGCGCGCCAAGGCCCAGGGCAAGGGCCACGAGGTGCCCCATCCGCACCGGTCCAAACCGCGCCTGACGTGACGGAGAACCCGATTCCCCCTATGATGCCAGTAACGCATGGGAACGCTTAGACGGAGACCATCGATATGACCGAATTGAAAGACGTTGAAGCCAAGCTGGTGGAAAAGTCCGGGCGCCAGTCGCCGGACAGCAACACCTGGGGCGACCATTCCCTCGACCTGTGGGAGCCGTTCATCGTCCGCAAGGAGCAGATCGAGGCCGAGGCCGCGCGCCTGGCCGCCCTGCCGATGCCCAACAACGGGGTGCGGCGGACCTATTTCGTCCATCCCCGGGCGGAGGAGGGCACCCTCAGCTTCACGCCGGGCATCTCGTGCTCCCTCGACGTGCTCAACCCCGGCGAGGAAACCGCCTTCGTGCGCCAGAACGCCTCCGTCATCGATTTCCCGATCCAGGGCGCCGGCAAGGTGGTGATGGGCGAGCAAGCCTTTGCCATCAAGCAATACGACCTCCTGACCGTGCCCTCCATGACGGTGCACAAGTATGTCAACGACACCGACGAGGTGCAGGTACGCCTGCGCTATTCCAATTCGCCGATGCTGGAGCGCCTCAAGGTCCATTGGCTGGACGAGGACCCGCCCCTGCCGGGCCAGGCCGAATACGACGTGACCGAGACCGCGGAAGAGGCAGGCGAGGCCCCCAAGAGCCCCTACGGCACCTTCCAGCTGACCGAGGACGGCGCCTACCTCAAGCCCTATGAGGAGCTGATCAATCCCCAGCCGATCGAGATCAAGCCCCATCAATGGCCCTGGGAAAAGGTCAAGGAGGAGCTCGACAAGCTCGCCGCGCTCGGCTCCAAGTACAAGGGCCGCAGGCTCTATCTGCTCTACGATCCGGTCACCGGGCGCACCAACGGCACCAACCCCAACTTCTTCTCCTGCATCACCATCCGGCCGGGCGGCATCGTCGATCGGCCGCACCGGCATGCCTCGGCCGCCATCAACTACTACTTCGGCGGCGAGGGCCATTCGGTGGTGCAGGGCAAGCGCTATGAATGGAAGGCGGGCGACCTGATGCTGTCCGCCCCGGGCTGGGCGATCCACAACCACGCGTCGGACGTCGGCCCGGTCTACGAGATGACCATCCAGGACATGCCGTTCATGATCAACAATGACAGCCTGCTGTGGCAGGAGGACCTGAAGGGCCCGATCTCGCTCTTGGGCTCCCATGCCGGGTTCGAAACCAACCGCGAAAAGGTGGCGTGACGTGATCAAGCTGAAGAAAGACTTCCTGAGGGGCTCCTACCCGCCCATCATCACCCCGTTCAAGGCCAACGGCGATCTCGATGTCGCAAGTTTGCGCAAATGCGTCGATTTCTCGATCCGCAACGGCAGCCACGGCATCCTGCTGTCGGGCACCACGTCCGAGCCGTCCTCGATGACGATTGAGGAGAGGATCACGGTCTACAAGGAAGGCATCGATGTCGGCCGCGGCCGGGTGCCGATGGTCTGCGCCACCGGCTCGCAGTCCGAGCGCGAGACCATGCAGCTGACCGAGGCGGCGGAAAAGGCCGGCGCCGATGCGCTGCTGATCGTGACGCCCTATTACATCCGCCCGCCCCAGCGGGGCTTGGCGCAGTATTACATCAACATGTGCAAGCGCACCTCGCTGCCGGTGATGATCTATCACATCCCGGGCCGCGCCGCGGTCGACATGAAGCTCGACACCTTGCGCGACATCTGTGCCAAGGCGCCCAACATGGTGGGCATGAAGCACGCCTTCAACGATCTCGGCTTCTGCACCAACATGATCCGCGAATTCGGCCCCGACTGGCGCGTCTTCGTCGGGCTGGAGGATCTCAGCTTCCCGATGCTCTGCGTCGGCGCCTGCGGGCTGATGAACGCGGTCGGCAACCTGCACCCCAGGAAGCTCAGCCAGATGTGCGAGGCGGTGGACGCCGGCAACCTCAAGCGCGCCAAGGCGCTGCATTACGAGCTCGCCGAGCTCAACGAGGCGGTGTTCTACGACACCAACCCGATCCCCATCAAATACATGATGTGGAAGATGGGCCTGATCGCCAAGAACCACCACCGCCTGCCGATGGCCCCGGCCAGCCCCGACGTCGCCAAGCGCCTCGACGGCGTCATGAAGCGCGCCGGCCTCAAGAAGGCCCCGGCCCGGAAGCCGGCGAAACGCAAGGCGGCCAAGAAAGCGCCGATGCGCAAGGCGGCGTAAGAAACAAAAAAAGCCGTCATGCCCCGGCTTGTCCGGGGCATCTCAAACGTGAAAAGGCCCGGCACTGATGTGCCGGGCCTTTTTAAATCTTTGCCGGGTTCGATGTCGCTGGCCAAAACAGGAATAATACAATGTTCGGTAGAACGAGAAGTTTCGTATAAAATTAACTGACGATATTGGGCAGTTTTGATCTTTGTATCCAATCCTTCACAGTGCCGCCTAAGATTTTGTCTGATCTCAAGTTGTCCAAGGGGGAATATTGTTTTTTTTAATGCTGCAATCGCTGAGGAGGGACCTATGAATGATGCGCCTGACGAACCGGAACACTTGTCGCCGCAGCTTCAAATTCTCTACAGGGACGCGATTGACAACATCATGTTTTTGAAGAGAGAGCAGTGGATGATTACAAATTATCTCATTGCTGCTCTTGCTGGCGTTTACGCGTTGGTGTCGAGCCTTGCCCCTGTAACTCTGTTCGAGAAAGGATTTTTGACCGTCGTAGTTCTGGTAGCAGTCGTCTATTTTTTTCTACTGCTTAATAAAATTTGGGAAGGAATGGAGAAGTTTCGCAAGAGAATAGTTTGGTTTAATGAGAATGCATACGGTTCGGTATTGAAGAATGAATTGGGACTTGAACAACAGTCAACGCCGACCAAGACTGATTCTGCGTTTCGTACGTGCATCCGAGCAGTTGGAATCTTTGCGGCGTTGGTAGTTCTTTATCTTTTGTGGCGGGAAACGTTGGCGGCGCTTGTCGACTGTGTGAAACAGATTTGAGTGGGCACTAAATTCTGATTGTTCTGCGGTGATAGCCGTCCGCGAAGTTGCCGCCCCGAGTTTTTGAATTGGGGAGTTGGGATGCGTTCCTTCCTCTATTACGCTGCCGCGGCCGTGGCGGAGATAGGGGGCTGCTTCGCCTTCTGGGCCTGGCTGCGGCTGGGTAAGAGCGCGCTGTGGGTGCTGCCGGGGATCGCGGCGTTGGCGCTGTTCGCCTTTCTGTTGACGCGGATCGATGCGGTCTTTGCGGGCCGGGCATTTGCCGCCTATGGCGGGGTCTACATCGCGGCCAGTTTGGGGTGGCTGTGGGCGGTGGAAGGGGCGCGGCCCGACCGCTGGGACGCCATCGGTGCGGCGATCTGTTTGCTCGGTGCCGCCGTGATTCTGTTCGGCCCGCGCGGGGCGTGAGGCCATTCTTTCCACTTCGTCATCGCCCGGCTTGTCCGGGCGATCCAGAGATGCCCCGCATAAAGCGGGGCATGACGTTCATGAGGTGGAGAGGGTCAGTCGCCTATATCGGATAGATGATGCTCGCGGGCACCAGGGCGCTATCGAAGATACAGTCGAGCTTCTTGATGCGCAGGCCGGCGGGGCCGGTCTTGTCGCGCGTGAGCGTGCCGAGGTAGCGGCCTGAATTGAGGATCTTGGTGTACTGGTTGGGCAGGGTCTCCAGCACCGCGTAATTGGCGGTGATCTCCAATGTGTCGCCCGCGTCCTTCAGCACCCTTGTGTTGGTGATCATGTGGGTCAGCTCGCGCTGATGATAGACGGTGGTCTTGGTGACGGACGTGATGCGGTCGAGGATGCCGCCCTTCTTCTCGGCGAAGATGGTGCCGAGCGGCAGGCCGAGGTCGTAGTTTTCCTTGCTGATCAGGGTATAGGTGCAGTCGTCGGTGAAGAAGTCCGCCCAGTCCTCAATGTCCCCGTGGTCGAGGCAATCGGCATAGGCGTAGAGGAAATCCTCCACCGCAAGCCGGGTTTCCACGTCGATTTTCGCTCGTGTCGCCATTGTTCAGTCCGTCCCTAACAGCTTTATCGTCATGCCCCGGGTCGTGCGAAGGCACGCATTCGCAGGGCTCCGGGGCATCTTGCGGCCATGAGACCCCCCGGACGAGCCGGGGGGTGACGCTTTGGGGTGGTGGCTTGTTGCCATGAGTCTTCCTTCGGTCCCTTGTCGTCATGCCCCGCTTTATGCGGGGCATCCACGTCATGTGAGCGATTCGTAAAGGTCGTTCCAGTCGGGATTGGTCGCTTCGATCAGGTTGATCTTCCACTGCCGTGGCCAATGCTTGAGGCGTTTCTCCCGACTGATGGCTTTTTGGATATCCTCGTGGCGCTCGGCATAGATCAGGCGTGTTAATCGGTACCTTTTCGTGAAACCTTCGCACAGCCCTTCGCGATGTTCCCACGCGCGGCGGCAAATATCGCTCGTCACCCCGACGTAGAGCGTGCCGTTCGGCTTGTTCGTCATGATATAGACCCATCCACCGGACATGTGCTCAGCGTGGCATGCAGAGATGCCCCGGACAAGCCGGGGCATGACGGGAGGGGTTCGAAGCCTGCCCCGGCGCAAGCCGGATAAGGTTTAGGTGAACCCATTCCTAGAATCCCATGACGTCGATGTAGTGCTTGTAGAACGCCCGGATGGCGCCTTCGGTCACCATGTGCGGCGTGTCCTCGGTGCCGCGCCCGCCCATCTCCACCACCGCTTCCTCGTTGGGGAAGCGCGAGACGCCGGACTGGGCCGATTCCATCACCTCCGAGTCATCCACCGAGACGTATCCCGCCGGGCCCATCAGGTTGGCCTGGCGCAGGCGGCGCAGGGTCATCTCCTGATCGTCGTCCTCGTAGCCGAAGAAGGTCCAGTGCAGCTCGTACTCCTCCGGCGAAAAGGCGCGGATCTGGCGCATGGCCAAGGTGTTGGACTGCTGCTGGACGATCAGGTTGGGCCACACCGTCTGCATCACCACGGTCTCGTCGCCCTTGGAGGCCCATTCGGGATAGGGCTGCAGCATCTCCGGGTTGGCGAGCTTGAGATCCGCCATCATCGCCCGCATGTCCGCCGTGCCCTCGCCCGCCTTCTGCTCGCCGCGCTGGGCGACCTGGACGGCGTGCATGCCGGTCGCGTCCATCTCGGTGCGCGACGGCGTATCGGCGCGGAACAGGCCGAAGGAGACCAGGAACACGTGCAGCAGCGAGGCGTGATAGGGGTCCTTCAGGTTCTCGAACTTGACCTTCCAGTTGGACCGCATGCGCTGGCGCGAATAGCCGAGCAGTTTCAGTTTCCGCCCGTCGAACACCCGGTCGAAATAGCGGAGCATCTTGTCGCCGAGATAGTCCTCAAGGCTCGGCATGGTGGGATCGAAGCTCGCGAAGATGACGCCGCCCCGCGTCGCCACCTTCAGGACCTCCAGCCCGTGGTCCTCCATCTTGAAGTCCTTCGGCATGCCGCCCCGGCCCTTGACGCCGCGCCTGAACGGCACGCCGATCAGCTTGCCCTTCAGGTCGTAGGTCCACTGGTGATAGGGGCAGATGAACTCGGACGTGTTGCCGTGCTCGGCATAGCAGAACTTGACGCCGCGATGGGCGCAGCGGTTGGCCACCACGTTGACCTCGCCGTCGCCATCGCGCAGGAAGATCACCGGCTTGTCGCCGATGAAGGAGCGGCGGTAATCTCCCGGGTTCGGGATCTCGCATTCCAGGCCGACGTAATTGTACGAATGGCCGGCGAAGATCACCTCCATCTCGCGCTTGTAGACCTCGGGGTCCGAATAGACCCAATAGGGCACGCGGCTGACCCCTTCGGCGGGCCATTTGCGGGCGGGCTGGTTGTGGGTCCTGGTTACGCTCGCCATCTCTCTTCCCCTGTCGAACGGCCCGGCCGGTACCGGGCGCCCGGCGCCGCGGGCGCCTTCGGACACGCGCGCTCGCCGCCTGCGGTTCAAATCCTTCGGTTTCTAAACATAAGCCATCTGCCCCGCCGATCAAGCAAATCGCGCGGGGCGCAGGGATCGTCGCGCCCCGGAATCGAGACCGCCGGCACCTTTGCGGGTCTCCCACGTGACAGGGATGCCCCGCATCTCATGCAGGTGCGTGCTTGCGCACGACGCCGGGGCATGACGGTTCCGGTTTGGGTGATTGGGCGCCTCGCCATCCTGCTCTGGGCGGGCGTCGGCACCGCCC
>JAOTVC010000088.1 GCA_029863585.1 Alphaproteobacteria bacterium | reverse complement strand
GTTCCTGCGCCGGCGGCTGAGGCCCTTCTCGCCACGATTACTGTCGGGGAGTGTGTTGTTCTGTAGAATAAAAACAAAATAAAATTTTATTTTAGGATAATTTCAGAACGCAAATTCTTGCGTCTTTTTCCGCGTTTGACCATAACAAACCTGTAAAACTGCGTTTTCGCCCTGTCTACTAACGGAGGATGGTGGGGGTGATTAACGGCGTACAGACGACTGAAAGCACGCCCGCCCAGAAGAGCGTCTCGGGCAGCGCATCCGTGCGTCCCGAACGCGGCCACCGCCGCCAGGAACAAAAGGGCGGCCGCCGCGGAGGCGGCCATCCGGACGATGGCAGGGCCGGTGGAGAGACCGGTGCGCCTCCGCACGAACCGAACTCGATGCCCCATCCTCCCCAGCCCGCCGCCAAGCCGCCACCGGACGAGCCGGGCCTGGTCATGGCCCGCCATCTTGCAGGGGACGACAAGAGCGATGAGGCGCTGGGTCGGCTATTGGACGACCTCGACGGGCTCAATGCGCCTCCCCCGGAAGATGTCGAGCCGCGTCGGAACGCGCAACCGGTGGCTCCCTTCCTGACCTCGAAGAACATCGATGGACCGTTCTATCGCGCGGCCTCGGCCTATCAATGGGGACAAAACACGCTGAACAGCCGCGATCCGTTGCGGCCCGGTGCCGTCTATAGCGAGCGTTTTTGACAGGCCGGCGCGCGGATAGACCTTCTCATCCCGTCATAATCCACTTGAAGTGTGCTCAATAACTACTTCTTTTTCTGTATTTTTTTTTAAACTTCTCACAGGGGTCTTCCCGGGCCCATCTCGGGGTGAACCAGACCGCATCGAACGGCACCCGCCCCGCATTGTAGGTGGCCGCGTAGGCGCCCGGTTCTGTTTTGCCCTCCGCCACCTCGATCAGGCCGAGGGAGAAGATATCCGCATCTCCTATCCCCTTCCTCCTGAGGTGGAGAGGCACACCCCGGTCGGTGCGGGCGTGGCCGGCGCCGGCGATCAGGATCGCCCCGCCGGACCCGGGTGCGCCCAACGCCATGGCTTCGCCGATGGCCGAGCCGCGGATCATGGCGGCGGCGAAGGTCGCGTCCCGCACCACCTGAATCCGGGTGAGGGGCCGGGCCTTTCTTTCGTCGACCATGCCGCAGTGGGAGTCGGCCATTTCCTTGTCGATGGCGGCGAGAATCCCGGCCGGCATGGGTCGATCGAGGCCAAGGGTGCCGCGCCGATCCCTCGGGAGGGCGGCATAGCCCTTGCGGTAAATCTCCTTGACCCGCGCCCGGGAGATATTAGCCGCGATCAGAAACAGCCGATTTTGCACCACGGGACGCACGATCGGCTCGTAATGCGACCAATTTCCCCACCCCGAAGTTGACCACCCCGCCGCGCCGCCGAGCCCGGCGCTGTCCCCCGGCCGGGCGCGGAGATGGGCGTCGATGGCCGGCTGCTGATCTTGGCGGAACATTTCCATCACCAGGGCCGGCCGGGCGCCGCGGCCGATCCGGGCCGCGGTCATCCAAGCCTGGATGCGATGATGATCGGCGTTGTCGTGACGCTCGCCGAGAAGCAGATAGCGCGACCGGGCGGCTTGGGCGAAAAGCTCCGCGGGCGTGATGAATTCGTCGTCCCCCGGCAGCCAGACGCGCCCGGTCAACGGGTGGTCGCGAAGCTGCGTACTCTGCCACGGGGGAACCGGCAACGGGGCGGGAAGGGGAGGTTTCCAGGAGCACGCCGCTGCCGTTGCCAACACCAGCAGCAGCGCCAAACCCGCGATCCCGCGGGGCGCCCGCCCAAGGTGAAGGTGGCGGTCCGGCGATTTCATTCCAGCCGTCCTTTCGGAACACCGGGCGCGCCCGGTTATTCCACATAAGAGAAGATCAGCGTAATGCATAAGAGCACGGCGACCCAGAGCACCATCGATCCCGCCGGCCAGGTCCGCGCCAATGCCCCCTGCGGCCCGTGGTGGCGGTAGACCGTGGCGATAAAGCGCTGCAGGCGGATGCGGGCGCGGCGCAGGACGTTGCCGTGCACCTGTCTGACGATATCGCGGATGGAGCGGAGAACCAACGGGCACACTCGCCGGTAGAGCCAGTCGGAATCCAGGTTGGTCGCGGGCAATTGTTGCGGATAGAGGCGGTTACGCATGAGCACGGCAAATCCAAGGGCGCCGAACAGCAGGAGTTGCATCTGGGTGAGCACATGGCTTGCCGTGTAGGTATGGTAATCGACCGGGAAGGGCAGGAGGGCATGCAATCCGGCCGGCCAGACACCGATCCCGACGCTCAAGACCGCCGCCAGCCCCATGGCGATCAGCATGCTGGCCGGCGCCTCGGCCGGCCGCTTGCCGCTGTCATGGGCAAAGAAGGCAAAGAACGGGATCTTCAAGGCCGAATAGGCAAGCACCCCGGCTGACGCGGTCAAAAGCATCAGCCATGGGATCAAATGTCCCCCTTTGCCCGCGGCGCTCAGGATCAGGGATTTCGAAACGAAGCCGGAGAACAGCGGCACGGCGGAAATCGAGGCGCAGCCGATCAGGCAGAAGATGGCGGTCAGCGGCATCGACTTCCACAGGCCGCCCAACTCCGACGCCTTGGCGGTGCCGGTCCGGTAGAGCACCGCGCCGATGCTCATGAACAAGAGAGCCTTGTAAAGGATATGGGTGAAGGCATGGGCGACGGCGCCGTTGAGGGCAAGCTCCGTGCCGATACCGACTCCCACCACCATGAAGCCCAGCTGGATGTTCAGACTGTAGGCAAGAACGCGCCTGAGATCATCCTCGATCACCGCGTAGAATATCGGGAATACGGTCATCACCGCGCCGATCCAGATCAATATTTCGGTCCCGGCAAAACCGCGGGCAAGGGCGTAGACCGCCATCTTGGTGGTGAAGGCGGACAGCACCACGGCGCCGAACACGGTGGCCTCGGGATACGAATCTTGCAGCCAGTTGTGCAACAGCGGGAAGGCGCACTTGATCCCGAAGGCGACGAAGATCAGCATCGTCCCCGGACTGACGAGGCCCAGAGCCCCGAATGCGATGGACCCGGTGGCGTGATAATGGAGGACAATCCCCGCCAGAAGGATCACCCCGGAGCCGATCTGTATGACCAGGTAGCGCATGCCCGACCAATAGGCGGGTTCCGTTCGCCGGGCCCAGATCAGGAAGACCGAGGCGATGGCGGTCAGCTCCCAGAAAATGAACAGGGTGACCAGGTCGCCGGCAAACACCGCGCCGATGGCGGCGCCGGCGTAGATCAGGGCGGCGGCGTGCTGCAAGACCTCTTCCTCGTGCCAGCCGTAGATCGCGGCAATGAAGGCGGCGATCAGGAAGATGATTCCGAAGGCTTCGGCCAGCGGATCGACGCGAAGGAAGATCAAAATCTGACCGAACATCTCGACCTGGCCGTGGACGCCGGCCGGCAGGGCAAGCAACTGCCACAACGCCAGTGCCGGCAGCGCCAATATGTAGAACCGCCGCAGGCCGGCGGGGATCATCGGCGCCACCAAGGCGCCGAGGATGAGGATCAGTCCCGGAGGAAGATCAGCGATCATAATAATTCTCATCCCGCCGCACGATTCGGCGCAGTTCCCGCGCGCCCAGCACAAGGCCGATGGTGACGATGAAGCCGAACAGACCATAGAACACGGGGAAGCCTTCGATCTTGAACATGGGATGATGGGCGAAGAAGAAGTCCGCCGCCGCGAAGACCGCGCAGATCACCCAAAGCGTCCGGTAGAGAAAGCTCATCCGGCCCTTGCGGTCGACCCAGTAGCCGGCGCCGGCCTGCCTGTCTTCTCCGTTGCGCGGATCGCTCATGATTCCCCTTTCATCGTCCCGCCAGGGGCGCAAGCAGGCCGTAGAGCGCATCGGCATAGATGAACAGCACGACGCAGCCGAGCGCCGTCAGGCACAGCGGCACCACGCAGAACAACGGCGCCTCGCGAATGCCGGAACCCGCCGCGGGGGGCGCCGCCGCCGCGCCCACCGATTGGGGCTGCGGCGCGCCGTGCGGGACGTGGTGGGGATCGGCCGCGGGTCTGGCGAAGAAACCCCGGCCCACGACCGGCAGGAGATAGGCGACGTTCAACAGGGAACTGACCATCAAGACGCCGATCATGATGAGTTGATCCGCGTCCGCCGCGCCAAGCATCAGGTACCACTTCGACCATGAACCGCCCATCGGCGGCAGGCCGATGACCGATAGGGCACCGATCAGGAAGGCGGCATAGGTGAAGGGCATCACCCGGCCGAGACCGTCCATGTCCGAGATCTCGGTCTTGTGGGTCGCGGTATAGATCGCGCCGGCGCAGAAGAACAGGGTGATCTTGCCCATGGCGTGCATGGCGATGTGCATGGACCCGCCGATCACTCCCATGGAGGTTGCAAGGGCCGCGCCCAAGGTGATGTAGGACAGCTGGCTGACGGTGGAATAGGCCAGCCTGGCTTTCAAGTTGTCCTTGGTCATGGCGACGATAGAGGCCGCCAGAAGGGAGAATGCCGCGACCCAGACCAGCCAGTTGGCGGCGCCGGTCGACGCCAGGAAATCGACGCCGAAGATGTAGACCACGACCTTCATGACCGTGAAGACGCCCGCCTTGACGACGGCGACGGCATGCAACAGGGCGCTGACCGGGGTCGGGGCGACCATCGCCGCCGGCAACCAGCGGTGGAACGGCATCAAGGCGGCCTTGCCGATGCCGAACATGTAGAGCGCCAGCAACACCGGCACCAGCCCTTCGGCCACCTTCCCTGAAATGATCCCGCCCTTGGTGAAATCAAGCGTCCCCGTCGCCACCCAGGTCCAGACGATGGCGACCATCTGGAGCCCGATGGACGTACCGATCAGGATGCCGAGATAGGTGCGCCCGCCGGCCCGCGCCTCCGGCGTCTCCTTGTGGGCGACCAGGGGATAGGTCGAGATCGTCAGGACTTCATAGAAGATGAAGAGGGTGAACATGTTGGCAGCGAAAGCGACGCCCAAGGCGGAGCAGATCGCGATGGCGAAGCAGACGTAAAAGCGGGTCTGCTTATGTTCGTTATTTCCGCGCATGTAGCCGATGGAATAGAACGAGTTCAAGATCCAAAGACCGGAAGCGATCATTCCGAACATCATGCCGAGCGGCTCGATGCTGAGCGCGAGGGTGAGGCCCGGCATGACTTCGCCGATCATCAGCGCGGGCTGAGGCCCGCCGGCCAAATGGGCGCCCAGCAGCCACAGGACGTCGGCGAACAGGGCGAGGGCGGTGATCAGCGTCACGCCCTCACGCAGGTTGGGATTGCGTCCGGTGAGCGCGATCCCGATCGCGCCGGCCAGCGGGATCAGCAGGGACAGGGCAAGGGCTGAGGCGGCCGTCATGTTGCGCTCCCGAGAAGCACGTGGGCGGCCTGTTCGGCGACATGAGTCGTCAGGCCCGCATCGATCCCGAAATAGACATTGGCACCGACCAGCATCCAGGTCGGGATCAGCAGGGCGGCTGGTGCCTCTCCGGCCGTGGCGCCGGCGGCGGGTTCATCAAGATAGGCGGCTTCCACAACCCGCCAAATGTAGATGACGGCAAGGAGAGAGCTGGCCACCACCAGAATCGCCAGCGGCCACAGCCCCGATTCCAGCGCGCCGGCAATCAGATACCATTTGCTGATGAAACCGACCGTCAGCGGCACGCCGATCAGGCTGAGTCCGCCTACCACGAAGGCTGCCATGGTCCAGGGCATCAGCCGGCCAAGCCCCCGCATCTGGTCGATGCCGGCACCGCCGAAGCGGTACACCACGGCACCCAGCGCCATGAACAGCGCGCCTTTCATCAGGGCATGATTGAACAGGTGAATGATCGCCGCGGTCAGGCCGGTCACCGTGCCTAAGCTGATGCCGAGCACCATGTAGCCCAGCTGGGCGATCGACGAATAAGCCAGCATCCGTTTGATATCGACCTGGAAGATCGCGACGGTCGAGGCGGCGAACATGGCCAGCACCGCGAGCGGCAGCAGGAGATAGCTGAGCGCCGGGCCGAAAATGTGGAAGTCGGTGCCGAACACCGTGAACAGGAAGCGCAGGAGCAGATACACCGCCGCCTTGGTCGCGGTCGCGGCGAGGAAGACGGTGACCGCCGAGGGCGCGAAGGCATAGGCGTTGGGCAGCCACAGGTGCATCGGAAACAGGGCCAGCTTCAGGCCGATCCCGGTGACGATGAAGGCAAACGCCACAACCAGGGTTCGGTTTGCCCCAATGGCAGGGATTCTTTGGGCCAGGTCCGCCATGTTCAGGGTGCCGGTCATCATGTAGAGAAGGCCGACACCGATCACGAAGAAGGTCGCGCCGATGGTCCCCATGATGAGATAGGTATACGCCGCGGTCAGCGCCCGGCGGTCCTGCCGCGCCCCCAACGCCACCAGCACATAGGTCGACAACGAAGAGATTTCGAGAAACACGAAGGCGTTGAAGGCATCGCCGGTGATCACCATGCCCAACAGGCCGGTGAAGCACAGCAGATAGCAGGTATAAAACAGGCCCTGATTGTGCGCTTCGACCTCCTTGGCGATGGAGACCCGGGTATAGGGCAGGACCGCGGTACTGATGCCGGAGATGATCAAAAGCACGATGGCGTTGGCCGCATCGATCCGGTATTCGATGCCCCATGGCGCCGCCCAGTTGCCCAGCACGTAGGACAGCGTCCCCTGATCCAGGACACGGTCCAAGAGCGCAATGGAAATGTAGAGCGAGACGACCGACACCAGCATGGCGAGCCACCAAGCCAGGGCCGGCCTGCGGCAGAACACGCTGAGCGGTGCCGCAATCAGCGGAATCACGACCTGCAGGATGGGAAGATGGGCGGCGATCACGGCGGCCCGTCCTTCGCGGCTGGTTCAACGCCGAACTCCATCTCATCGTCGGCGGCCTGGATTTCGTCCTCTTCGATGCTGTCATAGGCGTTCTTGATGCGAACCACCAGGGCAAGGCCCAACGCCGTGGTGGCGACGCCGACCACGATGGCCGTGAGGATCAGCACATGCGGCAGGGGGTTGGAATAGACCTCCTTCGGGTCACCGGTCAGGATCGGCGCCGTGCCGCCCGCGACCTTGCCCATGGAGATGTAAAGCAGAAACACCGAGGTCTGGAAGATGTTCAGCCCGATGATCTTCTTCACCAGGTTGCCGCGGGAGACCACGGTATAGAGGCCCAACATCATCAGAACGATGACGATCCAGTAATTGAACAGGCCGAGGAAATCCGAACCGCCCATCACCAATCCTCGTCGCCGATCGGCGGATTCTGTCCGGCAAAGGCATAAAAGGTCGACACCATCACCGCCGCCACCGTCAGGCCGACCCCGAATTCGACCAGAATGATTCCGAGATGCTGACCGGAGACCTGAGTCGATCCCAGCACCGAATAATTCAGGTAATTCTCGCCGAACAGGAAACTCACGACACCGACGCCGCCGTACAGCAAGACACCGCACGCCACGAGCACGCGCACCGCTTGTCCCGGGACTGCCGCGCGCGCGTTCTCCAGCCCGAACACCAGAGCGTAGATGATGAAGGCGGCGGCAAAGATGACGCCTGCCTGGAACCCTCCTCCCGGCCCGTAGTCTCCATGGAACTGGACGTAGAGGGCGAACAAAAGGATCGGCCCGATCAATACCTTGGTCACGACCCTGAGCACCAGGTGATGATCCATGGTTTGAATTCTCAGGCCATCGGGTTCCCGGATGGACGCAGCCAGCAGCAGCAACACGCCGATCCCGGCGGTGAAGATCACCGTCACCTCGCCCAGGGTATCGAACCCACGGTAGCTTGCCAGCACCGCAGTCACGATATTGGGCATGCCGATCTCTTTCTCGGTGTCGTTGATGTATTTGGGCGCGACGTGGGTGTGAACCGGCGCCTGCGGATCGCCGAAGCGCGGCATGTCCAGCGTTCCATAGACCAGCGCCAGGCCGGTCAGGAAGACGACGATCAGGGGCACGGCATGGGTGCGGGTCGGCGCCTTTTCGCGGCGAGCGGTGAGAGCCAGGGTGGCCAGCATCAGCACGGTGGAGATCCCGGCGCCAACCGCCGCTTCCGTGAAGGCGACGTCGACGGCATCGAGATGCACCAACAATCCGGCAGACACGAGCGAAAACACGCTCGACAGCATCACCACGGCGAACAGCGCCCTCAGCTTGAGGATTGCAAACGCCGTAATGCCCAGGAACACCAGGAAGGCCATGTCGATAAAATTGGCAATCGTCATGGCCGGGGGTCCTCCTCCCCGTGGTCCCGTTCCGGTCCCTCGGGCGGCTCATCGGTATCCCACTCGGAGATGCTGGGACGCAAGCCGGCCGTATACGCCGCATTTGCGATGGCATGGGTGGAGGTAGGCGAGGTAAAGAACAGAAAAGCACCGATCAGCAAGAGTTTTACGGTCACCAAAGTGAACCCCGCCTGGACCATCAGCCCCAGAAGAATCAGATCGGCGCCGAGGGTATCGGTGATTCCGGCGGCATGCATGCGGGTATAGAAATCGGGCATCCGCATGAGGCCGAGGGCGCCGACCAACACCAAGATGGAGCCCGCGATCAGCAACGCCCAGCTCACGCCGTCTATTACAATCTGGCTCACCGTTTCCCCCCGTCCGGATCGACGCGGTCGCCCAATGTCCGATAGCGGAAGAACTTCAGGACGGCGATGGTGGCGATGAAATTGATCAGGGCATAGAGCAGCGAGATATCAAGGAAGTCCGGCCGGCCGGTCAGGAATCCCATCACGCCGATCATCAGCACGGTCTTGGTACCGAAGGCATTGGCCGCGAGCACCCGGTCGTACAGGGTCGGTCCCATGTACAGCCGGCCGAGCGCCAGGACCATGGCAATGATCAGCGCAGCGGTAGTGGCACTGAACATCTTCAGCGCACCTCGATTTCATCGACCCTGCGATCCATGTCGCCGCTGGCGAGGCCGTCCGCGGCCTCCCGGGTGATGGCATGGACCAGGATCTCGTGTGGTTCTACCTCGATGGATACGGTTCCCGGCGTCAGCGTGATGGAGTTGGCATAGATCACCTTGCCGACGTCGGTGATTTGGGTCGCCGGCACCCGAAGCAGGACCGGACTGATCGGCAATTTGGGGTGCAGAATCAGCTTGGCGACGTCGATGTTTGACTTGGTGATTTCCTTGCCCAGCCAGGCGAGATATCCGACATAGCCAAACTTGATCTGTAGAGGAATCGATTCGTGATCGATGACATCCAGCCGGGCGGCGATCCAGACGATCAGGAGGCTCGACACCACGCCGAACGAAATGAGAAGCGGCACGTAGTGGCCCGAAAGCAAGAGCCACAGCGCGAAAACCACGAGCCACAACCCGAGGCCGTGAACCAAGCTTGCTCTTACATTCATGGGAATGAAATGCCTCGACCTGTCGCCCTGTTATGACCCTGCCTTGTGTGGCGGGCGCGTTCTCTCTTGTGCACAAAGTGGATACCGGCTCGGCTGTGTCCCGTCAAGCCGATGCGACAAAGATTTCTCCGGGCCCCGCCGCCGCTTTTGTGCGGGTGCGAAACGGTCAAAAAAGCTGCGCGAATAATTCGTTACCGATGAATTTGTCTCACAGATCGAAAACTGCTAACATTTTGTTACAAAAATCTGGGAGGCGCGTAAGTAATCATGAGTGATGAGAGTTATGCCAATGAACCAGACGACATCCGAGAGATAACGGGTATCGTGAAATGGTTCAACGCGGTCAAGGGGTTCGGTTTTGTTACCGTGGCGGATAGTTCCAATGATGCGTTCCTTCATCTGTCGATCTTGAAGGAATCGGGTTATGAGACTCTTTCGCCTGGTGCAACCGTGCGGTGTGAGGTTGCCGACCGTATCAAGGGCCTGCAAGTCACACGCATAATTGATGTGGATGAAAGTACCGCGGAGGCGATTGAGCCGTCGGCTGAAGGTTCCGGAGAGTTCGAGAGCCTTGAAGCAACCGGCGATTTCGTCGATGCGACCGTCAAATGGTTCAATTCCGATAAGGGCTACGGCTTTGTCTGCCGTACGGACAGCGAGAGGGACGTCTTTATTCATATGGTGACCCTGCGCCGTTCGGGCTTGAAGGAGTTGGAACCCGGGCAAACAGTAAAGGTCCGCATCGCAGAGGGACCGAAGGGGCCCCAGGCAACCGAAATCGAGTTGCAATAGGCTGGGGGGTTCTGATCCGCGTCGCTTCGCCTGCATTGACATGCGGGCGGGTTGGTGTTCGGCCCTATTTTCGGTGATTCCTTTGGCTGTCAATTAGACGATGTGGCACTTCCATTGTACCCCGATTCGTGCGGCGTTGCCGCGCCGCGTACCGACCATCGCCTTTGTTGCGGGTTGTGCGATCGCGGGCGCCCGTCGCCCGCTGGCGGTGATCGCCGCGGCACTTGCGCTGTTGGCGGTAGCGGGGCACCCCCTTCAGGCCCAGGAGAGATTCGCCAAGGCCGAACTCGTCATCGTGTCCGGCGCCAAGAGCCATAAGTTTACGGTCGAGATCGCGCGCACCAGAAATCAACGAGCCCAGGGTCTGATGTGGCGCCGCAAGGTGCCGCGCAACACCGGAATGCTGTTCCTGCATCCGAGCGACAGGATTCTTCAGATGTGGATGAAGAACACCTTCGTGCCGCTCGACATGCTGTTCATCGACCGCAGCGGCACGATCCTCGAGATCAAGGAACGGGCGGTGCCCCATTCGACCGCTGTCATCGGTTCGCGCCAAAAGGCACGGGCGGTGTTGGAGCTCGCCGGCGGAACCGCGTCACGCCTTGGCGTGAAGCCGGGGGATCGCGTCCTGCACGAGGCCTTCGCCAAGCCTTAGGGCCGGCGCCGGTGGGCACGCCGTCCGGGGCTCGAGGGCCGCGCCATCGGATCGAGAGGGTCTTCTAGAGCGGTTTTTCGCTATAGGCCGAAGAGAGAGGCGCGGCGGCAGCGCCGTTCAACTGCTCGGCCGAGCGGGGAAACGGTAGGAACCTATGATTTTCCGGAAGTCTTTCTCGCCGCGCTCGTAGAAATGAATTCTTGTGCCCCTGTAAATGGCCATGAACAGTCGCTCTCCGACCACGGCACCGACCGCCCAACCGCGCATCTCCAGCCCATCCTTGGTGTCGAAAGTAAAAATCATCTCGAAACCGTCCCTGCCGCCGAATTTGGCCGGGCCGAACTTGGTGACGCGGGTGCGATGGAATTCCTGCCGTGCCCAAGTGGTCTCCAACAGCTCGCGAATATCCAGCAGAGTCATGCCCTTCTTGAATTTCGGGAAGGTGTCCTTTTCCGGTTCTTCATTTCTTGCGCGACGGAAGACGATATTTTCGCCATCCTCCACACCCTTTACGAATAGAATGTTCTGCAGCCGCAATCCGTCCAGGGTCCAATACTCGTATTTCCCAATCGACATCCGGTTCCAATCTCGCGGCGGCTGCACCGAGACCCCGTCCCCCATGTCAATGGGCTCGCCCCCCTTGGCAAGGGTAAAGCCGACGCAACCGCCGAGCGGCAACAGCAGGGCAATCAGGATGGCGAACCGTTTTAGCCGCGCCGTCATTTCTCCGGCTCCTCAATCAACTGGCGAATAATTCCGGCGTCCGCCGCTTGGGGGTTCGCTCGCAGATAGGCCGCAAAGGAGGCCATGGCCGCGTTCCTGCGCCCGAGTTTGCGCTGCACCACGCCACGGGACCTATGAAATTCGGGAGGGGTGGTCCCCGGCATGGTTGCCGCCTTGTCATAGAACCCAAGCGCCTCGACAAAATCCTTGCCCTTGCCGCGAAGGCGCCGCATCTCGCCCTTGAAGTAGTAGAGTTCCGCCAAGTTTTGGCCACCCTCGATGAGATGATCGAGAAGGACTTCGAAGCCATCAAATCGTCGCAGATTCAACTCATCGCGAATCAAGTCTGCCCGGATTGGCGCAACTAATTCCTGCAATCTATCCTGACCGAGATCCGTCGTGTCCGCGGTCTTCACGGTCTTGCTCAGCCGCCGCATCTCATGCATGCGTTCCTCGGGCTGGGGATGGCTCGCAAAAAACACCGTTCGCTCTTCGTCTTTCTTGATCGCCTTGCTTTCCTTGAGGGTCAGGTCCCAAATCTTCCAGGCTTCCTCCGGGTCGTAACCTGCCTGGGTCATGAGAAGCAAACCGTAACCATCGGCCTCGCGCTCGTGGTTGCGGCCATAGGCCGTCATTTCCCCGATGGCCATCAGCGTCACCACATCCCCGGCCACGGGAATGCCCGCACCTGCCAGGGCGACCCGGAAAAAGAACAACGAGTTGGACGCATCGATGATCTCGCGAATGCGCTGCAAGCTGTGACGCCTCAGGTAATGGCCGGTTTCATGACCGATCACCGCGGCCAGTTGCGCCTCGTTTTGGGTGCGCAGCAGCAGGCCAGTGCTGATATGCATCATTCCATTGGGATACATCGACGCCTGCAGTCCCGGGGCACGAATGGTGTAAACGCGGACATCCTTGCAATAGCGCCCAGTGACCCGGCAGGTCACTGACCGGATATAGCTATTCACGGCGGCATGGCGATAGCGCTCCCCGGCGGTCTTGATGCGGCGCTCCACCTTGTCTACCTGGTACCAGATCCCGGCCTCATCGCTCTTGGGATCGGGGCGGTGGGCTGGAGCGAGGTCCCCGATCTTGAAAGGGAAGGCGGCAGCTTTCTCGCCGTGGTCTCCCTCCTTGGCCGCGTTCTGCGCTCCCTGGTTGAGCCCACGCTCGTAAAACGACTTGTCATCCCCCGCGCAGGCTCCGAGCAGGAGAATGACGAGGATCGGGGCCAGAGATCGGAAACGGCGCGTCATTTCGGGAAACTGGATAGAAGCATACCGATGGTTTCATCGGCGCCTTCGGCTGTGCGGAGATCACCTTGAGCCCGCGCCACATGATTGAACCAAACGACCTCACCGGTATTGATATCTATCAGGGACGAAAAGCCCACCTGGACCCCACCCTGGATCCCCACCCCCAAGGCGGCGGCAAAGATCATCGCTGCGACCCGGCCGCTACTGGCATAGCTGTCGCGGACGAAGACAAAAAGCGCGTAATCCGCGCCGTACTTGTCTTTGAGATACTTAGCCTCCGGCCCCAGCGACCAATCGAAGGTGCCCCCCTTGGTCGGCAAAAGCAGGGGCCCCACACGCTGATGCACCAGGATCGAGCCCCCCACGGCCTCATGCAGCTTTAGGAGCTGAATCTCCCGGGTGTCGTTTCCGAAATCGGCCGCGGTTTCCTTTCGTTCGATCAAGCGCGCCTTGACCTTCTTGAACCGTGCCGAAAGGTTTTCCGAGAGGTGCTTGCGGGCAAGCCGGGTCCATTCGGCATTGACCTCGTTGGTGCCGCCAGCGTGTAGGACGCTGAGTTCGACATCGGGGGGAAGAAGCACGATCCGCCGTTTTTCGGGCTCCGGAGGAAGTTTCGTGCGCGTATGGACGGCCGTCGTCTGACAGCCGCTCACCACCAGCAGAACGAAACCCAGGATCGCGCCGGTCAGACTGCGTGTGTATTTTGCACCGGTCATGACCGCTTCCTTTCCCCTAAATTCCTAAATAAATGATTATTTTTCCGGCTAGCCGCCGGAGATTCCACGCAGCAGGTATTTTGCGCAACCTTGAAATGTAGTGCAAGACCAGCTCTCTCCAGCGGGTTCGCCCCACAAGCCTGTTCGGTACTGTTCAGGGTGGAATCGGAGGACGAGGCGGTGTTTAATCGGACGCGCGTTCGAAGCATTGTTTTCCAACCCTGCCGCCTGAGAGGACTCCCATGACCATAGCCCGCGTGATCCTGATCAACGCCCCCGGCGACAATCCCGAAACCGCCGAGCGTGTGTGGAAATCGGAATGCGCGCCGTTGATGACCCGTCAAGCGGGATGCCTTTCGGAAAAGCTGATGCGCTCGTTGGACCGGCCGGAGCTCTATATCTCCTATTCCGAATGGGACAGCCTGGAAGCGATCGAGCGCTACCGCGCGACAACGGAGCACGACACCATCAAGAGCGAGATCCGGGCCCTGCAAGGCGCCCGGGCGGTGGTTTGGGTCTACGAAATCATCGAGTAATCTTTTTCCGCTATCTTCCGCTGGCGTCCCGCCGAACCGGGCCGCACGAGGTATCGCGACGGCGTTGCGAAAGGGCAAGAGAAGGAATAGGTTTCGCCCGACCGGGGAGTGGCGCAGTCTGGTAGCGCACCTGCTTTGGGAGCAGGGGGTCGGAGGTTCGAATCCTCTCTCCCCGACCAATCCCGGTTTTGACCGAGCTGGACACGCCGGACACGAGAACCGTTTTTGACCTGTGAGGACAATCATGCCCGAAGCGCGCATCTATCAGCCCTGCCGCACCGCCATGCAACAGGGCCGCGCCAAAACCAAGCAATGGCTTCTCGAATTCGAGCAAGCCAAGCCCAGAACCATCGACCCGGTGATGGGCTGGACGTCGTCGGCGGACACGCGCCAACAGCTTAGGATGTATTTCGACACCAAGGAGGAGGCCATCGCCTTCGCCGACCGCAATGCCATCCCCTACAGGGTGGTCGAGCCCAAAGCGCGAAGACCGCGGCGCAAAAGCTATGCGGAGAATTTCCGCTTCGACAAGATCACCTGACGGTCACGCCATTCGGGGCGCCCTTAGCTCAGTTGGATAGAGCAGCGGCCTTCTAAGCCGCAGGTCGCAGGTTCGAATCCTGCAGGGCGCGCCATTTCTTGCTCCAATGGACTTCTCTCGTCCGGTGCTGCGGCCCGTTCCGTCACCTGACGGAGATCGACGTCCCGCCATCGGGCCCGCGCCGAAAGCCTCCGGGCAACTCTCTAAAGGGGTATGACATCGAACGCCAGGGAGATCCTCTCCGCATCGGAGTTGAAGGGAATCGTGTGGTGAAACAGGGAGGACGGGAACAGGTTCAGGCTGCCTTGCTCGACCTTGACCAGCCTTTCCGGGAAAACCTTGCCGTCTTGGGGATACACCCCGCCGTGCGTCGAAAAGGATATGTTGCCCTGATTTCCCGCAAGACCTTGCGGAACTTTCAAGTAGAGGGTCCCGCTGATCCAGCCGCTTTCATGGATATGGGACTTCAGGAAGCCGCCGCTTTCCATGCGCACAAGCCATCCATGAATCGCGTATGACTCCGGCCAATCGGTCAGAAAGGGTTCGGTGCTGTCCGCGAAGAACGATCTGTACTCCCCGATCTTCGCCCTGATGAGGGCGGCGGCATGGCGCAGGAGATCGTGATCTTCCAGGAATATATTCCCTGCCGATTGAGAGCCGTTTTCGAGCAGGGGCTGCCCCCTCATGCCATTCTTGAAATTAGGGATTTCCGCAATGAAGGCATCGATAAAATCTCTGTCGTCGACCGGTTTGCTGCGAACGTAGGCAAGTGGGTCGGAACAGAATGAATTCGGGATCTTGGTCTCGTACCTGATTTCGGCGTGACATCCCAGGCATCCGAGGAGGGGGGTCATGACCCTCCTGCGGCATAGGTCTAGGTTCTTTGCGATGAATTCGTCCTTGCGGTCGAGCAGGTACAGGCAATCGAGTTCGAAGGCTTCGGCGTCTTGATGGTCGGTGAGACGAAATTCCCGCAAGGCCTCCTCATATTGATTCGATACCTGATAACATCTTCCCAAATTGTATCTCGCCTCAGGGAAGTCCGGTTGGATCTTGACGGCCCGCTCGAGGCATTCGACAGCCCCTTTCGGATCGCCA
>JAOTVC010000269.1 GCA_029863585.1 Alphaproteobacteria bacterium | reverse complement strand
ACGGGCTGCTAGGGACGCGTCCAGCGCAACTTCAGTCTTCCTGGATCCTGCCCTCGCCGCGGCGCCCGCGGCCAGGGCCCGGTTGCGCGCAGCCACGGTGCCGGGCGCCGGCACCCGGTCGAGCCCGGCGACGGGCAGCGCCTCGCGCACCCAATCCTGGAAGGCGTTCAGAATGACCTCGGTGTCCGAGGTGACGCCGGTCGTATAGCTGCTCGAGGCGAGCCCCTGCTGCACCGAAAGGGTCAGGCTGTTGTCCTCGTCCTGCACAGCAGTGTTGAGACGCGAGTTCAGATAGCGTGCCGCGCGCGTCTCGCGCCGCTCGTCGGGCAGGGCGTAGCTGCGGCTGCACAGCAGGGCCTTGCCGGGGGCGCTCGGCAGCACCCGGAAGAAGTCCATCCGGTCGGGATAGATGTCGAAGGCCATGCCGGGAAAGAGGAAGAAATAGCTCCAGCGCCGGCGCAGGCCCTCGGGCAGGTGCCCAGCCTCGGGCAGCAGCGCCCGGTAGTGCCGCGCGGACCAGGTCTTGCAGGGCTTGGCGCGCATGGCGTGGCTGAGCCGGGCGGTGCCGTGGGGGCCGGCTTCGTAGTCGTAATCCTGGCCCATCAGATCCGACAGTCCCGGATGACCGGTCGCGAAGTGATAGCCCTCCAGATAGTTGTCCCACACGTTCTTCCAGTCGACCTCGATCTCGGCGTTCCAGACCCGCTCGTGGGGCCGCATGTCCGGCAGCCGGTAGTGTGCGAGCTCCGCGGCGTAGGGCGCCATGCGCTCGGCGACGCCCGGGCCGCCCGCCTCGAAGCGGACGAAGACGAAGCCCAGAAAGATTTCCAGCTCGATGGCTTTGAGGCCGAGGTCCGGCTTGTCGAGCTTGGCGAAGGTGTTCTCGTGGGCGACCGCCTTCAGGGTGCCGTCGAGATTGTAGGTCCAGCCGTGATAGGGGCACTGCAGGACTCCGGGGCAGCGGCCGGACCGTCCCTGGACCACCGCATGGGCCCGGTGGCGGCAGACGTTGTGGAAGGCGCGAAGCTCGCCGTCCTTGCCGCGCAGCACGAAGGCGCGCTCGCCCAGCAGGTCGAGGGCCACGTAGCTGCCGGCCTCGGGCAGCTCGCTCACGTGGCAGACGACGTGCCAGGCCGGCCGGAAGATCGCCTCGCGCTCGAGGGCGGTGAACTCCGCGTTGTCGTAGACCCAGGCCGGCAGGGTGCGCCGCGTCACCGCCAGATGGCGCGCCGAGGCGTCTTGAACGCTTTGAGGCGCGGCCGGCGCGCCCTCGCCCACGCCCACGCCCTCTGGCATCTCGAAGCGCCAGGGAAAGACGCTCGCCAGATAGGCCCGGCAGAGACGCTTGGCGGCCTCGCGGTCGTAGTGCTCCGGCGATGTCAGGATCTCGGACCAGAGCGTCTCCACCAGCCCGGTCAGGCCGCGGGTCACGGCCGGCGCGTCCATGACGCGACTGCGTTCCGGGCCGCCCTCCTCGATGATCTGGCGGCAGAGGGTCATGCAGGCCTCGAAATTGGCGCGGTCGCTGCCGCCGCAGATCCGCATGTAATCCCGGCGCGCCCGGGACTCGCTCCAGAAGGCGTACCAGACGGCGACTTTGCGCGGATCGGTGATCACCGGGTCGAACTGCGCCTCGATCAGGGCCTCGAGGGCGTCGGCGGGGTCCGCGCCGGCCTTGGCGGTCGCCGCCTCCATGAAGCCGTCGTGCTCCTCGACCAGGGATTCCAGGGTCGCGACCAGCAGCGCTTCCTTGCTGGTGAAGTGGAAGTTGACCGAGCCGGCCGTCATGCCGGCGAGGCCGGCCACCTTGGCGAGGGTCGTGCGCGACAGGCCGTGGGTCGCGATCGCCGTGATCGTGGCGTCGATCAACTGCCGGCGGCGCGGCTCCGGTATGCTCCCGGGGGCACGTGTGGCCGAGCCGGGCGCCACGGCGGTCTTGCGCTTGGTGATTGTCTCTAGGGTCATGTCGGTGTCCAAAGGTTTCGGCGTGCTCTCCCCGGTCCACGAATCCGGGCGTGTCGGGCATCCCGCCCCCGTTTCGCGTGATCATCGGGAAGTGCGATGGTAGCGCAATTTGAATGATCGTTCAATCCTGATTAAATGATCGTTTAATTCCTTGGTGCGCCCGAATCTTCGGACGCCCGATTTTCGGGCATTCAACCCCGAGTACCGGGAGCCCCCTCGTCATTCCGGCCGAGCCGGAGGCGAGAACCGGAATCCATCGTGCCGCTTTCGAAATGGACCCCGGATCGGCGCGGCTTGGCCGCTTGTCCGGGGTGACGGTGTGGGGCGGCATTTCGGCGGCGTTCTCCTTTTCGGGCATTCAACCCCACGTACCGGAGGTCACGGGATCTCAAAAGTTCTTGCTTTGTTCTCATACATGGTGTAGAGATAAGCGAGTCCGACGGGGCCGTCAAGAACAGGGGGAGCCGCATGGAGCCGCAGCCGGAACCGGAGGCTGGCAGCCCCGCCCGCCTGGAGCCGCCGAGCCTGGCCGGGGGCGCCGCGCTGCGGCGCGCGGACCCGCGCCGGCCACCCTTGCCGGGCGCCGGCGGTCAAGGGCAAGCGCCGCTGCCGGCGCCACGGCGGCGCCGCGGGCTCGGGCGCGCCGCGGGGCAACCGGAACGCCCTCAAGCACGGCTTCTACAGCCGCGCGGCCAAGGCCGAGCGCCGCCGCCTGCGGGCGCTGATCCGGGAGATGGAGCGAAGCCTGAAGCTATTGGAGTGAGGCGGGGGAGCTGCGGGCAGGATGTGCCCGAGGCGCTGACGTCGGCCCTTGGCCGGCAGCCGTGTTGTCGTCGAAGTCCGGCCCATGTAACTCTGGGCCCCTCAGAAATCGGCCAGGAGGGCGTCATCGCATGCTGGTCTTCTACTACGCTCCGGACACCTGCGCCCTTGCATCGCATATCGCGCTCGAAGATGCGGGCGCGGAATACCGTCTCCGCCGCATCGATTTCGAGAAAAAGGAACAACGCAGCCCGGACTATCTGGCGGTGAATCCAAAGGGGCGTGTCCCTGCCCTTGTGACCTCGCGCGGCGTCCTAACGGAAACGCCGGCGATCCTTGCCTATGTGGCTCAATCGTTTCCGGCCGCACACCTGGCGCCGCTCGGCGATCCCTTCGCCTTCGGTCAGCTTCAAGCGTTCAACAGTTATATCTGTTCGACGTTGCACGTCGCACACGCGCACCGAATGCGCGGCACCCGCTGGGCGGACGAACCGGAGGCCATCGCCGCGATGCAGCGCAAGGTCCCGGAGTCGGTCGGCGCCTGTTACGCCTACATCGAAGAGCAGGCCTTCGTCGGTCCGTTCGTAAGGGGCGAGAACTACACGATCGCCGATCCCTACCTTTTCACCGTAGCGCAAGGGATGGAGGCCGATGGCGTCGATCCAACGCAATTCCCGAAGGTTGCGGCGCACCGTGAAATGATGCGGCAGCGAAGGTCGGTTCAAACCGCGCTTCGCGCTGAGTGCGAGGGGGTTGGAGCCTGAAGCGGTTGGAGTGAGGCCGGGGATGCTTTGGGCGGGCAGTCCCTAACAGCCCGTTGAAGAACCCTGGGATCAGGCTTCATCGGACAGGATGACCATGGCGGCGGCGATGCCCTCCGCCGGCTCGTCGATCAGCAAGATTG
>JAOTVC010000268.1 GCA_029863585.1 Alphaproteobacteria bacterium | reverse complement strand
GTTAACGCTTTGTTAACCAAGAACGCCAATGCTGCGGGTTCGGATGCCTGGAGCGGGCAGATTTCAGAGGCCGCGCCCGGCCGCCCCCCCAGGTGCAATCCGGACCGCAGACAGGATGGCGATCCCCGCATGATCACCCCTCCCCATCCAGAGAACGAATCGCGCCGTGTCGAGACCCTGCACGACATGCAAATTCTCGACACCGAGCCGGAGGAGCGATTCGATCGGCTGGTGCGGATCGCCAAATCTCACTACAGGGTTCCGATCGCCCTGGTGAGCCTGATCGATTCCAGCCGGCAATGGTTCAAGTCGTGCCTGGGACTGGAGGCGACGGAAACCGACAGGGGGATCTCCTTCTGTGCCCATGCGATCCTCGAAAACAAGGTCCTGTATGTCGAGAATGCCCTCACCGACGACCGTTTCCACGACAATCCGGTGGTCACCGGGCCCCTTCACATCCGATTCTATGCGGGCGCGCCCCTGGCCGCCCCGGACGGCACGGTGGTGGGCACCCTCTGCATCATCGACACCGAACCGCGGCGCTTTTCCGACGCGGATTTCGATGTCCTCCGCGACCTTGCGCAATGCGTCGAAGGTGAGCTTGCCGGCATGTCCTTCCGAGCGCGTGCCGAACGCAAAGCAGCGGCGAAGGCGCAGGTGCTCCAGGCGACTTTCGAAAACATGAATCAAGGAATCGCCGTATTCGATGCCCGACATACCCTGGTCGAGGTCAATCACCGCTATGGCGAAATCCTGGGATTGCCGGAAGGTTTCATCCGGATCGGCATCAACCGCCGAGACATCCTGCGTTACAAGGCCGAATCCCGGCACTACGGGGAGGAGGACGCGGAAGCGGCCATCGAAACTCGTCTCGCCGCCGCCGGCGAGCCGATCTCCGGCGAACGCCAGCATCCCGACGGCCGGTTCTATTCCTTCATGCGGATGCCGCTGCCCGGCGGCGGCTACATCCTGTCGATCACCGACACCACCGAAGCCCGCAGGGCGGAAAACCTGTTGCATCAGGCGCAGAAGATGGAGGCGGTGGGCCAACTGACCGGCGGGATCGCCCATGACTTCAACAATTTGCTGGCGGTATCCCTCGGCAATGTCGAGCTTGCGGAGGAGGCGATCGGCCGCGGTGGAGACATCCGGCGCTATCTCGCCGCCATCAAACGGGTCAACCAGCGCGGCACCTCCTTGACCAACCAGCTCTTGGCGTTCTCGCGCAAGCAGGCGCTATCCCCTGAATCGACCGATGCCGGCCATCTGGTCATGGAGATGGGCGATCTGCTGAGCCGGTCCCTGGGCGAGACCATTGATGTGGAAGTTACACTGGCGGCGGACCTGTGGCCCTGCGAAGTCGACCGCAACCAGTTGGAGGCCGCCATCCTCAACCTTGCGGTCAACGCCCGGGACGCCATGCCCGACGGCGGAAAGCTCTCGATCAGGACCGCCAATGTCGCCGTCCATTCCGGGGAGCTGGCCGTGCCCCCGGATACGGAACCAGGAGACTATGTCGTGATCTCGGTGGCCGATACCGGAGCCGGAATTCCCAAGGATATTCTCGATCACATATTCGAGCCGTTCTTCACCACGAAGGATGTCGGGCGCGGCACCGGCCTGGGGCTCAGCATGGTCTACGGATTCGTCAAGCAATCGCGGGGTCAGGTCACGATCTCCAGCACCGAAGGGCATGGCACGACATTCAACCTCTACCTGCCGCGCTGCGACCTGGCGCAGGCCCAGGCCCATGATGCCCACAAGAATATGGGTCCGCCCACGGCGTCACGAGGCGAAACGATCCTGGTGGTGGAAGACGACCCGGAGGTCCGCCGCTTGTCCGCCGGGCTGCTCAGAAATCTAGGCTACCAAATCGTCGAGGCGGCAGACGGCAGGGAAGCCCTGCGGGCCTTGGCCGCCGCGCCCCGTGTCGACCTCCTGTTCACCGATGTCGTTCTCCCCGGCGGGATGAGCGGGTTCAACCTGGCGGCGGAGGTCAAGATCGACCATCCCGAACTGCCGGTGCTGTTCACCTCGGGCTATATCAACATCGCGAGCCTCGATGAAAGCGTCTTCGATCAAGACATGGAACTGCTGCGAAAACCCTTCACCAAGCAAGACCTCGAAACAATGGTCCGTCGCGTTCTGGACAGGCAATTCCCTCAAACAAGGAACAGGGAAAACTCTCCGAGTTATCAGGAAAGCTATCGCACCAGTTCGGGGAACCGACCTTAGCCACTTCAAGATGCGCCTCGCGCCGTTAATCCGATGTCTCCTGTTGACCCGAAGCGGACATAATGGGACCGGATCAAGGCGGTCCAAAAGGGCGTTCAATCATCGTCTAGAAAATCAGTTCCTAGCTGCGGAATGTCGCTATTCGGCCTGACGGAGTCATCAAGGGGCGGGTATTCGTAACGCACGTCGTCGGACCTGGTCTCGCATCCGCCAACGCCGATGCCCACAAGCGCAAGAACTGCAAAGGAAACCGCCATCATCAGCTTGGGCATCGTCTGGCTCCTAGGGGCAGTCGGCCGATAGCGAACCTTAACCTGATCACCGACTGTGACCAAAAGCAGGCTATCATTCAGCGATTTACCATCCGGCGACGGGATACCCTAAAGTTGGTCATTCGAACGTATCGCTATTTGCATCCGGATAATTCATCAACGGTAAGGTCAAAATCACGGTTTTTTTGGAATCGTCATGACATTCTTGGTCGGATTTCTCAGTTGGTTGCCACCAGCTGTTTCCGTCGTCTGACGACCCACTTTGCTGGCTCGGTACACGAGTAGAATATCTTGTGACGGTCCGATAAGCTTCTGTCATCCAATGCCTCCGAACAGGCAAGAGCACATTACTATCCGCGATTTTGCGATGCGGTGGGCACTCGAGACGTTCATGGCAACAAATGACCGCGCCTGATCATCCCAATGTCATCGCCCCGCCGGTGGCAATCCACATCGGATTCCTGGTGCTCGGCGTAGGGGCCGAGTACCTGTGGCCGTCGGGTGCAGGTGTAGGCGGAATTTTCTGGTATGCGTCTGGCGCAGCGGCGATTGCCGCTGGTCTGTTACTAATCGTCTGGGCGGGGCTAACCTTTCGCTCGCACGGCACCAGGCCCGAGCCGTGGAAGCCATCCACGGTCGTGGTTGACAACGGCCCCTACCGCTTCAGCCGCAACCCTATGTACCTGGGCTTTAGTCTCGTTCATGTAGGCGTCGGAATTGCAGCTGACAGCATCTGGATTATCGCCACCGTGGTTCCGTCCCTGGTCGTTATGCGCTACGGCGTGATCGAGCGGGAAGAGCGTTACATGGAAGCCAAGTTTGGTGAAACTTATCTGCGCTACAAGCGTGCAGTTCGGCGCTGGCTCTGAAGCCAACTGGTATAACCATTCCATCTGTGCCTGCATGTGATGCAGCAGATGGCTCCCCACCAAAAGGCCTTGTAATGTCTGCTTTTGGCTATAAGCGGACATCGGGTTAACGCCAGGATGATCGGCTCTCGGGCTTGTTAACCTGATGACCGCTTTTGACCCAAAGCGGACATAACGAGCAGGTTCCCGTCGCAAAAAAGGAGCCCCCGCGAACGGGGGCCAGTGATTCACCTTCCTGGGAGTCTCTCCAAAGACACACCG
>JAOTVC010000267.1 GCA_029863585.1 Alphaproteobacteria bacterium | reverse complement strand
ATTTCGGCCGACGGCCAATCGGCGACGGTATCGACCCGCCTGTCCGGGGAAACCGAGATAAACGGTCAAATCATGAGCATGTCCGGCCAGGGCCAGGACTTCGTCGTCGTGCGCGACGGCACGGTCGTCTCCATCCGTTCCGTCATCACCATTGAGAAGTTCTCCGTAGCCATCGAACAATAAGCCTGGATATCCTGGCGCACCCGGTAGCCGGTCGCCCGGTTGGGCGGCATGGCCGCGCCACGGTGCGGCGGGTTCGCGGCTACGATTATGCGATCCGTTACCGTCTCTTTGTTCGCCCCTGGGAAGGCCCGCGATTTGAAGCCATGACGACACTGCTCAACCTCGCCGCCGTGCTGCTCGCCCTTGCCGCCGGGTTCGGCTATCTCAATCACCGCTGGCTCAAGCTGCCGCACAGCATCGGATTGGTGGTCATCGCGCTGGCCGCATCGCTTGCCATCCTGGCGATGGATCTGATGGTGCCCGCCCTCGGCTTCCGGGCGACCGTGCGCGGCGCGGTTCAGCAAATCGATTTTCCCGACGTGCTGATGCACGGAATGCTCAGCTTCCTCCTGTTCGCGGGCGCCCTACATGTGGACCTCAGCGAGTTGGCCCGGCGCAAATGGGCGATCGGCGCCATGGCCAGCCTGGGCGTGGTGATCTCGACCGCGATCGTGGGCTATGCGGTCTATCTGCTCTCGAACCTTCTTGGCCTGGGTCTGCCGCTGGCCTATTGCCTGGTGTTCGGCGCGCTGATCTCGCCGACCGACCCGATCGCGGTGCTGGGCATCCTCAAGACCATCCACGTGCCGCCGTCGCTGGAAGCGAAGATCGCCGGCGAAAGCCTGTTCAACGACGGGGTCGGCATCGTCGTCTTCATCATCCTGCTGGCCGTCGCCGTGGGCACCGAAGGCGGCGCGCCGATGACGGCACTGGACATCGCCGAACTATTCGTCCTGGAGGCGCTGGGCGGCGCGGCATTGGGCCTTGCGGCCGGCTTTGTCGCCTATCGCGCCATCGGCACCATCGACGAGCACAATCTGGAGGTTCTGATCACCCTGGCGCTGGTGACACTGACCTATTCCGTCGCCACCGCGATCCATGTGTCCGGACCCATCGCGGTTGTGGTCGCCGGGTTGTTGATCGGCAACCACGGGCGGGAATTCGCCATGAGCGCAACCACCCGCGACCACCTGTTCAAATTTTGGTCGCTGACCGACGAGGTGCTGAATTCCGTCCTATTCCTGATCATCGGTTTCGAGGTCCTGGCGCTGACCATCTCCGGCAATATAATCCTGGCAACGCTGATGGTGATCCCCTTGGTCCTGGCTGCACGGTTCGCCGCCGTCGCCCTTCCCATATCGTTGATGAGTCTGCGCCGGGAATTCACCAAGGGCGCCATCCCGGTGCTGACCTGGGGCGGATTGCGCGGCGGCATCTCCGTGGCGCTGGCACTGTCGCTGCCCGCCTTCGCCCAGAAAGACCTCATCCTCGCCATGACCTACGGCGTGGTGATCTTCTCCATCGTCGTCCAGGGGCTGACGATAGAGCGGGTGGTGCGCCGGGTCGTCGACTAGGTCAGGGCACCAGCACCTTGAAGGGCGCGGTGCCGTCACGGGCGATCTGCTCGACCAGGCCCTGTTCCCAGCTCAAATACTGATGCATCGCATCCTCGACCCCATCCGACCGTTCGTAAGGGCGCCAAAAGGCATCATCCTCCACCGGATCGGCGGCGTCCGCCGTGCCGTCGGCGAGCGGCAGCTTGTCCCGCCGCCAGGCCGCGTTGCCGCCGGCCAGCACCTTGACCGGCACGGCGGCGGCGGCTTGCGCCTCGGCTGCGGCGAGGCGGGCCAGGCGCCCGTCACCGGAGGTCAGCACCACCATGTCTTTCTGATCGAGGCGGGGCAGGGTGTCCGCAAGCCGGGCGCGGATGGCGAACCGGGCGCCCGGGATATGGCTCTTGGCATAATCCAGGGACCGCGTGAAATCGAGAATGAGTGCCGTGCCCCGCATGTTCGCCACGGCCAGCATCTTGGGCGAAATGCTCCCGACCTCGGCATCCTCCGCCTCCGGCACGTCGGCCACGTACGCCCCCGCCTGCTTCGGGCCGGCGTCCATGCCGCCATCCAGCACATAGGCCTGCCAGCCCATCTGGGCGAGCCAGGCCGCGGTGGTCAGCGCCCGGGGCCCGGTGTCATCGACACAGACCACCCGCGCGCCCAACGTCGCCATGAAGGAATCTGTCTTTTGCACCAGTTGCACGCCGATAGCAGGCCGCGCGCCGGCGAGGTGGCCGGCCGCATATTCCGCACCCGTCCGCACATCGAAGACGTAGAGGGTCCGGCTGTCTCCGTCATCCCGGAAGCGCGCCAGGGTCTCCTGATCGATCACCTCCACCCCGGCCTTATCGGCGACCGCCCGGGCCCGGGCAAGCGCCTCATCGAGCGCCTCTCTCCCCACCTCGGGCGGCTTGCGCTCATTGCCGCGTTCGACTTGATAACCCGCGAGATGCCAGCCCATGGTGCCGTTTTCCAGCGCCACCACCTCGTTGGGGATGCCGGCGTTGATCAGCGTCTGGGCGCCGATGATGGACCGCGTGCGCCCGGCGCAATTGATCACCACCCGCGTCCCGGGATTGGGCGCGATTTCAGCGATGCGATAAACCAGTTCAGAGGTCGGGCAATCGGTGGCGGTTGGGATGTTCATCATGCGGAACTCGTCCATCGGACGTGAATCGAGCACCACCAGATCGTCTCCCCGGTCCATCATGATCTTGAGCTGATCGGCGGTGATATGCGGCGTCGCGTTGGTCTGTTCCACCAGTTCGCCGAAAGCCTTGGACGGCACGTTCATGCCGCCGAAGACCTCGAACCCGGCCGCGGCCCAGGCTTCAAGCCCGCCGGCAAGGATGGCGACATCGGAATAGCCCATTTCCCCAAGCCTCGCCTCCGCGCGCGCCGCCAGGCCTTCGTCCCCGCCGCCGTCCATGACCGTGAGCGAGGTATTGGGCCGCGGCACCAGGTCGCGAACCAACAGCTCGAGCCGGCTTAGCGGGCAGCAGGCGGCATAAAGGCAATGGCCCCTTGCATAGACGCCTTCCTCCCGGACATCGAGAAGGGCGTGCTCCCCTTGGCGATCGAGCGCGGCCTTGACCCGCGCTTTCGCGTCTTCGGCTTCACGCTCGACCGCTTTCCCCGTCATCGCCCCGATCTCCCCGGTTTTCGGTCCGCATCAAGGGCCCGATGATAGGGGGGATGGCGGCGGCGGGCCAGCGCGGTCCGTGATTCCCGAAATCGCCGAAAAGTGGTATGTCAAATCCAACGGTGAACGGGCGCCGGCATCAAAGGCGCAGGAAGGAAGGGAACGATCATGTCCGCAGATCTCGACGTCATCTCCGTCGATCCCATCGAGATCGACCTCGAAGAGCTCAAGAAGGACTTCGTGTTGGCCTGCCGCATCCTGGCCCATGAAGGGGTGTCGGAAGGGGCTTTCAACGTCAGCGTCCGCACCGGGTCGGACGAGATGATGGCAATCCCCGTCACCAGCCCGACGTTGGTGACCGTCGACAATCTCCAGACCTATCCGATCTCCGGCGGGTCGACCAACTGGAAGGCCCATCCCGCGATCTACGAGGAGCGGC
>JAOTVC010000087.1 GCA_029863585.1 Alphaproteobacteria bacterium | reverse complement strand
CAAAGATGCCGTCAATCGAAGTCATCAATGTCCGCGGATGGGTCTTCACCGTGCCCCAACCGGTCAACGCCAGCTCCGGTTCGTCGAACAGGGTCGGCAGATCCTCGGGATCGAAACCAAGCGCCTTGATCACCAAGTCGGCATCGATGTTGAAGCTCGACCCTTCGATGGGCTCCGGCGTCTGCCGGCCGGTGACATCCGGCACGCCCAAGTGAATGCGCTGGCAGCGCACGCCCCGGACCCTGCCGTCGCCGAGGAACGCCTCGGGCGCGGCCAACCAGACGAATTCGACGCCCTCTTCCTCGGCATGGGTCACCTCGCGGCGCGAGCCCGGCATGTTTTCGCGATCGCGGCGATAGACGCAGCGCACCGAGCGCGCCCCTTGACGCACCGCCGTGCGCACGCAATCCATCGCCGTGTCGCCGCCACCGATGACGACCACATTGCGGTCCTTGGCGTCGAGGGTGCCGTCCTCGAAGGCGGCTACCGCATCGCCGAGGCCCTGGCGGTTGGAGGCGGTCAGATATTCCATGGCGGGGTACAGGCCGGTGAGGCCGGACCCCGGCATCTGGACGTCGCGGGCCTCGTAGACGCCGGTGGCGATCAGCACCGCGTCGTGGCGCCCGCGCAGATCCGCCAGAGTGGCGTCACGGCCGACCTCGAATTCCAGGTGGAAAACAATGCCGCCGTCGGCCAACAACCTGGCGCGGCGATCGACGATCTCCTTCTCCAGCTTGAAATTGGGAATGCCGTAAATCATCAACCCGCCGACCCGGTCGTAGCGGTCGTAGACATGGACCTCGTAACCGAGCCGTCGCAGCTGTTCGGCCGCGGCGAGCCCGCCGGGCCCGGCGCCGATGATGCCGACGGACCGGCCCAATTCCCGCATCGGGGTCGGTGGCTTGACCCAGCCGCGCTCGAACGCCGTATCGGTGATGTATTTCTCGACCGAGCCAATGGTGACCGATCCATGGCCCGACTGTTCCAGCACGCAGTTGCCTTCGCACAGGCGGTCCTGGGGGCAGATGCGGCCGCAGACCTCGGGCAGGTTGTTGGTCGCCGCCGAGATCTCATAGGCCTCTTCCAGGCGATTCTCCGCCGTCAGCTTGAGCCAGTCGGGAATGTTGTTGGAGACCGGACAATGAACCTGGCAGAACGGAATGCCGCATTGGGAACAGCGCGAGGCCTGCTGCTCCGCGCCCTCGTCGGTGTATTCGCCATAGATCTCATCGAAATCCCTACGCCGCGTTTCCGCGTCGCGCTTCCCCGGCATCCGGGTTTCCAGGGAAATGAATTTCAGCATTTTGTCCGGCATAATGCGACTAACCCTTAACCAAAGACGCCGCTCCCGGTCCAAACCCTCCCCCTGCCACGGAAGCGGCCCCGAAAGCGCAAAAAACAGTTTTCCTGATCCCCACCAGGCAAGGCACGAACGGCCCAGGGCGCCTGGAACCGAGAATGGGCCAGCGGTTTCCCGCATTAACCCCGACAAGTTTTATCCCGGCCCCAAGGTTGGCGATCAAGCCCAATGAGGCGAGCATAGGGGAGAAATCCAGGGATGGCGAGCGAAAACGTACAAATAAGTCATGTACACTGTCCTAAATTTTACGGAGGATGCGGGAGCAGCTTCCATTTTCCCCGTCGAGGTGGCAAACACCTAGGCAGCACGAGCCCAGTTTAGTCCCATTCTGGAACTATCTGGAACCCCTCGATGCTGTCGTCCTCGTCCCGACGTTCGCAACATTCCATGTTGCATTTACCGGCCTGTGATATAAGCGGTCTCGGCCCGCCCTCGGTGGCGGCGCCGCAACCGCACCTCGACCGAGGCATTCTCCGTGACGCTCCTCCATATCCTGACCGTCGCCCTGGTCCAGGGCATCACCGAATTCCTCCCGATCTCCTCCCAAGCCCATCTGATTCTGGTGCCCCAGGCGACCGGTTGGTGCGATCAAAGCCTGGTCATGGATATCGCCGTGCATCTCGGCACCTTGTTCGCGGTCGTCCTCTATTTCTGGCGCGACTGCCTGGCCCTGGCCCGGGGTGCGGGCGCGGTGCTGCGGGGGCGGGTCGATGGTAACGAGGCGCGGCTGGCGCTCTATGTCGTGATTGCCACCCTGCCGGCCATCGCCGCCGGCTTTGCGGTTCACAAATGGGCCGGAACGAGCCTGCGCAGCCTCACGGTGATCGCCTGGACGACCCTGCTGTTCGGGATGGCGCTGTGGGCGGCGGACCGCTGGGGGGCGCGCGCCCTTCGCCTGGCGGAAATGAACTGGGGCCGGGCGCTGATCATCGGCTGCGCCCAGATGCTGGCCCTGGTGCCCGGAACCTCGCGCTCCGGCGTGACCATGACGGCGGCGCGCATGCTCGGATTCGAACGCGACGAAGCGGCGCGCTTTTCCTTGCTGATCGCCATGCCCGTGATCCTCGGCGCCGCCACCCTGGCGGGGCTGGAGCTGGTGGAGGCCGGCAGCCTGCAATTGACCGCGGCGGCAGCCCTGGCGGCGGGCCTTTCCCTGGTCGCGGCGCTTGGAGCCATCGCGGCGATGATGCGCTGGCTGGCGCGGGCGAGCTTCGCGCCTTTTGTGATCTACCGGCTGATCCTCGGCCTCGTGCTTCTCGCCGCCGTCTACGGCTTCGGCTTCGGCGAGGCGAAACTCGCCACCGCGTGCCTGCAGTAACGGCGGGCGCTCAGTCCGCCCCGCCGCCGCGGCCGAGATAGGCCGGCAGGATCGCCCCCATGGGGGTTGGTTCGATGCCCAATGCCTCCAACCCGTCCGCGCCCTCCCCGACCACGTTGTCGGTGCGCAGCATGCGAGTCTGGTCCCGGGTCAGCGGCGGCGTCAGGCCGAGCGCGGCGAGCCCGTCGCCTGCCAGCCCGATCAGATCCGCCAATACCATGGGAAGCGGCAGCAAGAGACGGCGGCGCCCGGATTGCTCCAACAAGGTTTCCATCAAGTCACGGAAACTCGCCACGTCCGGCCCGCCCAATTCAAAAGCCCGGCCTTGGGTCCCGTCCCCGGTCAGAGCGGCGAAAACCGCCTCCGCCACATCGCCGACATAGACCGGCTGGAACAGATTGGCGCCGCCGCCGAACAGCGGCAGGGCGGGCGAGAGACGCGCCATGGCATCGAAGCGATTGAAGAAGCTGTCATTGGGCCCGAAGATGACGCTGGGACGCAACACGGTGGTATCGGGGAAGGCCGCCCAGGCGGCGGCTTCGCCGCGTCCCTTGCTGGAAAGGTATTTCGAGGGCGAGGTGACGTCGGCCCCGATGGCCGAAACATGGACGAAGCGCGCGACCCCAGCCGCCGCCGCGGCCGCCGCGATCACCCCCGGGGCATCGGCGTGCAGAGCCTGGAACGCGCGGCCCGGAGACTCGTGAAGGATGCCGACCAGGTTGACGGCGGCGTCCGACCCGTCGAGCAGGAACGCCACCCGGTCCGGGTCTGTGACATCGCAATCGGCGGGCACCACATCCGCCTCGGCTGAAAGCGCGGCCAGAACCCGGCTCGCCTCGGCATGGCGGGCTGCGGCAATGATGCGGGCACCGGTTCGGCCCAGACGTTCGACCACAGCGCGGCCGACGAAGCCCGAGGCACCGAACACCGTCACTTGATCAAGGGGCATGACTCCCTGCCTCACTCAAGGGAGGGGACCAACGTACAGGCGGCCCCCCACCGGACCGGTCATCCTACCAGATCGTTTTGGCGCGCCCAACGCCGCACCTGAGATCTTCGCCAGTATGTTGCGTCTCTCCCTTGGCGGTTGACTTCTGCGCCGCCCGCGTATATCCAAACCCGCCTGCACAAGGCCGAGCGGCGCGGCGCGGGCCAGGCGGCCCGGACGGCGCGGCAGGCCGCGTGAATGACATCGCGGATGTGGCGGAATTGGTAGACGCGCAGGCTTCAGGTGTCTGTTTCCGAAAGGAAGTGGGAGTTCGACTCTCCCCATCCGCACCACTTCGCGTCGCCGGGCGCCGGAACCGGTGGCGATGATTGTCTCGGCCCGCCGGCCCGCTGGCCCGGCCTTCGGGCCCCGGACCGTTCCTTGCGACGCCGCGGCGCACCCAATCGGGCGCGCCCTTTTTTGTAGACGTCGCGCCCAAGGTGGGGGCCGGACGCACCGCACGAGGAGCCTGCCGTCATGACCATCCATTTCCACGAGGGCGACCTGGGCTCGGCGATCGACCTCGGCAACGTGATCGCCGTGGATACGGAAACCATGGGATTGGTGACGGCCCGGGACCGGCTTTGCGTGGTCCAGTTGAGCGACGGCACCGGCGATGCCCACCTGATCCGTTTCGCGCCCGGCAAACAGCCCTATTCGGCCCCGAACCTCACCGCGCAACTGACCGACCCGGCCCGTCTCAAGCTGTTTCACTTCGCGCGCTTCGACCTTGCCGCGCTGAAGTATTGGCTGGGGATCGACTGTACGCCGGTCTATTGCACCAAGATCGCCTCGCGCATCGCGCGCACCTATACCGACCGCCATGGTCTCGCCGACCTGACCCGGGAAATTCTGGGAATGGAGCTGTCCAAGGCACAGCAGTCGTCCGACTGGGGTGCCGACGACCTGAGCCGGGCCCAGCGGGAATACGCGGCCGCCGACGTACTTCACCTGCATGCCTTGAAGGCCCGGCTGGATATCATGCTGGAACGCGAGGGCCGGGCCCATCTCGCCCAGGCGTGTTTCGCCTTCCTCCCCCACCGTGTCGCGCTCGACCTCGGCGGCTGGCCCGAAATCGACATCTTCGCCCATTAGGGCAGGCTGGGAATCAGCCGGTGTCTAAAGGTTTGCTTATCTGATAGGATTTTTCGGGGATCGTCCCGGCCGGCGGCAGGTGCCGCGGGAGTGGACGGCCCCTTTATGAGGGACAGCTCCAACCATCATGCGCGCGAATCCGACCCCGCCCCCCACCGATGCCCCGATAGACGACCGGGCGCAAAAAGACATCGCCGTCGGCCGGCGCGTGATCGAGATGGAAGCGAGGGGCCTGAACCAGGCCGGCCGGACGCTCGACGAACGCTTCACCAAGGCGCTCGACCTCTTCAACGACGTAACCGGACGCATCATCGTTTCCGGAATGGGCAAGAGCGGGCACATCGCCAACAAGATCGCCGCCACCCTGGCATCGACCGGCACGCCGGCCTTCTTCGTCCACCCCGGCGAAGCGAGCCACGGAGACCTCGGCATGATCACCCGCGAGGACGCGGTGCTGGCGATCTCCAATTCCGGGGACACGGTCGAGCTTGCCGACATCATCGCCCACAGCCGGCGATTCTCGATCCCGTTGGTCGCCATCACCGGCAAGGAAGCGAGCGCCCTGGCCGAGGCGGCCGACGTCGTGCTGATCCTGCCCCAGGGCGACGAGGCCTGCCCCATGGGCCTGGCGCCGACCACCTCGACCACGGTGACTCTGGCGCTGGGCGATGCGCTCGCCATCGCTCTCCTGGAACGCAAGGGCTTCACCGCCGATCAGTTCCAGCTGCTGCATCCGGGCGGGCAGCTCGGACGCAAGCTGCTCAAGGTCACCGACATCATGCATAGCGGCGAGGACATGCCCGTCGTGGCACCCGACGACGTCATGGCGGACGTGCTGCTCACCATCACCGCCAAGACCTTCGGGGTGGCCGGCGTGGTCGACGGTGGCGGGCGACTGATCGGCGTCATCACCGACGGCGACCTGCGCCGGCACATGTCGCCCAACCTGTTGGAAGCGCGCGCCGAGGACATCATGACCAGGGATCCGATTTCCGTCCTTCCGCATCTGCTGGCGGCCGAGGCACTGGGCATAATGAACGAAAAGCGCATCAGCGCCGTGTTCGTTCTCAAGGACCGCAAGCCCTTGGGCCTGGTCCGCATCCACGACATATTGCATTGGGGAATCACCTAAGCGGCCCTTGAGGTCGCGCGGGACATCACCATGGCCACACCGCCCATTAAGACCCCGCCGCAGCGTCCCGAGGCAATCAAGGCCGGATCCGAGCTTGGCGGACGCAAGCGGCGGCGCGGCCGCAAGAATGCGTCGACCCCGCTGGGCACCATCCCGATCCGGGAAGGCATTCCCGCGGCGACCCAACGCGCCCATCGGCGCAATGTCTTCGTTCTGCGCCTGGCCCTGCCCGCGGTCGCCGTCCTGATCGTCAGCGTGGTCGCCGTGTGGTCCCAATGGAGCAACATCGAGACCCGCTTCCGGATCGGCCTCGCCCAGATCAATCCGGAGGAAGCCAAGACCCTGCGCATGGTCAAGCCGCGTTTCGCCGGCACCAACAAACGCTCCCGCCCGTTCACGCTGACCGCCGACGAGGCGCGGCGCGCGCGCCCCGGCGCCGACGAGATCGTGTTGAAGAATCCCAAAGGCGACATGACCACCGACGGCGGCGCCTGGGTCGCCCTGATGGCCGCCAGGGGCAACTACGCGCAAAAGGAACAGGTGCTCGACCTCGGCGGCGGCGTCGACCTCTACCACGACAAGGGGCTGCATTTCGCGAGCCCCACCGCGCGCATCGACCTCAAGGCGGGCACCGCAGAGGGCAAGGACCCGGTCACCGGCAGCGGGCCCTCCATCGACGTCACCGGGGAAGGGTTCAAAGTGCTCGACGGCGGCAAGACCGTGGTGTTCACCGGCAAATCGAAAGCCATCCTCTATCCCAAGGACAAACGCACCCGTAAGGCGCCGCCGGCGAGGACCGAACAATGAGCCGCCGACGCTCCTATGCGACCTTCTTGACGGCTCTATTGATTGCGGCTGTCCTGACCTCGGCCTGGCCCACCGCCGAGGCGGCGGCCCAGGGGCTCGGGCTCGGCACCAAGGGCTCGAAGCCGATCGAGGTCTATGCCGACCAGGGGATCGAATGGAACCAGAAGGACAAACGCTACGTCGCCCGGGGCAATGCCAAAGCCATCCAGGGCGACACCACGGTCTTTGCCGACACCCTGACCGCCCATTACGAAGAGATCAAAGGCAAGGGGTCGGAGATTACCCGCATCGATGCCGTAGGCAACGTCAAGATCGTCTCGCCGGAACAGACCGTCTACGGGGACCGCGGCGTCTACGATGCCCGCAAGGGCATGCTGGTACTGACCGGCGGCAGGCTGCGCCTGGTCACCAAGGAGGACATCGTCACCGCGCGGGACAGCCTGGAATACTATGAGCAGAAGGCGCTGGCCGTGGCCCGGGGCAATGCCGTCCTGCGCCAGCGCAACCCGCCCAAGGGCGGCGGGCGCACCGTCCGCGCCGACGTGCTGACCACGCAATCGGCGCCCAAGGGCGACGGCCGCAGCAAACGCGCCGCCAAGGGAAAAGACATCCGCCGCATGGACGCTTATGGCAACGTGGTGATTACCCGGCCGGGAGAGATTGCACTGGGAGAACGGGGAGTCTACCGTCCCAATGAAGAAACCGCGGAACTGTGGGGAAAGGTCCGGATCACCCGGGGCAAGAACCAAATGAACGGTGAGCGCGCCATCGTGAATTTCAAGACCGGGATCAGCCGCCTGGTCGCCGGCGACAGCGGCAAGGGACAGCCGCCGGTGCGGGTCCTGATCGTCCCCAACCAGTAAACGCGTGGGCGCCATGGCGGCCCGGTCTTCATCGAAATTAAACCACTGATCGCCTACACCTTTTTCGGATATGAACAACAAGATCACAGGTTCCAAATCGGCCGGGCGCGGCCCTCAGAACGGCCCCGAGAAAGGGCCCGAACTGGTGCGCGTCAACAATGGTTTGGAAGTGATCGGCATGGGCAAGGGGTTCAAGAAGCGCCCGGTGTTGCGCGATGTCAGCCTGACCGTGCAGCGCGGCGAGGCGGTCGGCTTGCTCGGCCCCAACGGGGCCGGCAAGACCACCTGCTTCTACCTGATCAGCGGCCTGATCGCCCCCGATTCGGGCACCGTGATGCTGGACGGCGAAGACATCACCGACATGCCAATGTACCGCAGGGCCCGGATGGGAATCGGCTACCTGCCCCAGGAGGCATCCATCTTCCGCGGCCTCAACGTGGCCGACAATATCCGCGCGGTGCTGGAAGCGGTCGAGCCCGAACGCGACAAGCGCGAGGCGTTCCTCGAAGACCTGCTTGCGGAGTTTGCCATTTCCCACCTCAAGCGCACGCCGGCGCTGGCGCTGTCGGGCGGCGAACGGCGCCGGGTGGAGATCGCCCGGGCGCTGGCCGCCGGACCCCAGTTCATGATGCTCGACGAGCCGCTGGCGGGCATCGACCCGGTGGCGCTCGGCGACATCCGCGACCTCGTCCTGCACCTGAGGGACCGCGGCATCGGCGTCCTCATCACCGACCACAATGTCCGCGAGACCCTGGACATCGTCGACCGGGCCTACATCATCCATGACGGGCATGTCCTGATGGAAGGCACCCCCGACGAAATCATGGCCCATGAAGACGTCCGCCGGGTCTATCTGGGCGAACGCTTCAGCCTCTAGGTTGGCCGCCATGGTGCTCTCACCAAAACTGGCCCTTCGCCAAACCACGGCGCTCGTAATGACGCCGCAACTGCAGCAGGCGATCAAGCTGCTGCAGTTGTCCAACCAGGAACTCGAAACCTTCATCGAATCGGAGATCGAGGAAAATCCGCTGCTGGAGCGCGAATCGGCGGAGGGCGGGATGGAGCAGGACCCCGAGGCCGCGGCGGGGACCGGTCCGGAGGACCGCGGCGACGATCAAGCGGAAGCCGGCGATGACGGTCCCTACGCAGGCGACGGCGACGCGGCCGGCGGCGAAGCGGCGCCGGAGCCCCTCGATGCCTTCGACAGCGCCGATGAACCCGCGCCCCAGGATGCCGCCGACCTGACCGCATCCGATAACATTCCAGGCGAGAGCGACAATCCGATGGACGCGGAAATCGACAATGTCTGGACCAATGACGAACGCGGCGACCTCGAAGGCACCCCACCGGCCCAGTTCTCCGACTGGGGGCCGGGCGGCAGCTTCGACGGCGGTATTCTCGATCTCGAGGATCGCCACGCCAACACACCTAGCCTGCGCGAACACCTGTCCAGCCAAGTCAATCTGATTTTCTCCGAAGCCCGCGAGCGGCTGATCGCCAGTGTGCTGATCGACAGCCTGGACGAAGCGGGCTACCTCCGCGCGGAGCTTTCGGAAATCGCCGAACGCCTGGAAATCGACGTGGCGGAGGCGGAAGCCGTGCTCACCCGGGCCCAGGAATGTGATCCTTCCGGCGTGTTCGCCCGCGACCTCAGCGAATGCCTTGCCCTCCAACTGCGCGAACGCAATCGCCTCGACCCCGCCATGGAAGCGATGGTCAACAATCTCGAACATCTCGCACGGCGCGAGACCGCCGCGCTCAAGCGGATCTGCCGCGTCGACGACGAGGACTTCGCGGAGATGGTGGCCGAGATCCAGGCGCTGGACCCGAAGCCGGGCTTGGCGTTCTCCCAGGACACGGCCCAAACCATCGTGCCCGACATCATCGTACGGGCACGCAAGAACGGGGGCTGGGATATTGAACTCAACGCCGAGACCTTGCCCCGGGTGCTGATCAACCAATCCTATCTTGCCCAGGTGACATCGCGGACCCGTACCAAGGACGAGCGCGAATACATCAGCGAACGCATGCAGTCGGCCAACTGGCTGATCAAGGCGCTGCACCAGCGCGCCACTACGATCCTCAAGGTCTCCAAGGAGATCGTGCGGACCCAGGACGGATTCCTGAACAAGGGCGTGCAGTTCCTCAAGCCCCTGACCCTACGCGAAATCGCCGATGTCATCGGGATGCACGAGAGCACCGTCAGCCGCGTGACCTCCAACAAGTTCATGGCGACCCCGCGGGGCGTGTTCGAGCTCAAATATTTCTTCACCACGGCGATCGCCGCCACCGGCGGCGGCAGCGCCCATTCCGCCGAATCCGTCCGCCACCGCATCAAGGCGTTGATCGACAGCGAACCGCCCAAGGCGGTGTTCTCTGACGACAAGATCGTCGACATGCTGTCCGGCGAGGGCATCGAGATCGCGCGACGCACCGTCGCGAAATACCGCGAGGCCATGCGGATTCCCTCGTCTGTCCAGCGCCGGCGGGAGAAGTCCCGCAGCCTGTAAGCCTGAAAAAAACCGGTCCCTCCGGCCCTATTGACTCTCCACCCGGCGGAAACTATTTTGCGCCTCCTCGATCCGGGGGCGCCCCGGGGTACTGGGTGCGGGGCCAAAATCCTTGATTTTTAGAACCCGAGCGCCCGAAAATTGCGACTGACTGGGGCCGGCCCCGGCCCGGAGGCTTTGATCGATATTCCCGGACATCCTCGGTTGGCGGGGGCGGGGCGCAACTAGCCAGACAAAGGATCCGAAGATTGGAAATATCTGATCTGATCACACCGGCAACAGTGATTCCTGCGTTGAAGGTCACATCCAAGAAACAAGCTTTGCAGGAGCTCGCGCGCCTGTCGGCCGAGATCACGAGTCTGGACGAGCGCACCGTGTTCGAGATCCTGGTGGAACGGGAACGGCTGGGCACCACCGGCGTGGGCGGCGGGGTTGCGATTCCTCATGGCAAGCATGCGGGACTGGATCGCCTTTACGGCCTGTTCGCGCGGCTGGAACAGCCGGTGGATTACGATTCCATCGACGAGCAGCCGGTGGACTTGATCTTCCTGCTGCTGGCGCCGGAGGCCGCGGGCGCCGATCACCTCAAGGCGCTGGCGCGGGTCTCGCGAAAACTGCGCGACCGCGACACTTGCGAAAAACTGCGCGGCTCCGAATCGGCGGACGCGCTTTACGCGCTTCTCACCGACACCACGGCGATCAACGCCGCCTGACACCCTCGATTTCTGAAATTGGCTGGATCGGTTCGGCGGCCGTCAATGAGCGGAGACCGCTTCCATATCGTGCTCGCGGATCGTCGCGAAGGCGATGTCCCGATTGCCCATGATGGCGATTTCCGTGCCGTCCGCGGCGTGGATGGAATAGGCGTCCTCGCCGGCGACCTTGACGCTCTTCACATAGGCCACGCACCTCAGCCCAAGATCGGCGAGATCCTGGTCCGTCATGATTCGGCTGCTGTCCGTCACGCTCATGGATTGGTGGCCCGTCTGTTCCATCACGCGGACACCCTATCGGAGGATATCTAACAAATATTTAAGCCCGCGATTGCGGAGCGATTCGGGCCGTGAAGCGGCGATTTCACGATGATTGTGGCAACCGGGGCACATCCGGTAGCGGCGCCGGCATCGGTGTTTTCAGTCCCGATCGCGCACTCTGGCGGCGAATTACGACAGATTCCGGGGCCAAGCCGTGCTAAATTTAAAAAAACGGCGTTTCCAGACCCAAACCGGGACGGAGTGTGGCAATGGCGGATATTTCCTTCAGCAATTCAAGCCTGACGACCACGGGAATCGACCATGTCGTGCTCCACGTGAGCAATCCCGAGGCGTCCAAGGCGTTTTACGTCGATCTCCTGGGCATGACGGTGGACCATGGTTCCTCGGGGCACCTCTTTCTCAGGTGCGGTCCGCAGCTCGTCGGACTGTTCCGGGCGCCCGAGGGCGCGGCCTTCAAACCGCGTCATGACGTCAATCACCTGGCGCTGAACGTCGCCACGGGGACCTACGAGGAGATCCGGGACCGTCTTGAAGCCGCCGGCGTCAAGGTCAGCGGCCGGCCGGGCGATGAACGGTGCATCTACCTCCACGATCCCGACGGACACATGCTGCAAATCGTCGTTCCCGAATAGGGCCGCCCGGATCCGGCGGCAGCGCGACTAGCGGGAATAGGCGCCGAAGGAATCGTAGAACAGCCTGAGCGCCAGCAGCGTCAGGATCAGGCGCAGGCCCAGCCTGAAGATGCGCTCGGGCAACCGCAGCAGGACGCGCCCACCGACATAGGTGCCGAGAAATCCGAAGGCGAGCAGGCCCGCCAGCAGCGGTACATACGGACCGAAGGCGAAACCCAGGATCCCGAAGGCCAGCACCTTGATGCCGTGCTGCACCGACATCAGCATGGCATGGGTCGACACCACTTGCCGCCGGTCGCCGCAAGCGGCGGCAACGAACGGCGCGATCAGCGGCCCGGTGGCACCGACGAACATGGTGACGAAACTGCTGACCCCGCCGACCGCAAGGAACTTCATCGGCCCCGGCCGGCTCGAGCGGAAGCCCGGAGACCAGGTGCCATACAGCACGAACAATCCCAGCACGGCCAGCAGCAGCCACAGCGGCAGGGCAATGACCAGACGGGCGCCAATCGCCGCGCCGATCACGGAACCGATGACGAAGGCGGGAACCACCGCGTAGAGGACCGACCGGGCCATCAGGACGGCACGCCCCAGGTTGGATCCGAACTGCACCACGCCGTGGACCGGGATCAGGACCGTCGGCGGCAACACCAGCGCCATGACCGCGAGCACCAGCATGCCGCCGCCCAGGCCGAGGGCGGCGGCGATGAAGCTGCCGACGAAGGAGATCGCGCAGAGCCCGATAAAAGCCCAAGCCGAGAGCCCGGTATCCTGGATCAGAAATTCCATCAACTCCGTGCCCGCAGCATATCCCCCGATGGATCTCGACCCGCGCCGGCGGCGTTAATTCCGGGTCGGTTGGTTGGATCCGGGCGGCGCAGCAGGCCTGCCGATCTGCCCAAGTCCATCGCTTGTAGCCGTCGCCCAGGCCGAATGCTAGGGTTAAGCATGCTTAGATCGACACCCTCCCTTGTCCTTGCCGCCCTCCTGATCCTTGCCCCGATTGCCGCCAGCTTGGCCCAAGATTACGAAGCCGGGGTCAAAGCCTATAACCGGGGCGATTATTCCGCGGCATTGAAGCATTGGAAACCACTTGCCGACAAAGGCAACGCCCAGGCGCAGCATTACCTCGGACTGATGTATACTCAGGGCTTCGGCCTGCCCAAGGATCACGCCAAGGCCGTCGCCTGGTTCAAGAAGGCGGCCCAGGCCGGCCACATCCCGGCGGCCTATAATCTCGGCTTCCGCTACCTCCGGGGCGAGGGCGTGCGCCAGAATGCCAAGGCCGGGGCGCACTGGATCCGGCGTGCCGCCGGCGCCGGCTTGGTGCCGGCGCAGCATACCTTGGGTCTTCTCTATGCCAATGGCGATGGCGTGCCCCGGGATTACGTCCAGGCCTATCTGTGGCTCAGCTTGAGCGCCAACAGGAAGAACCGGATCGCCGAAAAGGATCGGGATACCATTGCCAAGCGGATGACCGTGGACCAGTTGCGCCGGGCCAAGGCGCTGGTCGCCAAATGGCAGCCGGACCCACCGCGTTAATCATCCCAACGCAACGGTCGCGCGGCTCTCCGCAACCTGTCCCGCCCCCAACCACCTTTAAACGCTTCTTAACGCGGACAGCCTAGGGTTTTGGTGTGCTTTCATGCCCCAAACAGGCCCAGGTGCCGCGACTGATGACCGAGCTTCGCACGTTGCCCGCGGACACGCGCGGCGTGACCGCGTTGGAATACGCCCTGATCGCCGCGATCATTGGCGTGGTGATCGTGGGCGCCATGCAGGGCGTCGGCAACAGCCTGATGCAAAATCTCGTCGTCATCGTCGAAGCCGCCAGGGAAGCGCCCCAACCCATGGACGTCGTCGATAAGCGGCTGCCCAAGCCGCCGGTGCGGGCAACGCCGCGCGCGGAACCGGCACCGATGCCCGACTTGGATGACGATGAATCCTCGGATCTGCCCGAGCAAGCGGCCGAGGCGCAATCCCCTGGCGACACAGCGGACACTCGCGAACCGGGCGCTCTGGAACCCGGCATCACCCTGTCGGAACCGGCAATGGGGCCGCGGGAAGAGGACTTTCCAGTCACCGCCCTGGTCACGCCGTCCGGTCGGGACAGCACACAAATTTTCGCGGAGGGCGGCGGCACGAGATCCGGCGGAACCGGGCGGGTCGCGGTGGCACCCCCGGGACGCGAGACCTCAGGTGAGGGCGGCCGCGAGCCAGCCGGAGCCGAGCGCGCCGCGCCGGCCCCCGCCCCGCCGATGTTCAACGCCCACCAGAAGGCCGCGATCCGCAGTGCCTTCATCCTGCTGATGTGGGCGGTATTCGCGGTCGGCCTCGGCAATCTGATCTGGCGCATCGCCACCCGCAAGGCCCACGAGAAGGAAGTCGAAGACCAGTTGGAAGGCTGGCAGCCGGCATCCTTCGGCTGAACCCAGAGTCCCCTCCCGGGGGAGGCCGCTCTCTGCTATGCTTCACGAAACAACGGGGAGCATCCCGCATGGCACGGCTCGAGGGCAAAGTCGCCGTCGTCACCGGCGGCGCCCAGGGGATCGGCGCGGCCTACAGCAAGAAGCTGGCCGAGGAAGGCGCCCGGGTCTGCATCGCCGACCTGGTCGACGGCGGGCCGGTGGTGCGGGTGATCGAACAATCGGGCGGACGGGCGATCGCCGTCACCTGCGACGTCGCCCGCGAGAGCGACACCGAGAGGATGGTGAGCGATACCGTCGCGGCCTTCGGACGGCTCGACATCCTGGTCGCCAATGCCGGCCTCTATACCCACATCGCGCGGATGAAAGCGACCGAGATTTCGGTGGAGGACTGGGATCAGGTCATGGCGGTCAACGTCAGGGGCGTATGGCTTTCAGCCAAGGCGGCGATCCCGGAGATGCAAAAGAACGGCTACGGCAAAATCATCAATATCGCCTCCAGCGTATCCTTCAAGGGGGCCCCCGGATTGACCCATTACGGCGCGTCAAAGGCTGCCGTTCTGGGCATCACCCGGTCGATGGCCCGGGAATTCGGCGGCGACGGGATCTGCATCAACGCCATCGCGCCCGGCCCGACGGAGACCGAAACCGGCCTCGCGGCGGAAACGGAAGAGATGCGCGCCCGCCGGGTCAAGAGTGCCCAGGACCGAGCCCTGAAGCGCAACGGCCTGCCGGAAGACCTGGTCGGCCTGTGCGTTTTTCTGGCCTCGGCGGATAGCGACTTCATGACCGGCCAGACCGTCGTGGTCGACGGCGGCGGGATTATGTGGTGAATCACAGATCGTCCGGCGCCACCAAGCGCCCGACCCCAGAGGAGGAAACCCGACATGAGCCAAACCGAATACCGCCCCGCGGAAGCGAACGACCCAACCGCCACCGTCGATTTCGACAAGACCCCGCCGCCCGCCCGTTTCCGGCTCAGGGCCCAACTTGTGGACTCCGGCAGCCAGTCCTGGGTGCTTGCGGAATCGGGAAACCTGCAGATCAAGATCCGGGTCTATGCCCCCCATGAGGGCGAAAACGCGATGCACGCCCATCACAATCAGGAGCACAGTTTCGTCGTGCTCCAGGGCAATGCCCGGTTCTACGGGCCCCGGGGCGAGGCTTGGGAACTCGGCCGCAACGAGGGTATCATGCTGCCCGAAGGCACCTATTACAGCTTCGAGAACTCCGGCGACGATCCGCTGGTGGTGCTGCGGATCATGTCGACGATGCCCGGCCAGGGCGACCCGGACAAGCGCCTCGGCATCCACGGCGAGCAGATCGAACCCCATAGCCCGGAAAACAAGAGGCCCGATAAGACCGTATTCCGCGAAGGCGAATTCTACGAATAGGGCGGCATGCGGCGGACGGGTTGAAACCGCGGGCCGTGCTTCGTCCTGCCGAAAATGGAAACGCCCCCGCAACCGGGGGCGTTTCCGAAACCTGACTGCGCGGCGGAAAAGCGGTCTAGGCCGCGGCCGCGCGACGAACCCGAAGAACGCAAGACCCGAGAGGAACAGCGGCAGCGCCGCGGGAACCGGTACCGTCGCGCCCAACACGAACCTATCTCAGGTCGAATAACCCGGGACGTCCTCG
>JAOTVC010000086.1 GCA_029863585.1 Alphaproteobacteria bacterium | reverse complement strand
GTCGTTTCCGACTAAGCCCTTGAAAAGATGGGGGGCGATCGGGGGCTCGAACCCCGGACCCGCTGATTAAGAGTCAGCTGCTCTACCAACTGAGCTAATCGCCCGTAATGCCGTGGCATGTCCCTTGCGGGAAGGGCATGGATATAGCAACTGACCCGCGGTTTGTCGAGGCCCGGCCTCGCACGGAAACCTTGGCCCGGCCTCGCACGGAAACCTTGGCCCGGCCTCGCACGGAAACCTTGGCCCGGCCTCGCACGGAAACCTTGGCACCGTGGGTTGCCGGGCGGTCCTGCGGCGCCCGCCCCCCGGCGGCACCAGCCACCCGTCCCCCTTAACCGGGCGCCGTCAACCGGGCGCCGTCAATTGGGCCCGATGCCCTCTTCCACCCGGCCGATGGTGACGTCGCGGTGGACATGGACGCTGAGCAGGATGCCGAAGCCGATCATCAAGGTCAGCATCGAGGTGCCGCCATAGGAGATCAGCGGCAGCGGTACGCCGACGACCGGGATCAGGCCGGTCACCATGGCGATGTTGATGAAGATATAGAGGAAGAACCCCGCGTTGATACCCATCGCCACCAGGCGGCCGAACTGGTTGTGGCAGCGCAGCGCGATGAAGAACCCGTAGGCCAGCACCAGCCCATAGAGTACCAGCAGCCCGAGCCCGCCGGCCAGGCCGAATTCCTCGGCCATCATGGTCCAGATGAAATCGGTCTGCTTTTCCGGCAGGAAGTTGAGATGGGCCTGGCTGCCTTTCAGGAAGCCCTTGCCGGTCAGCCCGCCCGAACCGGCGGCGATCTTGGCCTGCAGGATGTGGTAGCCGGACCCCAGCGGATCGGATTCCGGATCGAGGAAGGTCAGGATGCGCTGCTTCTGATAGGGTTTGAGGAACTGCCAGGCGATCGGAATGGCACCCAAGCCGGTGCCGATGACGACCGCGAATTTCCACAGCCGGACGCCGGCCATGAAGAACACGATGCCGCCGATCATCACCAGCATGATCGCCGTCCCAAGGTCCGGCTGGCGCAGCACCAGGGCGGCGGGCACGAAGGTCAGGGCGATCGGCCAAAGCAGGCACCGCGGCCGGCCCACGGCCTCGTCGGGCAGGGCATGGAAATAGCGCGCCAGCACGATCACCAGCGCCACCTTCATCAGCTCCGACGGCTGGACGTTGGTGACGCCGAGGTTGATCCAGCGCCGCGCCCCCATGCCGACGGTCCCGAAGAATTCCACCCCCACCAGCAAGATCAGGACGACGAGATAGATTACATAGGCGTAGCGCAACCACACCCGGACATCCACCAGGGCGAGGCCGATCATCAGCACCAGGGCGGGCCCGAAACGCATCATCTGGCGCGAGGCCCAGGGGTTGATGTTACCGTTGCCCGCCGAATAGAGCATCACGAAGCCGACGCAGGCAATCAGGGTGACCAGCACCACCAGACCCCAGCTCACCTGGCCGAGCTTCTGGGTGAGCGGCATTTCCGGCTTCCTGAAATAACCAGACAGGATCATCGCCGCCCCCCGCCGGTTCCGCCGGTTCCGTCCGCGCCGGGATGGAAGGCTGCCTTGCTGACGGCGGTCGCCGGGCCGGTGGCGCGTGCCGCCCGGCCGGCCGCTTCGGCGGCGCGCTCGGCACGGATGAAGGTCTCGCGCATCACGTCCCGGGCGATCGGTGCCGCCGCCTTTGATCCGCCGCCGCCATGCTCCACCACCACCGAAATCGCGTAGCGCGGGGCATGGGCCGGCGCATAGGCGACGAACAGCGCATGGTCGCGTTCCTTCCAGGGGCGCTTTTCATTCTTGATGACGCCGCCGCGCCGTTCGCTCATGGTGATCCGCCGCACCTGGCTGGTGCCGGTCTTGCCGGCCATGCGCCACGCATCTTCCGTGATGCGCGAGCGGTAGGCGGTGCCCCGGCGCGAATTGGTGACCGCGTCCATGCCGCGGCGCACCAGATCGAGCGCGCCGCTGGAAATGCCGATCCTGGGTAGGGCATCGGCGGCCGGCGGCGGCGCCTGGGGGTCCCAAACCTCATCGGTGGGCACGAACAGGCGCGGGCTGACGGCGCGCCCGCCGTTGGCGATGCGGGCCGTCATCACCGCAAGCTGCAAGGGCGTCGCCAAGACGAAGCCCTGGCCGATACCGGCAACCAGGGATTCGCCCCCCTGCCAGCGCTTGCCCATGACCGCGAGCTTCCATTCCCGGGTCGGAATCAGGCCGGCCCTTTCCCCGGGCAGCCCGATGCCGGTGGTCTGTCCCAGGCCCAGCTTCTCCGCCATGGCGGCGATGCGGTTGATGCCGAGACGGCGGGCGAGATCATAGAAATAGACGTCGCAGCTTTGCTGCAAGGCGGCCATGAGGTCGACCGAACCGTGGCCGCCTCGCTTCCAGCAATGGAACCGGGTTTTGCCGAGCTGCACATGGCCGCGGCAGAAAACCCGGTCGTCGCTGTCCGCCAATCCGGATTCCAGGGCCGCCAGGGCCACCGCCATCTTGAAGGTGGAGCCCGGCGCATACTGGCCGGCGATCGCTTTGTTGGTGAGCGGCGCGCGCTCATTGCCATTCAATTCGCGCCAATACGTCTTGCTGACGCCCTGGTTGAAGGCATTGGGGTCGAAGGCCGGCGCCGACGCCATGGCCAGCACGTCGCCGCGATAGACGTCCATCACCGTCACCGCCGCGCTTTCCTCGCCGATCCGCCTATGGGCGAAATCCTGCAAGCCGGCATCGATGGTGAGGCGGACCTCGCCGCCGGTCTCGCCCGGCCGGCGCGAAAGCTCCCGGATGACGCGGCCGGTGGCGTTGACCTCCACCTCCGAGCGCCCGCCGCGCCCGCGCAGGCGCTTGTCGAACACCTTCTCCACGCCGTTCTTGCCGATCCGGAACGACGGCAGCTCCAGCAGCGGTTCGCCGGTCAACTCGGCCTCGGACACCGCGCCGACATAGCCCACCAGGTGCGCCGCCGATGGGCCCAGGGGATAGAGCCTGGTCTGCCCGACTTCGATCAGCACGCCGGGCAGTTCAGGCGTGTTGACCTCGATCCTGGCAACCTCCCGCCAATCGAGGTTCTCGCGCAGCGTCACCGGAACGAAGCCCCGCTTGCGCCGGACATCCTTCTTGACCCGCTTGCGCTCGGCCTCGTCCAGTTCGATGAAGCGCGCCACCCGGGTCAGGGTCTGTTCGATATCGGGGCTGCGTTCGGGCACCACGATCAGCCGGTAGTTCTGCTGATTGGTGGCGATCTCAACCCCGTAGCGGTCGAGGATGACGCCGCGCAACGGCGCCAGAAGCCGCATGTTGATGCGATTGTCCTCGGCCAGGGTCCGGTAGCGGTCGGCCTCGACCACCTGCAGGTAATACATCCGTCCGGCAAGGGCCGAGAACAGGGCCAGTTGCCCGCCGCCCAGCAACACCGCGCGGCGGCTGAACAGGCGGTAGCGGTCCTGGTCGCGGATCACCTCAATCCTCCCTGGGGAGGAACTTATGCACCCCGTGCAGGATCACGGTCAACAGCGGGTAGACGGCGATGGTGACCAGCACCTGATAAAGGGCGGGCACTGGCGGGATCACGTGGACGCTGAACAGGCTGGCAAGCGCCCAGGCAAGGGCCCCGGCGCCGAAAGCGACGATCATGAAGCTCCACCAGATCACCAGGAAGGATTTGTTGCGGAAGAAGATCCGCTGGGAGACCACCGCGCCGTAGGCCAGCAGCAGGACCACCGCGCCGGAACCGAAAAGCGCGCCGGTCAGGACATCCTGGACAAGGCCGATGGTGAAGACCACCGCAGGCGGCAGGAGAGAGGGATAATGCACCGCCCAGAAGAACACCGAGCCCAGCGCCAGCATCGGCACGATGGTACCGAATCCCGGAAACGGCAAGGGAACCACGGTCAGCATCACGAGCACGAAACTTAAGCCGGCCGGGATCAGCCGGCGCGCGAAGACATCGAGCCGGTGCCACATCGCCGCCATCAGGTGCGCCCACCCCGCTTCGGTTTATCCGCGGCCTCCGCTTCCGGCGCGCCGACCGTCTTGAACCGGATGATCTGTAGGTATTCCAGGCGGTCGAAGTCGACCAGCGGCTGCACCCGGTAGACGCCGTCCTCCCCGGCCACGATGCGGCCCACCGGCAAGCCCGCCGGCAGCACCCCGCCATGACCCGACGTGACCACGCGCTGGCCCGCCTTGATATCCGGGTTTTCGGGCAGAAATCCGAGGCGCGGCCGGGGCGAATTGTCGCCGATAAGGATGGCCCGGGTACGGGTCGCGCCAATGATCACGGGAACGCGGGAGTTGAGGTCGGTCAGCAGAAGCACCCGCGAGGATCGCGCGCCCGCCAGCGTCACCCGGCCGACCAGGCGGCCGAAGGCTGTCGCCGCCTGGCCTTTCGCCGCACCGTCGCGGACGCCCGCGTTGACCAGGACACTCTTGACGAAGGGGCCGCGGCCATCGGCGATGACCCGGGCGCTGACGAAGCTGTCCCGCGCCGGCCCCTTGTAATTCAGCATCGAACGAAAGGACTTGTTTTCCGCCGCCAGGGCCTGTGCCGTGGCGTGCCAGGCGCGCAACCGTGCCACCTCGCGGCGCAGGCGGGCGTTTTCGGAACGCAGGGCGAATAGCTCGCGAATATTGGTGAGGCCACGATTGAAGGCCTGGACGGGATGGGTGGCGGCCTCCAGCATCGGCGCCGCGACATCGGCGACGGACGAGCGCAGGCGATCGACCAACACCACGTCGCTCTTGCCGAGCAACATGAAGCCGAACCCCGCGATCACGAGAGAGATCAGGATGAAGCGCTGGCCCATCCCCCGGAGAGGCGCACTCAGCCTGGCAATCAACCCCGGCCTTCTCAGTTCCATACCTAGCCTCCCCGACGCCCGGCCTTCCTGGCCGGGCGGACACAACTACCCTAGTACCGGTCCAAGACGTCCCTCAGAGTCTTGGTTTCCTCGAGCGCCCGGCCGGTGCCCAGCACGACGCAGCTGAGCGGTTCGTCGGCGATCGAGACCGGCAGTCCCGTCGCATGGCGCAACACGTAATCGAGGTTCGACAGCAGCGCCCCGCCGCCGGTCAGAACGATCCCCTTGTCGACGATATCGGCGGCCAGTTCCGGTGCGGTGTGTTCCAGCGCCACCTTGACGGCCTCGATGATGGCGCTGACCGGTTCCGCCAGGCTTTCCGAAATCTGGCGTTCGGAAATGATGAGTTCCTTGGGCACCCCGTTCATCAGATCGCGGCCCTTGATCTCCATGACCCGGCCTTCCTCGCCCTCGGCCGGAGGACAGGCGGAGCCGATCTCCTTCTTGATGCGCTCGGCCGATCCTTCGCCGACCAGAAGGTTATGGTTGCGGCGGATATAGGCGATGATGGCTTCGTCCATCTTGTCGCCGCCGACCCGGACGCTGCGGGCGTAGACGATGCCGCCCAGCGAAAGCACCGCCACCTCGGTGGTGCCGCCGCCGACATCGACCACCATGGAACCCGTCGGCTCGGTCACCGGCAGGCCGGCGCCGATGGCCGCGGCCATCGGTTCCTCGATCAGGAACACCCGGCGGGCCCCGGCGCTTTCCGCCGATTCCTGAATGGCCCGGCGCTCCACCGCGGTAGAGCCCGACGGCACGCAGACGACGATCTGGGGATGGGCGAAGGAGCGGCGGTTGTGGACCTTGCGGATGAAGTGCTTGATCATCTGCTCGGCGATCTCGAAATCGGCGATGACCCCGTCGCGCATGGGACGGATGGCTTCGATATTGCCGGGGGTGCGCCCCAGCATCATCTTGGCCTCGTCGCCGACGGCGAGCACCTGCTTATGGCCCTTGATGTCGGCGATGGCCACCACCGATGGCTCGTTGAGGACGATCCCGCGCCCCTTGACGTAGACAAGCGTATTGGCCGTACCAAGATCGATGGCCATGTCCGCCGATAACATGCCGAGTAGTCTGGAAAACATGAAACCTCGCTTCTTGCCTTTGCGGGGCAGGCCTAGCTGGGCGGCCCCTGTCAACCCCAAGGCGTCTACGCCGATAACGCGGACACCGATTTCTCCCTTTTCACCAACAGTTTATTGAGCGCGTTCACATAGGCCCGCGCCGAAGCCACCAGGGTATCCGTATCCGCCCCCTGACCATTGACCGTCCGCCCGTTTTCCTCCAGCCGGACCGTGACCTCCGCCTGGGCGTCGGTGCCCCCGGTCACGCCGTGCACCTGATAGAGCTGCAACCGCGCCTCATGGGGGAAAAGCTCGCGGATGGCGCGGAAGGTCGCATCGACCGGTCCGTCGCCGGTGGCCTTTGTGCTGCGCTCCGCGTTGTCCACGTTGAGGCTCAGTTCGGCGGTCTGGGGCCCTTCGGTGCCGCAGACGATCTTGAGGCTGACCACCTGAATGCGGTCGTTGGACCGCGCCACGGTATCGTCGACCAGGGCCATGATGTCCTCGTCGAAGACCTCCTTCTTCTTGTCGGCCAAGTCCTTGAAGCGCCGGAAGGCATCCTCCAGGGCGTTCTCACCGACTTCCATCCCCAGGTCCTTGAGCTTCTCGCGGAAGGCATGGCGGCCCGAATGCTTGCCCATGACCAGCTTGGACTCGGTCAAGCCGACATCTTCGGGGCGCATGATCTCGTAGGTCTGGGCGTGCTGCAGCATGCCGTGCTGATGAATGCCCGATTCATGGGCGAAGGCGTTGGCCCCGACGATCGCCTTGTTGGGCTGGACCACGAAACCGGTGATCGCCGAAACCAGGCGCGAAGCGCGCATGATCTGGGTGGTATTGATGCCGGTCTCGAACGGCAACACGTCCTTGCGGGTCCGCAGACCCATGACGATCTCTTCCAGGGCCGCGTTGCCGGCCCGCTCGCCGAGGCCATTGATGGTGCATTCCACCTGCCGGGCGCCGGCGGTCACGGCGGCCAGGGAATTGGCCACGGCCAAGCCGAGGTCGTTGTGGCAATGGACGGAAATCACCGCCTTGTCGATGTTGGGCACGCGGTTCATCAGCATCTCGATCAGCGCGCCGAACTCCGCCGGGATGGCATAGCCCACGGTATCCGGGATGTTGATGGTGGTGGCGCCGGCATCGATCGCCGATTCGACGCAGCGGCAGAGAAAATCGTGCTCGCTGCGCGAGCCGTCCTCCGGGCTCCACTCCACATCGTCGGTATAATTGCGCGCCCGGGTCACCGATGAGATCACCGCCGCATGCACGTCTTCCGGCTCCATCTGCAGCTTGTACTTCATGTGCAGCGGCGAGGTGGAGATGAAGGTGTGGATGCGCTTGCGCTTGGCCGACTGCATGGCCTCGGCGGCGCGGTCGATATCGGTGTCGTGGGCGCGCGCCAGGCCGCACACGGTGGCGTTGCGCAGGCTTGCCGCGACCTCCCGGACAGCCTCGAAATCGCCGTTGGAGGCGATGGGAAAGCCGGCTTCGATGACATCGACGCCAAGTTCGTCCAGCACCTCGGCGATGCGCAGCTTTTCTTCCAATGTCATGGACGCGCCCGGCGACTGTTCGCCATCGCGCAACGTGGTATCGAATATGATGATCCGGTCAGGGTCTCTGTTCTCTGTCATGGGTCGTTCCTTGCGACGGTCGGCTGGAAATATAATCACCAATCCCCCGAACGGCGGCGCGGGCCGCGGTTCAGGGGTGCCTAAGTCGCAGTTCCCCTCCCAAAAGGGCGGACCGGCCGCCGGCGACGCCGCCGCAGCCCGGGCGGGCACGCACCGAGCCCGGAGCCACCGCCCCGGCGCCCGTCAACGCCCCGCTGTTCCGCCAGTTCGTCATCCAAACCTCTTCCGTCCCCTCCAGGGAGCGGGCAATTTCTGCGTCCATATCGATACCCTACCGGGAAACACCCCGTTTCCGCGGCGGCACGGTGGAGACCAAGCCGAAAGTTCCTTTGGGCCCATCCCAGACTTCCGCACCTATAATCCACAAAAACCTTAAAAAATTTGGTTAAGACGTTCTTTTTACGCTTTCTTCCCAACGGTCCGCAATGACCAATTGGCAATTCGCCGAAGCCGGCCCAAAACGACGCGGGCCGCGGTGTCTAGCCGCGGCCCGGTCTCGAAAACCTTAGGAAAGCGGCTTAGTTCCGCGACTTATCCACGAGTCGGTTGCTGGAGATCCAAGGCATCATGCCGCGCAGGTTCTCCCCCACCTCCTCGATGGGATGGGCCGCCTCACGGCGGCGCATGGCCTTAAAACTGGCCTGTCCGGCGCGATTTTCAAGGACCCATTCCTTGGTGAACCTGCCGGTCTGGATTTCCTCCAGGATTTCCTTCATGCGCGCCTTGACGCCGGCGTCGATCAGCCGGGGGCCCCGGCTGTAATCGCCGTATTCCGCGGTATTGGAGATCGAATAGCGCATATTGGCGATGCCGCCCTCGTAGATCAGGTCGACGATCAGCTTGACCTCGTGCAGGCACTCGAAATAGGCCATTTCCGGCGCGTATCCCGCCTCGACCAGGGTCTCGAACCCGGCCTTGATCAGGCTGGTGAGGCCGCCGCACAGCACAGACTGCTCGCCGAACAGGTCGGTCTCGCATTCCTCGCGGAAGGTGGTCTCTATGATGCCGGAGCGGCCCCCGCCGATGGCCGAGGCATAGGACAGGCCGATATCGTGGGCATTGCCCGACGCGTCCTGCTCCACCGCGATCAGGCAGGGCACGCCGCCGCCCTTCAAGTATTCGCCGCGCACAGTGTGGCCGGGCCCCTTGGGCGCGACCATGAAGATGTCCAAGTCCTGGCGCGGCTCGATCAAGCGGAAGTGAATGTTGAGCCCGTGGGCGAAGGCCAAGGCCCCACCCTTTTTCATGTTGTCGCGCAGCTCGTTGTCATAGAGCTCCGCCTGCAATTCGTCGGGCACCAGCACCATCACCACGTCGGCCCATTTCGCGGCTTCGGCCGGCGTCATGACCTTGAGCTTTTCCCCCTTGGCCTTGGCCGCGGAACCCGAACCCGGGCGCAGCGCCACCGCCACGTCCTTGACCCCGGAATCCTTGAGATTGAGGGCATGGGCATGACCCTGGCTGCCATAGCCGACGATGGCGACCTTTTTCGCCTTGATCAGGTTAACGTCGGCATCCCTGTCGTAGTAAACGCGCATGATCGGTTCCTCAATTTTTTGGCGTCCCTCCTGTAGGACGCCCTTGTTTTAGATGGGCTTGTCGCCGCGGGCAATAGCGACGACCCCGGTGCGGCAGACGTCGACCATGCCCAGCGGCTCCATGAGCCGAACGAAGGCGTCGATCTTCTCGGGCGCCCCCGTGATCTCGAAAACGAAGGACCGGGACGTCGAATCCACGACGCCGGCCCTGAACACATCGGCGATGCGGAGCGATTCCACCCGTTTCTCGCCCCGGCCCTTGACCTTGATCAGGGCCAATTCGCGTCCGACATGGGGGCCCTCCTCGGTCAGGTCCGAGACCTTGTGCACCGGCACCAGGCGGCCCAGCTGTGCCTTGATCTGCTCGATGATCTGGGGCGTGCCCGAGGTCACGACGGTGATGCGCGAAAGCCCGGCTGCGGGATCGACCTCGGCCACGGTCAGGGATTCGATATTGTAGCCGCGGCCCGAAAACAGGCCGATCACCCGGGCGAGCACGCCCGCCTCGTTGTCCACCAGCACGGCGACGATGTGCCGCTCGGTCCCGTCTGCACTCACGTCTCGGTCCTTTCCTTGTCGGTCCCGGCGGTCCTAGACCAGGACCATACCCTCTTCGGACACCGGCTTGGCCGCCCGGTCGGCGGGCCCCAGCAGCATGTCGTAATGGGCGGCCCCGGAGGGAATCATGGGGAAGCAGTTCTCCGCCGGATCGATGCGGATATCGGCGATGACCATGTCGTCGGTGGCGATCATTTCCTTGATCACGTCATCGACCTCGGAGGGTTTTTCCGCGATCAGGCCGGTGCCGCCGAATGCGTCCGCCAGCTTCACGAAATCGGGCAGGCTTGCCATGTAGCTCTCCGAATAACGCCCGCCATGCAGAAGCTCCTGCCACTGGCGCACCATCCCCATGTAGAAGTTATTGAGGATGAAGACCTTCACCGGCAGGCGGTACTGCACGGCGGTGGAGAATTCCTGCATGTTCATCAGAAGCGAGGATTCCCCCGCCACGTCGATGACCAGGGAATTGGGATGCGCCACCTGGGCGCCGAGCGCCGCCGGCAGGCCGTAGCCCATGGTGCCCAAGCCGCCCGAGGTGAGCCAGCGGTTGGGCGCCTCGAACTGGAGGAACTGGGCCGCCCACATCTGATGCTGGCCGACCTCGGTGGTGAAGTAGACGTCCTTGTCCTTGGTCAGCGCCTGCAAGCGCTCGAGCGCGTATTGCGGCTTGATGACCGTGTCGCTGTGCTCATAAGAGAGGCACTTGCGCGCCCGCCACTTGCCGATCTGGTCCCACCACTTCTTGAGCGCCTTGGCATCCGGCTTGGCTTTGACCTCGCCCCAGCGCTTGGCGAGCTGCCCCAGCACCGTGCCGCAATCGCCGACGATGGGCACGTCGACCAAAACGTTCTTGTTGATCGACGAAGGATCGATGTCGATATGGATCTTCTTGGCCTTGGGCGCGAACTCACTGAGCTTGCCGGTGACCCGGTCGTCGAAGCGCGCGCCGACGCACACCATGACGTCGCTATTGTACATGGCGAGGTTGGCCTCATAGGTCCCATGCATGCCCAGCATGCCGAGGAACTGCTTGTCCCGCGCGGGATAGGCGCCGAGCCCCATCAGGGTCGAGGTGATGGGATGGCCGGTCTTGCGCACCAACTGGGTCAGCAGCTTCGACGCCGTGGGTCCGGCATTGATGACGCCTCCGCCGGTATAGAAGATCGGCCGCTTCGCACCCGCGATCAGCTCGACCGCCGCGTTGATGGCGGCCGTATCGCCGCGCGTCTGAGGCCGGTATGACGGGTGGCTGACGCGCTTGCCCGCCTGCGGCCGCACGTAGCGCGTCTTCTTCTGCAGAACGTCCTTGGGCAGGTCGATGACAACCGGGCCGGGGCGGCCGCTGCGCGCGACATAAAAAGCCTCGCGCACCACCCGGGCCAGGTCGTCGATGTCCTTGACCAGGTAATTGTGCTTGGTGCACGGGCGGGTGATTCCGGTGGTATCGGCTTCCTGGAAGGCGTCGTTGCCGATCAGGTGGGTCGGCACCTGGCCGGTCAGGCAGACGATGGGGATCGAATCCATCAAGGCGTCGGTCAGCCCGGTCACCGCGTTGGTCGCGCCGGGGCCCGACGTCACCAGCACAACGCCGACCTTGTTGGAGGAGCGCGCGTAGCCTTCCGCCGCATGAACCGCGCCGCCTTCCTGGCGCACCAGGATGTGGCGGACCGCCTTCTGCTGAAACAGCGCATCGTAGATCGGCAGCACCGCGCCGCCGGGATAACCGAAGACCACTTCGGTCTTTTCCTCCTCGAGAACCTTGAGAAGAATTTCAGCACCGGTCATCTCACCGTTCGCCATCGCTCAAACCCCTTTGCGACGGGCCCAAACCTGAGCCCACGAAAAAACCGGAGGGCACCATGCCCTCCCGCACTTGGGAGGGCCTTGCCCTCCAAGCCTGCCTGCCGTCTTGCGTTTCTTCGCGATCCGGGTCTGGGCCCGGTTAGACGGCGCGCAACCTAAGGCCCCGGGGCGCGCCGGTCAAGACATTTTATAGAATTTTTGTAAAGAATTCCTTCCTATTGCTTTCCGAAAATTGCGCAGTGAGGATCAAATCCGCAACCATCTGGCCCTTGAACCAGGTGATCTGCCGCTTGGCGTAGTTCCGCGTCGCCGTCTTGAGCCGGACCAGGGCCTCGTCCAGGGGCGCCGCACCACGCGCCGCGGCGGCAAGCTCCGCCACCCCCAACGCCTTCATGGCGGGAAGGTCCGGGGCCAGGCCGCGGGCCGCAAGCGCCGCCGCCTCCTCCAGCGCCCCTGCCGCCGCCATGCGCTCGACCCGGGCTTCGATGGCGGCATACAGGGTGTCGCGGGCGGGCATCAGGAGGATCGTGCGAAAACCGAGATGGCCCGGCGGGCCTTCGGGCGGTTCGCTCTGCCAGTCGGTCAGGGAGCGTCCCGTCGCCTCGATCACCTCCGCCGCGCGGATCATGCGCTGGGTGTCGCCTGGGCCGATCGCTGCCGCGGACCGGGCGTCGCGGGCGCCAAGGTCTTCATGGAAGGCTTGGTTGCCGAGCGCGACCAGGCGCGCCCGCACGGCCGCGCGGACCTTGTCCGGGATCTCGGGCACCGGCGCGATCCCCTGGATCAACGCCTTGAGGTAAAGCCCGGTGCCACCGACCGCGATGGGCGGCCGATCCGCCGCAAGGGACGCATCGATCTCCTTCAGGGCCAGTTCGCGCCAGCGGCCGGCGGAGCACGGCTCCGATGGGTCGAGGATGCCGTAAAGGCGGTGGGGCGCCCTGGACCGCGCCGCCGCGTCGGGCTGGTCGGTCAGCCGTTCCAGGCACCGATACACTTGCATGGAATCGGCATTGATGACGGTGCCGCCCAGGCGTTCGGCCAGGGCCAGGGCCAGGCCCGACTTTCCCGAGGCGGTGGGCCCGGCGATCACGGTGACGGTCTGTTTCTCTCGATCCGGCATATCAGAATCCAAGGCGCCGAACCGGGCCGGCGGACAGGCTCAGTCCAACGGCAGCGACACCAGCCCGTCGGCGAGTTTCGGTTCGAACCAGGTCGATTTCGGCGGCATCACTTCGCCGGCATCGGCCACCGCCATGAGGTCTTCCAAGGAGGTCGCGAACAGCGCGAAGGCCACAGCCCATTCACCGCCGTCCACCCGCGCCTGAAGCCCCTCCAGACCCCGCACGCCGCCGACGAAATCAATGCGCTTGTCAATGCGCGGGTCGCCGACCTTGAGCACCGGGCCGAGAAGCCGGTCCTGCAACAGTCCGACATCGAGCCGCTCCAGCGCCGGCGCGTCCCGCCCCGGCGGCGATTTGAGGACGATGCGATACCATTGGCCGGGCAGGTACATGCCGAAGCTATGGGCCCGATCGGGCCTCACCGGCCGATCGCTGGCCGCGACCTCGAAATCCGCGGCAATGCGCCCGAGGAAATCCGCCACGGAAAGCCCCGCCAAATCCTTGACGACCCGGTTGTAATCGAAGATCTGCACCTCATCGGCGGGAAAGCTGACGATCAGGAAATAATTATGGGCGTCATCGCCGCCGCCGCGGGCCGCGGCGACCCGGGACGCCGCGGCCGACCGGTGATGCCCGTCGGCAATGTAGATCACCTCCATGGCATCGAAGGCGGCGTTGATCGCGGCAATGTCGGCCTCCCCGTCGACCACCCAGAGCGTATGGCGGGCACCGGCGAGATCCACCTCGTAGGCGGGTGCCCGGCCCGTCACCCGCGCCGTCACCTCGGCCAGGGCCGGGTCGGGGCGGTGGGCGGTGAACACCGGTCCGGTTTGGGCGCCGACCGCTTCGATCTGGCGCACCCGGTCGTCTTCCTTGTCGGGCCGGGTGAATTCGTGGCGGCGGATGCGGTTGGCATCATAGGCCGCGACCGAGCCGCCGCCGACGATACCGGTCTGCACGTGATCGCCGAGCTGGATGCGGTAAACGTAGTAGCGCGGCGCCGGATCGCGCAGGAGCACGCCGTCCTTGATCATGCGGGCGATGTTCTCCGCGCCCTTGGCATAGACCTCCGGCGCATAGGGATCGGTCCCCGGCGGCAGGTCGATCTCGGGCTTGGAGATATGCAGGAAACTGAGCGGCTTTCCCTCGGCCAGGGCCGCGGCCTCCTGGGTGTTGACGACGTCGTAAGGGGGGGCGGCCACATCCTGGGCGTGTTCCGGCGCGGGACGGAGACCCCGGAACGGTCGGACAAGCGGCGCATGGGTGTGGTTCAACTGGCTCTCCTGGCGCTGACGTTCGATGCCCGCGGCCACGTCGGCAAACGCTTCGGGCCGCGGCGGGCTGGGCCATTACTTACCCTCAGGGGGCCGCCTTGGCCAGACCCGATCTCGACGCGGCAAAGCCGGCAGGCGGTGGTCCGGGACAAAAAAACGGGGCCCGACCGGGCCCCGTTTCGCCGTTTTGGAATCCGCCGTCAGGTGACCGGCAGGACGATGAATTGGCGCACCTTCTTGCGTTCGGTCAGGAGCAGCACCGTCTTGCGCTTGGCTTTGCGCGCCTTGGTGATGCGTTCCTTGAACTCCTTGGGCGTCCGCACCTGATCGGGCGCCACCTCGACGATCAGGTCGCCGGCCTGCAGGCCGCCCTTCTTGCCTGCGCTGCCTTCCTTCACGTCGATCACCAGGACCCCTCTGGCCCGGGTGTCGAGCTTGTAGCGCCGGCGCAGTTCGTCGTTCAGCTTGGTCAGCGTCATGCCCAGCATCTCGACCGCCGACTTGTCCTCGATACCGGTGACCTTGGCGGTCTTGATATCTTCGGGCAGCTCGCCCAGCTTGACGGAAATGTCGATCTGCTTGCCGTTGCGCCAGACATTGAGGGTGACCTTGGCGTCGATCGGGGTTTCGGCCACGAGCCGGGGCAGGTCCCGCATCTCACTCACCGGCCTGCCGTCGAACGACAGGATGACGTCCCGGGCCTTGAGCCCCGAGCCCTTGGCCGGTCCGTTTTCGTCGATGCTGGCGACCAGCGCGCCGCGCGGCTTACCGAGTTCCAGGCTCTCGGCGATCTCCTTGGTGACCGTCTGGATGCGGACACCGAGCCAGCCCCGCCGGGTGCGGCCGAAATTGCGCAGTTGGTCGATGACCACCTTGGCCTGGGAAGAGGGGATGGCGAAGCCGATGCCGATGGACCCGCCCGAGGGCGAATAGATCGCGGTATTGACGCCGATCACGTCGCCTTCGAGGTTGAACATGGGGCCGCCGGAATTGCCCCGGTTGATCGAGGCGTCGGTCTGCAGGTAGCTGTCATAGGGCCCGGAATTGATGTCGCGCTTGGACGCGGAGATGATGCCCGCGGTGACGGTGCCCCCCAGGCCGAAGGGGTTGCCGATGGCCAGAACCCAGTCGCCTACGCGCACTTGGGTCGAATTGCCCCACTTCAAGGCGGGAAGCGGCTTTTCGGACTCGACCTTGAGAAGCGCCAGGTCGGTCCGCTTGTCGCGGCCGACGATCTTGGCCTTGAGGTTGGTATCGTCATGCAGGATGACGGTGATCTCCTCAGCATCCTCGATCACGTGGTTGTTGGTGACCACATAGCCGGAGGGATCGATGATGAAACCGGATCCCAGGGAGTTCGACTTGCGCGGCCGAGAATCGCGCTGGTTCCGATCGAAGAAATCCTTGAAAAACTCCTCGAACGGCGAGCCCGGAGGGAACTGGGGCATCTCCGGCAGGCGCCGCTTCTTGCTGACCTGGGTCGCCGAGATATTGACCACCGCAGGCAGCAGGCGTTCGGCAAGGTCGGCGAAGCTCTGAGGCGCGCTTCGTGCCGCCGCCGGCGCGCCGCCGAGCGGCAGGCCCGGCACGGCCAAGCAGAAGGCAAGCAAGGCGGCCGCCGTTCTCTTGCCCAGTGGCCGGGACCTGGGCCGGTCTCGACGGGGCAAAGCGTCAGTCCGGGAGGGGTTGGAGAAGATCAGGGTCTGCAATGTTCTGACTCCGTATGGTAAAGATTCATCGGGTTCCGACCACCCGGCGGGGCCATGCGGCCCGCTTTACAGCATCCCAAAGGAACGCCCCCCTCGCCTGGATCGGAAACGGGCGGCCACGATTTCCTTCTGTCTAGCAGCCTTCCCTGTATGGGCGCGAGTGATAGGTGACGAATATGGTGCAAATATGGCACCTGGCAAACGTTTCCGCCAGTTCAACGTCGCTAAAAAAACCCGGCGAAAAATGCCCGCGT
>JAOTVC010000085.1 GCA_029863585.1 Alphaproteobacteria bacterium | reverse complement strand
CAGGTGTCTCCGATATTGGTGTGCACGGCATATGCGAAATCCACCGGGGTGGCGCCCCTCGGCAGGCTGATAAGGTCGCCGCGCGGGGTGAAGCAGAACACCTGGTCCTGGTACATTTCGAGCTTGGTATGCTCCAGAAACTCCTCCGGTCCTTCGGCGTGTTCAAGGATCTGGAGGAGCTCGCGCATCCAGCCCAACTTTCGCCCTTCGGTCTCGGGCATCTCGCCCTGCTTGTACTGCCAGTGAGCGGCGACGCCGCGCTCGGCGATGTCGTGCATCGTTTGGGTGCGGATCTGGATTTCGATGCGATTGCGCCCGGGCCCGATCACGCAGGTGTGGATCGAACGATAGCCGTTCGGCTTCGGCGTCGAGATGTAGTCTTTGAAGCGGCCCGGCACCACGGGGTAGGCCTGATGGAGAACGCCCAGGGCTTGGTAACATTGCGCGGTGTCATCGAGCAGGATACGAAAGGCCATGATGTCGGCGAGTTGCTCAAAGGCCACGCGCTTGCGCTGCATCTTGGCCCAAATCGAATAGGGACGCTTTTCCCGGCCGGTGACGGCGGCCGAAATGCCCGCCTCGTTCAGCGTCCTGGTCAGCGCCGCGATGATGCGGTCGGCGCGGTCGGTACCCTCGGCGCGCAAATAATCGAGGCGCGCCACGATGGAATCGTTGGCTTCCGGGTTAATTTGGATGAAGGCAAGGTTCTCGAGCTCGTCCTTCCACGCCCGGAGGCCGATGCGCTCGGCCAGGGGCACGAAGATATCCATGGTCTCGACGGCGATGCGGCGGCGTTTGTCCGGACTGGGAATGTGGTGGAGCGTGCGCATGTTGTGCAACCGGTCCGCCAGCTTGACCAGTAGGACGCGAATGTCTTCGGACATGGCCAAAAGGAATTTACGAAAATTCTCGGCCTCGCGGGTGTGGTCGGACTGCAGCTCTATTCGCGACAGCTTGGTGACACCGTCCACCAGGCGCGCCACCTCCGGCCCGAACAAGCGCTCGATCTCTTCGATGGTGGTGAGGGTGTCCTCCACCGTGTCGTGCAACAGCGCCGTGACGATGGAATTCTGGTCCAGCCGGATATCGGTCAGGATGCCGGCAACCTCAAGGGGATGGGAAATGTAGGGATCGCCCGATGCCCGCTTCTGCGAACCGTGGGCCTTCATGGAAAACACATAGGCGCGGTCGATCAGCGCCTCGTCCACCGAGGGGTCGTAGGCCCTTACCCTTTCCACCAGTTCAAAGTGCCGGATCATTCCAAACCCTCGGCAACCCCGCCCCGCCTGGGTGTTGGCGGCACCGGCGCCCGCACAGGACGGCGGTGCCGTTGATCCGGACGGAACTCAAGCCTGCTCGTCTGACTCCTCTTCGGGCTCGACCGCAACACCTGCCTCATCCACATCGGGGGCATCGGCGATTTCGGCCCCCGCTTCCACCGCCTCTTCGCCGACCGCGAGGACGTCTTCGGCAATCTCCTGCTGCACCAGGTCCTGATCGCCGGCGGCAAGCGAATCGGGACCGGTGAGGCCGAGGCCTTCGCCGACGGTGATAACGTCGAGATCCTCGTCCTCGGGCTCGTCCTGCTCCACGTGGCGTTGCAGGCCAAGGATCAGGGCCTGTTCAAGCTCTTCGGGATCGACGGTCTGCTCGGCGATCTCGCGGAGCGCCACCACCGGATTCTTGTCATTGTCACGATCCAAGGTCAGCGCGCCGCCCGCCGAGATGTCGCGGGCACGCTGCCCGGCGGCCAGGACGAGGTCGAAGCGGTTGGGAATTCTGAGGATGCAATCCTCGACGGTAATGCGGGCCATTCAGGTCCTCCAGATGCTTGAATCTTGTTCCCCTATATATGGGGCAACCCCTTAGAAAGCAAGGCCGATGCCGCCGCACGGCCTGGATTTCAAGGGCAATCGAGCGGTCGAACCTGCTGATCGCCGCCAAGAGCTGCGCGCAATTCCTCGGCCGTCGCACCAAATCGGGGATGGCGCCAGCACGGCACGATTTCGGTAAGCGGCCACAGCACGAAGGCCCGGGCATGCAGGCGCGGATGAGGCAGCGCGGGGTGAGCGTCAGCCGGGGTCATGAGATCGCCATAGGCCAGGAGATCGAGATCGAGTGCCCGGGAGGCCCCCGGCGCCTCACGCAGCCGCCCGAAACGCGCCTCCAGCCCCAGGAGAGCCTGGAGCAGGGCCTCCGGCCCCAGGGCGGTTTGCACCTTGGCCACGGCATTGACGAACCAGGGCTGGTCCGAGGGGGGAACGGGGGCGCTTTCATAAAAACGGGAGCGGGCCAGGACCTCGATCCCCAACGTACCGAAGGTGGCCAACGCGGCGTCAAGAGTGGCTGCCGGCGGTCCCCATTGGGCGGAGGGCAAATTGGCGCCAAGACCGATCAGAATCATCCATTTATTCCAATAATTCGGGAGCTTCCGACCCGATCCTACGAGACTTCCTTATCTGAGATAGGTATAATCACAGCAAATAGAAAGCGCCGCGCATTGACCGCTGAAGCCTTAGGTTATTACAAAAAAACGATATTTTCCCCCAGAGACGGGCCAATAAACATTAAAAGGAAATTGGATCATGGATTTCTATCCCCAGGAGCGCATTGCTCTTTTCATCGACGGTTCCAACCTCTATTCATCGGCACGAAATCTTGGTTTTGATATTGATTACAAAAAGTTAAGAGAATTATTTGGCTCAAAAGGTCAACTTGTTCGCGCTTTCTATTACACGGCCCTGATCGACGATCAGGACTATTCCCCGCTCCGCCCCCTGGTCGATTGGCTGGATTACAACGGTTACACCCTCGTCACCAAGTCCGCCAAGGAATTTACCGACGCGGAAGGCCGACGGCGCATCAAGGGCAATATGGATATCGAGCTTGCCATCGACGTTCTGGAAATGGCCGAACGGCTGGATCACGTCGTGTTGTTTTCCGGCGACGGCGATTTCCGGCGGTTGGTCGAGGCGGTTCAGCGCCGCGGCGTGCGGGTCACGGTAGTCTCCAGCACGCGCACGTCGCCGCCCATGGTGGCCGACGAACTGCGGCGCCAATGTGATCATTTCATCGAACTGCGGGACCTCGAATCCGAAATTTCCCGCCCCAGGGATTCGGCCGCCGCCGTAGACCGGGATCCGGATTACGTCGCGTAGGCTCCCGCCACCCGCGCCATGGACATCCCCATCGAACCGGCTGCCGACTGCGCACTTTGCCCAAGATTGGCCCAATTCCGGGCGGAAAACCGAGGCGCACATCCGGACTGGCACAACCGCCCGGTACCGGCTTTCGGTGAAACCAAGGCGCGGCTGCTGATCGTCGGCCTGGCGCCGGGATTGCGCGGGGCCAACGCCACCGGACGCCCCTTCACCGGGGATTTCGCGGGCGAGTTGTTGTATCCGACGCTATTGGCTACGGGATTCGCCAAAGGCACCTACGGCGCGCGCCGAAACGATGGCTTGCGGCTGACGGATGCGCGGATCACCAACGCAGTGCGCTGCGTACCGCCCCAGAACCGGCCCCTGGGTCCCGAAGTCCGGGTCTGCGGGAGCTACCTTGAGCGCGAGATCGCCGCCATGGACCGGCTAGGCTGCATCGTGACGCTGGGCACAGTGGCTCACGGCTCGACCCTTAAGGCGCTCGGCATCCGGCCCAAGCAGGCCCCTTTCGGTCATGGCGCCGCCTTCGAGACGTCGAAGGGAGTTCTGATCCTCTCGAGTTATCATTGCTCGCGGCTCAACACCAATACCGGCCGCTTGACGCCGAAGATGTTCCGACTCATTTTCGATCAAGCCCGGGTCTATCTCGATCTCAGGCGCGCGGCCGCACGCGGCCAGGGGCGGCGGACATAGAGGCCTAGATCGCCCCGGATCCAGGCCCCCCCTGGCCTAGCCTTTCTCGCGCATGAGGCGGCCCTTCTGCCGCTGCCAGTCGCGCTGTTTTTCGAGCTCGCGCTTTTCAAACTTGCGCCGGCCCTTGGCCAGGCCCAGTTCCACCTTGGCGATGCCGCGGTCGGTGAAATAGATCGAAAGCGGCACCGCGGTCATGCCCTCGCGCTGGATCGCGCCGATCAGCCGGTTGAGTTCGCGGCGGTGCAGCAGGAGCTTGCGCCGCCGCCGGCTGTCTTGGTCACCGCCGGGTGCATATTTATAGGGCGGGATATGGGCGTTCATCAACCAGAGTTCGCCGCCCTGCTCCCGCGCATAGGAATCGTTGAGATTAGCGCCGCCACTCCGCAGCCCCTTGACCTCCGCCCCGGACAGCACCAGCCCCGCCTCGATCGTATCTTCGATGAAGTAATCGCGCCGCGCCTTGCGGTTCTGCGCGGCGAAACGGTCCTGGGCGGAACGGAGCCGTTTGGCTCTGCGGGCCATGGTCCTATCCCAGCAGACCGGCGCCCGACAGAGCGTTCTTGACCTTCTGCTTGGACGCCTGCGTGATCTCGACCAGCGGCAGGCGCAACTCGCTCGCGCACAGCCCCATCAGTTCGGCCGCATACTTGACCGGCCCCGGGCTCGCTTCGCAGAACATCGCATCATGCACCGGCAGCAGCCGCGCATTGATCTCCGCCACCTTGCCAAGGTCGCCCGCCTGCCAGGCGGCGTGGAGCTGGGCACAGGGCCCGGGCGCGATATTGGAGGTGACGGAGATGCAGCCATGCCCCCCCTGGGCGAGGAAGGGCACCACCGTCGCGTCCTCGCCGGACAGCTGACAGAAGTCATCGCCGCAGGCAAGCAGCGTCTTGAGCGGGCGCACCAGATCGGCGGTGGCATCCTTGACGCCGACGATATTGGGGTGCCCGGCCAGGATGGTCATGGTGTCCACGGTCATGTCGATGACCGAGCGGCCTGGAATATTGTAAATGATGATCGGCAGATCAACGGCATCGGCGATCGCGGTGTAATGCGCGATCAACCCTGCCTGGGTCGGCTTGTTGTAATACGGCGTCACCACCAGCCCGGCATCGGCGCCCGCCTCCTTGGCGTGGCGTTGCAGCATGATCGCCTCTTCGGTGGAGTTGGATCCGGTGCCGGCGATGACGGGTACCGTGCCGCGTGCCACTTCGATGCAGAGCTCGGTCACCCGCATGTGCTCGTCATGGGACAGGGTCGGCGATTCGCCCGTGGTGCCCACCGGCACCAGGCCGTCGGTGCCGGCATCGAGCTGGCGCTGGACCAGGTCCTGATAAGATTTCTCGTCGACCGCACCGTCCTTGAACGGGGTGATCATTGCGGTGAATGATCCCTTGAACATCGTGGTTCTCCTGCCCCGGTTGGCTGGCTCCGGGGGCTTTCGCATTTCGCCGCACCATAACCGCCAGCGCGGCACCTGCCAAGGCCGCGCGCGGCGCTTACGGAGCCGGCCTGTCCAGCTATAATGATGCGTATTGAATCGAGGCGGAGACACCGCCCATGACGAACACCCAAAAATCGCGCCTCTCCGTGGGGCGCTGGAAACGTATCATAGGGGGCAAACATGTCGCGACTGGATCACTGTTACAATATCGCGGACCTACGGAAATATGCGCGGCGGCGCCTGCCGAAGGGGGTGTTCGAGTATGTCGACCGGGGGGCCGAGGATGAGATCGCGCTGACGGATAACCGCGAAGCCTTCAAGCGGCTCAAGTTACGCACCCGATTCCTGGTCGACCTCAGCGAGCGCGACATGGGGATCGAACTGCTCGGCAAGCGGTCCGAGCTGCCGATGGCCATCGCGCCGACCGGCGTCGCTGGCATGACCTGGTATCACGGCGAGGTCGAGCTGGCCAAGGCGGCCGCCGCCAAGGGCGTTCCCTTCACCCTCGCCACCCCGGCGGTCACGCCCATGGAACGGGTGGCGGAGGTCGCCGGCGGCAGGCTGTGGTTCCAGCTCTACATGTGGGGCGACGTGGAAGAGTCCTACAAGCTGGTCGCCCGCGCCAAGGATGCCGGGTTCGAGGCCCTGGTGGTGACCATCGACAGCGCGCTCGGCAACAACCGGGAATACAACAAACGAAACGGGTTCGGGGTTCCGTTCAAGCCGTCGGTACGGTCCATCACCGACATGGCGCTGCATCCCGAATGGCTGATCGGCGTGATGGGGCGCTATGTCGCCACCACCGGCATGCCGCGCCATGAAAATTATCCGGAACAATACCGGCATCGGATCAACCGGGGAGAGGTCGGCCAGCTGGGGCCCGGGCGCCACCTTTCCATGACCTGGGACGAGATCGCCCGGATGCGCGATTTCTGGCCCCGCAAGCTGATCGTCAAGGGCATCCTGCGCGAGGAAGATGCGGTTCACGCGGTCGAGAACGGCGCCGACGCCGTGGTGGTTTCCAATCACGGCGGCAGGGCGCTGGATTCCGCCGCCCCCACCATAGACGTGCTGCCCGAGGTGGTCCGCGCCGTCGGCGCCCGCACCACGGTGATCCTGGACTCTGGAATCCGGCGCGGCAGCGATATGGTCAAGGCGCTGGCCATGGGGGCGGACGCGGTGCTGACCGGCCGCGCGACGCTCTACGGCACCGCGGTCGCCGGCCAGGCGGGCGCGGAGAAGGCGCTGTCGATCCTCTACAACGAGTTCGAAAAGACCATGGCCTATGTCGGCTGCCGGCGGGTCAGCGAAGTGACCGCCGATATCTTCGCCAAGCCGCTGCTCAACTAAGGATACGGGCGACGGGCCCTCGTTGGGGCCGAGGACTCAACATCGATCCGGAACTGGACGGGCGATCCCCTGTCCGATCCATCGAAGGTTCCTTTTCGGCCATGACCCGGAGCGGAACAGAGTGCAGGAGTTATTTGAGCCTCATCCGCCGTCAAGGGGCGATGCAACATTGAAGGCGTCGACCGGCTTCGCGATCCCTTTGAGATCCATCGGTCCCTTGGGTGTCGCCCGAACCCTGCCTTCGATCTCCGCCTTGGCCCGTTGATCCACCAGGATTTCGCCGTCCCCGGCGCGGTCGCATAGCCGGGCCGCCACATTCACCGCATTTCCAATCGCGGTATAGTCGTAACGTCCCTCGGAGCCGATCAACCCCAAGGTCGCATAGCCGTACGAAACTCCGATTCCGAAACCGATGTCGTGACCGCGCCGGGACCAATACTGTTGGACCTCTGCGAAAGCGGTCTTCATTTCCCCGGCCAGGACGATCGCCTTCATCACGGGATCATCGCACGGCAGCGGGTCGTTGAAGATCACCATGAGCCCGTCGCCGGCACGGTACCCGATGGTCCCTCCGTGGGCTTCGACCAAGCTCCCGATTGTACTGTGAACGCTTTGCAACACGTCCATGACCTCCTCCGGTTCCACGGAATCGGAGAACGCCGTGAAGTTCCGCACATCACAAAACAGGCACGCGACCATGCGCCGGTGACTTTCAAGAAGGGATTCCTTGCCCGCGGCGGTGATCAGGTTGACCACCTCCGATGAGAGGAACCTTCTGAGACGGGCGAGACGCTCGATTTCCTCGACCTGTCGGCTGACGCGTTCTTCCAATGTGGCATTCAAGGCGGCCAACTCGCTGGCCTTGGAATGAACCGAACGATTCAACGTGGCGAGCATCTTGATGGGGTTCAGCAGCACGGCGGCGACAAGCAGGAGGTAGCCCAGGATAAGGATCCGGATGTCATAGAAGGTGTAGAGCGTTCCCGCGACGATCATAAAGCCGGCAACGCCGACGCCGAAAGGCATGCGATTTCCATGAACACGCGAATCCCGATGAAGCCCGATGACCGCCACCAATGCCGAGGCCCACATCAAGACGGCCTGCAAATGGTGATTGATGGCGACCGGCTTCAGCCCCAGCAGAGGGGCCAACAGGTCCCCAAGGGCATCGGCATAGCAAAATGCGATGGAAACCCCGGCACCAAGATACGGGAGAAATCCGAATGGTAGCCTGCGCGCTATCGTGTCATGCGCGGGACTGCCCTTTCCGCCACCTGATTCCGACACCCCCGCGGTAGGTGCGTTTTCCGCCAATTTTTGAGCTCCGTAGCTTTCCACCCTCCCCCATTGGGGTCGACCTGCATTCTAGGGGCATCTATCGCGGTTTCAAACCAAGCCCAGGCAGGGAACATGCCCAGAAAGAACAACCGGACGATGCCAAGAAGGTATCGTGGTTGGGGAGCACGGATCCTTGATTTTGCCTTTCCGACGAATCCGAAGGTCGGATTTTTGGCCTAGAATGCCGTCAGTGGGAGAATCGGAGTTTTCCGGAGACCGGGCTCTTGCGCCATACCAGGTTCGGCTGTCAGGGGGAGGGCCGGCGTTGCAATTCAATCTTGAAAGGGACGGAACATGTGGACGGGCAATATCATCTCTCGCCTCGCCTTGGGGCTTTTTGCGGCACTCCTCGTTCTGATCGCCTCCGGTTCGTGGTTCACGGTCGATCAAGGCGAACGCGGGGTGGTCTTGCGCAACGGTGCCTTCGTCCGGGTCGCGGAACCGGGTCTCGGATTCAAGATCCCGCTTCTTGAGACCGTCATCGATATCTCCATCCGGACCCATAAGCGGGTCTACAAGAACCTTGCGTCCTATTCGAAGGACATCCAACTGGCGACGCTGCAGATCGCGGTCAACTCGCGCGTCGATGCCTCCCGGGTCAGGGAGGTTTATGAGAGGTTCGGGAGCGACTACGACGCGCGCATTCTGGACCCGGCCGTTCAGGGTGAAAGCAAGATCGTGTTCGGCAAGTTCAACGCCAAGGAAGCCATCGAAAGCCGCAGCAGGCTGGCACTCGAGACCGAAAAGGCGATTCGCGAGGCGGTCAAAGACACCGGCCTCCTGATCGACAGCATCCAGATCGAAAACATCGACTTTTCTAAGGAGTTCGAGCGCTCCATCGAAGCCCGCATGCAGGCCGAGGTCGAGGTCGCGAAACTGCAACAGAATCTCGAACGCGAAAAGGTCCAGGCCGACATCGCGCGCACCCAGGCACGCGGCCGCGCCGACGCATTGCGAGCCGAGGCACAGGCAAGAGCCGATGCCACGAAGTTGCAAGGCGACGCGGAAGCGGCGGCGATCCGCGCCCGCGCCGATGCCCTCAAGCAGAACGTCAACCTTGTCGAACTGATCAAGGCCGAAAAATGGAACGGGGTGCTGCCCACCACCATGCTTCCGGGATCGGCGACGCCGTTTATCAACATCAAGTAGTTTTCGGCACAGGGCAACCGCGGGCGGTAACCACCGACGCCCCTGGGAATGGCCGGTGTCGCCCTCCCCGGCCCGCCCGTGCGGCGAACCGGCTGCCGGCGCTTTATGCGCCCCCATGCTTCATGGCCAAGGCCGGATGCCCCGGCGATGAGGGGATAGAACGGAAAAAAACGGAGACACCGCCCCTATCCTGTCTGCCCGCATCCGTGTTTAATATGAATGTGCCTATTAGATTGAGACAAGATTCCGGACGAACCACAAGAGAATCGCCACATCGGGAAAGGCAAATGATCGGCGGATATTGCTTCGGACTCCGCCCCGGAGCCGCGATGATAGATTGCCAGCCTGTCCATCTCCCTCGCCCAGATTTGGAGGAAACGTAAATGGCCAAGATCAAACATATCGTCTTCAACACCACCGACCCCAAACGTCTCGCCCACTATTACAGGGATGTCTTCGGGATGGAGATTGTCTACAAGTCGAGCAAGGGCGGATATTCACTGACCGACGGCTACATGAATCTCTCCATCCACCGCAACAAGATGGACGGCAAGCCGAGCGGCTTCAGTCATTTCGGCTTCGAAGTGGACGCCAACGAGCCCTACATCGAACGCTGCGAGGAACTGGGTTATCCCGTTCCCGCCAAGCGCCCCGGAGACCGGCATTACACCGAATACCGGGGGATGGATCCGGACGGCAACAACATCGACCTCTCGACCAACGGATACGACGAGATCCGCCCGGATCGGGAAGCGCCGGAAGGAGAGGTCATTCCACCCTTGGAAGAAGAAAACGCCTAAGGCGCGGCGATCGGAGGAGAGCCACTCCGATCGTTCTTGAAAGGCGCGACGGCCGGCCGCGACCGACACGCGGTCGCTAGCGCGGGCCCGGGTGGCAGTTGACACCGGACTTGGACATGCCTGGCGGGCGTGGGGCGCCATCAGCGCCTGGCTGATACGGGTGGCTAGAAAAGTCGCCGCGCCATTCGATCGTCAATGACTGGGAGACCGAAAATGAAAACGTTGTCTCTATCCATCTTGGCGCTGAACGGTTTTGCCTTCCTCGCGCCCCAACCGCCAATTGGTATGCACCTCCGGCAATCCAAAATCCGGATTCCGTGATCAGGACTCCTGAGCCCTCGATTGCCGCCACAAGAAAGCCGGCACCTGGCGCGGGGGAAGCCCCAACCCGGGCGCGGCGCGCCTTTCCGTTTTTCTGAATGGAACATGAACGATCCCTTCAGATCAAGTTCACCTCGATCTCGTTAGCCTCCGCGATCGAGCATCGAATTACGATTCGGAGAGGACAATGAAGGTTCCGGACAAGAAAAAACTATTGGTCGCCGGCACCGCTCTCGTGGCGCTGTTGGGATTGTCCGCCTGCCACCACTGGCACGGGCGCGACCATGGGCCCCGCTACCATGGTCCATCCCATGCCGAGGGAGATCATCATGACCGGCGCGGCGACGACCGTGAGTATCGGCGCCGCGGCTACCGAAATTGAAAATCGCATTGACTGAACCGACGAGGTAACGGTTCACGTAAACCGAAGTGCCGCTTCGCCCCAGGGTACAAGTCTACCCGCCGGCGCTGCTGACCAGCCATATCGCACCCGGAAGGCGCACGGCGGCGCCATCCGCATACGGCGCCAAGGCCTCGCGGATCGACGCGGTGGCGGCTGCGACGACATCCGCCGGCTTGCCGCGCAACCAGCTGTTGACGGCGCCGATCTGGGTCGACTGAACCACCGCCTCGTCCAGCCCGCGGCCCGCGGCAATGTCAAGATCGACATCGAGCTTGTCGAGCTGCGGCGGTCCCCAACCGGCATCGGTGAGTATCCGGGAGACGCGCTTGGGATCGGCGAAGGCGAACATTCCCGGGGCCTCCGGGTCCGGTTTCGGCCGCGGCGGCAGGTGTCGGGCGGCCGCGTTCATCGGCACCCCCATCCAAGGATTCTCCGCAAGCGATCGCCAGCAGACGAACGCCATCCGGGCGCCGGGATCGGCGGCGGCGCGCAGGTGGGAAAAGGCCGCGACCGGGTCACCGAAGAACATCAAGCCGCAATTCGACACCAACAGATCAAACCCATCGAGCGCCGCCGTCGCGGCATCCGCCTGCTGCCAGGTCACATTGCCGATGCCGGCCGCCTCGGCACGCGCCTTTCCCTCCGCCAGCATGGGCGCGGAGATGTCCAGCGCTGTTACATGGCCGGAGGGTCCGACCGCGCGCGCAAGGTCCAAGGTGGATGCTCCGCAGCCGCAGCCGACGTCCAGCACCCGTTCACCGGCCTGCGGCGCGGCGAGGGCAATCAATGCGTCGGACACCGGCGCCAGGGTGATGTCGGTATGGTCCTGCCGCGCCACCCAGATGGGGCCGCCCGGCCCGTTCCAGAAGGCAAGCTGATCGGCGTTTGACTGCTCGGGATCGGCCATGGGTGACATCCTGTGTGTTTTGACCGGAAGCTGCACCATTGGCGATCGGAAGGCAAGCGGCGCCGCAATGGAGCCGTCTCGCCGACCGCGGCGACCTGACCGAGAGTGATCGAGGCGCAGGTCTTGGAATCCTTTGCCGCCCCCAATCCCCGCAAGACCCCGCTATAAGCGACTCAGCGCTAACTTCCCATTAACCATGCCGACCCCTAAAATAGAAACAGGCAGGCTTCGCGGCGGCAAACACCGTCCGCGGGGAGAGACCGGGCATCGCCCGGAACGATCAGTTCCTAGGATTATGGTGCAAACCTTGCGTATCTTTGGAAATCGCCTTGCCGCCGCCGGCCCGCGCCGGCTGGCCGCTCCTTGTCTGGCGCTGGCCGCCTGGGCGCTGGCAACGGCGGGCGCCGCGACCCCCGGCTGGGCGGCGGACGTATTGACCTCCCGCAGTGCCGAAGCCGCGATCCCGCATCCCCGGCCGCCGCGGATGCCCGCCCATCGCAGCGCCGAACCCGTCTTCGCCGCGGTGGCACTGGGCCACTGGAAAAAGGCCTATGCTTTGGCCCGGCAAAACGGCAATCCCCTGCTGAGCAAAGTGGTGGATTGGATCCGGTTCTCCACCCTGGGCGAACCCGGAACCTTTGAAGAGATCGCCGTTTTCGTCGATCAGAACCCGGACTGGCCGGAATTGGATAGCCTGCGGGAAAACGCGGAAGGCAAGCTCGACCCTTCCATCCCGCCGTCCCGTGTCATCGACTGGCTTGGCCGTCATCCGCCCCTGACCCCGGTCGGCGCGACCTGGCTCGCCCTGTCTTTCCAATCGACCGGCGAAAACGCCCTTGCACGGCGCACCGTACGCCATGCCTGGGTCAACATGAATTTCGCCGCCCGCGACGAACGCCGGTTCCACAAGCGATTTCGCGGCTTTCTCACCGCCGAAGATCACGTCAAACGGCTCGACCGGCTGCTGTGGGACGGCCGTTCCTGGGAGGCGCGGCGTATGCTCCGCCGGGTCGACGGCAAGGACCGCATCGTCGCCATCGCCCGGATGCGCCTCAGGCGTTTTCGCGGAGGCGTGGACTGGGCCGTCCGCCGCATACCGGAGGACCGGATGAGTGATCCGGGATTCGTCTATGAGCGGCTCCGCTGGCGCCGGCGCAAGGGCCGCGATCAGGAAGCCATCGCACTCTTGTCGCAATTGCCCAAGACCCTGCCGCGAACCGCTCTGTGGTGGGAGGAGCGGGGCACGTTGGCACGCCGCGCGCTGGACCGGGGCGACGTCAGCGTGGCCTACCGCCTCGCCCATTCCCATCGCCAGACCAAAGGCGCGGGCTTTGCCGACGCCGAATGGCTGGCCGGCTGGATCGCGCTCCGCTACCTCAAGGATGCCAAGACCGCGGCCGGCCATTTCGCGCGGATGTGGTCCAATGTCAGCTATCCGGTCAGCCGCGCCCGGGCGGCGTACTGGGCCGGGCGCGCGGCCGAGGCGCAGAACAACACCGCCCTTGCCCGCGACTGGTACGTCAAGGCGGGACGCTATTTCACCGTCTTCTACGGCCAGCTCGCGCTCGGCAAACTAGGCATCAAGGGCGGCAAGCCGCTGCCCGCCGGCCCCCATCCCGACAGCGCGACGGCCGCGGCCTATCTCAACCGCGAGGTCGTGCGCGCTGCCAAACTCATCGCTGCCAGCCGCGACCGCAATCACCTCAGGGCCTTCGTCCGCCACCTCACCCTCACCTCCAAGACACCGGCGGAGGCTGCCATGGCGGCGCGCATCGCCCAAGGTGCCGCGCGCCCCGATGTCGCGCTGCGCTCCGCCAAACGGGCCCTTAGAAAACACGCCGTCCTGATCCATGCCGGTTGGCCCCAGGAGCCGCTGCCCGACGACCTGCGCGGGGTAGAGGACGCCCTGCTGCTGGCCCTGATGCGCCAGGAGAGCGCGTTCGACCAGGAGGCGCTGTCCTGGGCCGGTGCCCGGGGACTGATGCAGGTGATGCCGGCAACCGCCAAACTGGTTGCCCGGCGCCTCAAACTGCCGTTCTCCCGCCAACGCCTGAACGACCCGGAATACAATCTCACCATCGGAACGGCCTATCTCGCCCATGTCCTGGAGGAATTCAGCGGTTCCTACGTGTTGGCCCTGGCGGCCTATAACGCAGGCCCCAGCCGCGCGCGGCGCTGGTTGCGCGAGCACGGCGATTTCCGTACCGGCCAGATCGACCCGGTGGACTGGATCGAGATGATCCCGTTCGACGAAACCCGGAACTACGTCCAGCGGGTGTTGGAGAACCTTCAAATGTATCGGGCGATTCGGGGCAAGGGGCGGATCGGCGACACGGCGCTGCGGGCCGCCGCGCTCTAACCCGCTCTGCCATCTCCGCGATGCCGCGGAACCGCCGCATATTTCATTTGTGCCGGGACCGCCGCCATGTCAGCCTTGGCCCGGAGCCCCTGGGAAATCCGCGATTTTCACAAGCCTCTCGTGATATGGAAACCTCGAATACCGCCAAGACGCCACCCGACGAGCTGATCCACCGGGCCCGGGCGCTGATCCCGATGGTGCGCGATGGGGCCGATGAAGCCGAGCGCCGGCGCATGGTCGCCCCCGAAGTGATCGCCGCCTTCCGGGAGGCGGAATTCTTCCGCGTCCTCCAACCCGAACGATTCGGCGGCTTCGAATACGATTTTGCCATGATCATCCGAATCGCCATGGAAATCGGCCAAGGCTGCGCCTCGACCGCCTGGGTGCTCGACCTCGCGATCATGCATCAATGGCTGATCGCCAATTTCCCCATCGAAGCCCAGGAAGACGTCTGGGGATCCGATCCCGATGCCGTGGCCTTCGGCTCCTACACCCCCGTGGCCGAGGCCACGCCCGCCGACGGCGGCTGGCGGCTCTCCGGGTCCTGGCCGTTTGCCAGCGGCTGTGACCACGGCCAGTGGGCGATCCTCGGCGCGCGCTTCCCATCCGCCGACGGCGGCGCCCGCCCGGTTCCGGGGTTTACCCTGGTGCCGGCCGAATCCTACGGCATCGACGACGACTGGGACACCTCGGGCCTCGCGGCGACCGGCAGCAAGCGAATCGTGTGCGACGACGTCTTCGTACCCGCCCATCGCCGTCTCGATATCGAAGACGCCAAATCCGGCACCTCCCCGGGTGCCCTGGCCCATGACCGGCCGCTCTACCGCATCCCGATGTTCGCAGTCATCCCGACGGCGATCACCGGCCCCGTGCTCGGCGCGCTCAAGGGTGCGATCGAGGAGTTCATCGAAAAGACCAAGCTGCGCAAGACCATTGCCATGGGTGCGGCCCGACCGATGGCCGAGTTCGCCGCCGTGCAGGCGCGCCTCGCTGAAGCGACGGCGGCGCTCGATGCCGCGCAACTGATGATCATGAGAGACCTGGAAGAGACCCACGCGGCGGCTGACGCCGGCGATGCCGTGAGCCTGGAGATGCGCCTGCGCAACCGCCTGACCCATGCCTATGTGGTGAAACTGGCGCTGGAAGCGATCAACGGCCTCTATACGGTCAGCGGCATCGGCGGCATCAACACCGCCAATCGCATCGGCCGCGCCTGGCGCGACATCAACGCCATCTCCCACCACATCAGCCTGAATTGGGACGCCGGCGCCACGCGCCAGGGAAAATACCTGCTGGGCCTGGAGCCCGACGGCCAGTTCTAATCGCCTCCCGCTGACCCCGCCATCGGCAAGCGCTCAGCCGTAGATCAGCTTGGGCAGCCACAGAACCAATGCCGGAAACAGTGCCAGGATGACCAGCGCCAAGACCTGAATGGCGATGAACGGCGCGACCCCGCCATAGATGTGAAATGTGGTGACCTCCTTCGGCGCGACGCCGCGCAGGTAAAACAGCGCGAAGCCGAAGGGCGGCGTCAGGAAGCTGGTTTGCAAATTGACGGCGATCATCACGCCGATCCACAACGGATCGAGGCCGAGAGCCATCAGCGCCGGCGTGACGATCGGCACCACGACGTAAATGATCTCGATGAAATCGAGGAAGAACCCCAGCACGAAGAGGGTCACCATCACGAACATCATGGCGCCCACCGCGCCACCGGGCATGCTTGTCAGGAATTCGTGAACCATTCGGTCGCCGCCGAACCCCCGGAATACCAGTGCGAAAAGAGCGGCGCCGATCAAGATCACGAACACCATGGCGGTAATCTTGAGGGTTCCCTCCATCACCTCGCGCAGGACGGCGGCACGGTGACAGCGCCGGAACGCCTCCATCACCCCCCAGATCAGAACTGCCGACAACAGGCCCCCCGCGGCGATCC